>QHZQ01000389.1 GCA_003224725.1 Acidobacteriota bacterium | reverse complement strand
GATTTGGCCGCTGGCGGACCATGCGACAATACATGCAATAAAACGGTTGCATTTACGTTCGGGCCGGTTATAATGCAACCAGGAGGTAGCATATGAACCCATCAACAGATCGCATCGAAAGAAAAATTCTGCTCAAGGCGTCGCGTTCGCGCGTCTGGCGCGCGCTGTCGAATGCCGAAGAATTCGGCAGCTGGTTCGGTGTGGCGCTCAAGGGAAAAACGTTTGCAACCGGCAAGCGTGTGCAGGGCCAAATTACCTATCCCGGCTACGAACACGTCGTCTTTGACATGGTGATCGAACGCATGGAGCCGGAGCGCTTGATTTCCTGGCGCTGGCATCCGGCCGCCGTGGAACCCTCCATCGACTATTCGAAAGAACCGACGACGCTGGTCGAATTCGAGCTGAAGGAAGTCGAGGGCGGCACCTTGCTGAGCCTCGTCGAATCCGGTTTTGACAGTGTTCCGCCGTCGCGTCGTCTGGAAGCGTTTCGCATGAACAGTGGGGGCTGGTAACGCGCCTTCGAAGAAGGCGGCGCCGACGAACTCGTTGCTGCGGAATTCTGCGCCGATCTTCGCAGCGCTCGGCGACGAGACGCGCCTGCGTCTCATCGCTGCCCTGTGCGCTGGCAGGGCGATGTCGATCGCACAGCTCACGTCCGGAACGGAAATCACGCGCCAGGCGGTGACGAAACATCTGTGCGTGCTCGCAGACGTAGGTCTGGTGCGCGATATCAAAGTCGGCCGCGAACGCCTGTGGGAGTTCGAACCAACGCAGTTGGAAGAGGCGCGGCGCTCGCTCGAAGTGATCGCGCGACAGTGGGATCACGCACTCCACAAACTAAAGATGGCCGTAGAACGTTGATCACCCCCGTCCCCATGGCGGGCAACACTACTGGCTAACTACTGCACCCGTTCGGATCCCCAATCCCGTGAATTCCAGTCTGAATGTGGACAAAACAACAGAGTTATCACGAGCATTACAAGCCGGAAGCCCGGCAACACGGGTTTCCGTTGGGTTGCTAAGTGTGTCATGGTGCATCTTCTCTTTCTATCCTTTTAAAAAGCCAGATTGACGCTTACATCTTTGCGGGTCTCGATGGAGCCGACGACCGAGTTTTTCCTATTTTCGGGGCCTGCCGTGGCAGTCTTCTTTACCCACAGCAGGACTATTTTTCCACTCTCAAATTATTCGTGACCGAGAATACGCCCGAGACACCGTTGGCTTGGATGTTGGCAATATTCTTATCCGACTCGTTAGCTGCAACTCCCTCCAGGGTTACGTTTCCGTTCTTCACGATGATGTGAATGGGAGGAACGGCCTGCAGTCCATACCGCTGCAACGCAGTGTGCCCATAGATGGCGCGATAGACAGCCAGACGAATGCGGTCGTCGTTGGGTGAAACCGGAAGCACTTCAATATGGTTGGTAACGCCCTCTACTCCTTCAATGTTCTTTACGATTCGCTCAGAATCGGACTTCAGGGTTGGCCGGCTAACCTGGCCCAACAGTTCGACGCGACTGCCCTCCACCTTGAACGCCAGATTATCAAAGACGCTGTAGTAAGGCAGCATGACCAACTCATGGCGTACTAAACGCTCGAGCCGTTGCCTGGCTTGCGCCGGGTCTCGTTTGCTACGCAGTTCCGGTTTGCCCTGCGCGCCGGTTTTGCTCTTACCAATCCCCATGTGTGGCGCTAGCAGAGCATTCATGAGAACAAGCACAAATATTGAAAGGATCTTGAATGGACTTCTCATTTTACCTCCTTGATTCCTTGGTATACGTGTTGCTCAGACTTGGTATACGTGTTGCTCAGACTTTAAGTCGTTCCGCCAGTAGCAACGAGTTTATGCATTCCCTTGGATGCAACTAAAGTTTGGACATTTTGAGACCAATTCCCGTAACCGAAACGCGTGCGGCGCGCGTCCGCCGGCTTGGATAGCCATCATGGAATGTTTACCCGATCCGTTTTCTCCGTTCCGATTCTTACCATGCATTTATCCAACACGATACCGCTCTTCCCGCCAGGGGTCTCCGTTCATGTGATAGCCCCCTTGCTCCCAATAGCCTGCTTTGTTATCCGCCAGAAACTCAATCCTGCGCACCCATTTGGCGCTCTTCCAAGCGTACAGTTTGGGGATGATCAATCTTAGAGGCCCACCGTGTTCCAACGAGATGGGCTCTCCGTCGTGCTTATCTGCTAGGATTGCGTCCTCCGCAAAGAAGGAACCCCGCGGCATGTTGGTAGTCCAGCCCCAGTCGTAAGCATGGACCAGAACGAATCTGGCATTCAGCTGGATGTTGACATGATTTAGAAGCTCTGAAGTTCGCACCCCTTCCCAGAGGTTCCCCAGCCGAGACCAGCGCGTCACGCAATGAAAATCGGCAAATACCCTGGCACGCGGCAAGGCCTGGAATTCTTGCCAGCTCCACGTCTTAGGGTTATCCACCAGCCCAACCATCCGGAATGTCCACTTGCTGAGATCAATCTTGGGAGGACCACCCGCATCCAGCACCGGCCACTTTCTGGTGCGGACCTGCCGAGGTGGCAGCCGATTCTCTAACAACGTATCCGGGCTGATAATGACATCTTCCGGAAGCCCCTGTGGAGTTGGAGCTTCACTTGACTGAAATTTGAGTTCATTCATAATTTCACCCATCAATCCTCTCTTGCCTCTTTCCTCTTTGATCGGGTGTGCGACAAACTTGTGGGTAATGACAGAAACAATGAGCCTCGTAGAGGCGAAATATTTATAGTTCACAGGCCCAACAAAATGGAAGAGCTCCGTAGGAGCGTCATGACGCCCCGCTGGGGCTTGGAGCGTCCGGAGCGTAGGCGTCTTTCTACAAAGATGCCGCCTCTACGAGGCTCCCTTCGCTTCAAGCGGCACAGGCCTGCATTTCAGGAAATAGCCCACGAATTTGTCGCACACCCTCTTTGATCCTTACACTTGACAATTCGGACCTATCTGCTTAGGCTGCACATTTTAGCATTCGATCAAAGTGCATGTCTTCAGTATTGACGATGAGCTCACGGTCCCGATAACAAATCGCGCTGTAATGCTGCATGCGGCAAATGACTTCCACGGGCAATCCGAAACAATCGGCACCTTTCTTTCCGTGGTTTTCGGTGTTTCGTTTCAGCAGGGCAGAGAGCGGTTTCTTCATTTTTGCGGCCTCCTCACAGTCGATCCAAACACCTATTAAATCCCCGGTGCGGCCAAAAAAATTCCAGATTCGAATCACGTTCTTCCTGCGGAATAGAACAAAATCAATTGCACCTTTAATCATGAAGTATGAAGACTAAGATTATTTTCGCAATCGCCTTTGGATTACTCGTCCCCGGGCCTGTCAGTTGGCGGCAGACGCTAGATCCGACGCCGCCTCGATTTTAAGCTGGCAGCAGGATTTAAGTTTACCCAAGGCCCCGTTTGGGTGGCTGATGGTGGGTATCTTCTCGACAACACCATTTACAAATACAAGCCCGACGGCCAGCTCTCCGTGTTTAAAGAGAAGAGTGGATATGAAGGGGCTGACATCGCCGAGTGGATCAGGGGGGCAAGGACTTGTTGGGGCGACGGCTCGCCAGGAGGCTCGGCCTCCCAATTTTTCACACCTTCCCTCCCGTGGAGGGGACTAATTTTCATCGCCGAAACCTTTTAGATGATTGTCAGAATGAGGACCTGGCTTGAAAAGCCAGGTCCCGAGCCCGGTGCGGGCGTCAGAAGGTAGCCCATGGTGGAGCGAAAGCGGAACCCTGGGTTGGCGATCCCCCAAAGGTAACTCTCCTCTCTCCCCCCGCGCGCGGGGAGAGGGTTGGGGTGAGGGGGTCACAAACGAACACAACGACAACGAAATGCTCGTAACGCTCTGCATAACGAGCTAAAGGATGGCGGTGAGACAACCGGTGAACATGAGGACTACTGACCATACCAGATCAAGATTCAGCCAGGCCTTACGCAACAGAGCGAGGCCTAGCTTTTCGTACACAACAAAGGCAACAATTCCCATCACCACTAAGTAACCAAAGGTGTGGATCAGCGCCGCCAGCAGGCTAGCTGAAAGTGCCCCAGCGCTACCCGGCTGTGCGTGTGGCAAATGTTGGAAATGCTCGGGAGCAGCAATTCCGAAGAGAACAGGCAGCAGCATCAGCCCGGCGCCATGGGCGGACGCCATCAGAAACGACCAGAGGGTGAGGTCGCGGAACCCCACCTGCATACCGACCCACCGCGGGTGGCGTTTCCGCACGAGGCGATAAAGGCCCAGCGCAAACAAGATAGCGGACACTGGTATCCGGATATAGCGCGGCGCAATGAAGGTCTCTGCGAAACCTGCGGTGATCACCACTGCGCCGATGGAAAGCCCATGGCCCAACGCGATTGGCACCA
>QHZQ01000388.1:2881-7604 GCA_003224725.1 Acidobacteriota bacterium | reverse complement strand
CTCAAAGCAGCCGCAAACCAGAGTGGTGAGAGCTCCACCTCCTCCATAACTCAGGCTCTTGTTCCTGGAGTCACAGGACCCCAACAGAGTCTCAATTTTGACTGGCCGGGTGTGAGGCGCATCTCGCATTACATGGGCGCTGCCGTGGGGGAACATCACAAAATCCCCTCCAGCCAGCGCAATTTGCTTTTTCTCTCCCTCCATTTCCAACCAGCAACTCCCTCGAGCAACCACAGAGAACCCGGCATGCCCGGGGAAATGCGGAACTTTTAACCCCCAAGGTGCGCTGAGCTCGGAACGGCAAGAGACTGTGCTTTTCAAATGTAACGTTCTCAAAACTTCATTCAGAGCATCCATAAATGCGATCCTTTTTTAGACGAGTGGACAATAATTTTGGCTTTTCAGTCATTGAATGTCTAAGCAAATGCACCTAACGTTACCACGAAGGGGGATGAAACACAATGCCCGACAAAGACAAATTGAAAAGGAATCGAACCCTTCTTCGTCGCTCGCGCCTCCGGAGCGTCGATTCGGGCACTCGCCGTTCGACCTAGTAGTAGCGAGCAACCTCTACGGCCAAGGGTCGGGTCTCCTAAAGCAGTTGACCCCTCACCCGACCTGTGGCCACCCTCTCCCCAGGGGAGAGGGGCGGGGGTGAGGGGACAGCGGTTAACAAACTTGACCAAAGTTTGAACTTCGTTGCCACCAAGTAACCCTGGTAGTAAAAGGTGGACATATGAAATACATGCTGCTGATTCACGTCGACGAGCAGGCCTCGAACAAGGAACCGGAGTTGTGCCGAGTCCTGGACAGCTTTCATTCTGTTGTCGCGTCCCTGAGCACGCCTACGCGTTGGAAAGGAAGTTTACCATTAACGGACAAACAACCGCAGTATATTAAGGTTGTCAAGAGCGGCCAGGCTTTGCGCTTTTTTCTTCAATATGCCAACCGCGTTCGAGGACATGGGCGATCCTCCAAAGAGCCCTTACCTGATCGTCGGGCAGGTTGGCCGCTACGCATGGAGGTTTAGTCTATGGGTGTGAATACGGCTCGGAAGGCGATCTTGACCGTCGGCGAAGATTCTGCCCGTCGGAACCAGGCACCTGAGGCACTGCCAAGCGGCGACCAGCCCTGGAGAACAGTTTTTGAACATTCGGCGATTGGCATCGCCGTGGCGGACCTCACGGGTCGGGTCGATATCGAAGGCCGCAAGCGGGTGGAGAACGAGCTGCAACGCAGTCAGGCCTACTTGGTGGAAGGAGAAAGATTAAGCCACACTGGCAGTTGGGCCTGGAGTGTTTCCACTGGGCAGACTTACTGGTCTCAGGAAACTTTTCGCATCTTTGGTTTCGACCCAGCCAAGACGAAGCCGTCCTTCGAAATGTTTTTGGAACGGGTCCACCCCGAAGACCGGCCGAGGCTCGAACAGAAATGCAATGGGATCACAACTGAAACTAGGGATAGTGAGTTGGACTATCGAATTGTTCTTCCCGACGGCTCAATCAAGTACCTCCACGCCGTGGGTCACCCGGTCATCAACGAGTTGGGGGAAGTCACTGAACACTTTGGTACGGTCATGGACGTGACCGAACAGCGTCAGGCACGGGTGGCGCTGGAGAAAGCCTATGAAGAGATCGGCCAGCTGAAAGACCAGCTCTACCAAGAGAACCTGGCCCTCGCGCGTGAACGGGACCACCTGCACCTCTTGCTTGAGGTGAACAATGTCGTGGTCTCCACGCTCGATTTGCATGAACTGCTGGGCGCTATCTCGACCTGTCTGCGGCGCGTGATCCCGCACGATTACGCCAGCCTTGTCCTGTACGAGCCTGAAAGCCAACAACTGCGGCTGCATGCGCTGGACTTTGTTGCGGGTAAGGGCTTGATGCAGGAAGGCATCCCAGTTCCGGTGGAGGGTACTCCCCCTGGGCTGGCTTTCCGCTCACGCCAGCCCGTCTTGATCGATCAGTTCAATTTCCAGCAGTTCCCCTCGGAGCTCACCAGGGAGCTCATGGCCGCGGGCTTGAAGTCTGGTTGTTGCCTGCCACTCATCTCGCCGGGTCGGGTCTCAGGGGTTTTGAACGTGGCGAGTCTCCGTGAGAATGCTTTTACCGCAGCCGACGTGGAGCTGCTCGGTCAGGTCGCCAATCAGATGGGCATCGCGATTGAAAACACCCTCTCTCTTTACCAGATCGTAGAACTCCACAACAAGCTGGCGGATGAGAAACTCTATCTCCAGGAAGCCTACGCGGAGATCTCCAAACTGAAGGACCAACTCTATAAGGAAAATCTGGCTTTGAGAGAGGAGATCGATCAGGCCTCGATGTTCGAGGAGATTGTCGGCTCCTCGCCGGCTCTGCAACGCGTGCTCTCGCATGTGGCCAAGGTCGCTCCCACCGACTCCACGGTTCTCATCACGGGCGAAACCGGAACGGGAAAGGAACTCATTGCGCGCGCCATTCACAAGCGTTCGCAGCGCTCAGAGCGTGCTTTTGTCAAGGTCAACTGCGCCGCGCTTCCGTCCTCCTTGATTGCCTCAGAGCTGTTTGGCCATGAGAAGGGAGCCTTCACCGGAGCTCTGCAGCGACGCCTGGGCCGTTTTGAGTTGGCGGAAGGCGGTTCGATCTTCCTGGATGAGATTGGAGAGCTTCCGCCCGAAACTCAGATTGCCTTGCTGCGAGTCCTGCAGGAAAGGGAGTTTGAACGGGTGGGAGGCGGCCAGCCCATTGCGAGCGACGTGCGGGTGATCGCCGCCACCAACCGGGACCTCAAGGCGGCCGTGGCCGCAGGCACCTTCCGGGCAGATCTATTCTACCGGCTTAACGTGTTTCCCGTCGAAATGCCCCCCCTGCGCGACCGCCGGGAGGACATCCCGCTGCTGGTGGAGTATTTCATCGGTCGGTATGCCAGCCAGGCCGGTAAGAAGATCCGGCACATCCAGAAGAGAACGCTGGAGCTGTTTCAATCCTACCTCTGGCCCGGCAATCTTCGCGAGCTGCAGAATGTGATTGAGAGGTCAGTGATCTTATGCGAGGACGAGACCTTGTCAGTGGATGAGAGCTGGCTATCGAAGGAATCAGATCAGTCGCAGCCGGTAGCTCGCCCGCTTCCTGAGAAGCTGTTGGAACAGGAGAAGGAAATGATCGAGTCGGCCCTGGCCGCGAGCAAAGGCCGGGTCGCGGGCCGTTCCGGGGCCGCTGCCAAGGTGGGTATGCCTCCCTCGACGCTCGAAGCCAGGATAAAGGCCCTGAAGATTGACAAGAAGCAGTTCAATTCCGGCTAATCCGCACTGCCACCTCGCAGAAACCTGCGACTATTCGCCAAAAGCGGTGAGTTTCCTCTCACCGTTGTCCTGCCTTTTCAATTGCTTCTGATTGGAACCTGCCTTGCTCTTCCTTTTTCTGAGTAGGTTGAGGGTGTAGCTTTGCCGGTGGAACCTCGGCCGAAGGGCTCCAATAGCCTGAGTTGAAAAAACCGATTCGACCCCACCGCCCGGCAACCTAGAAGAGGAGAATCGCACGACACCCTCCGCGACTGCTAAGGGAAGGGCTTCTGTGCGAATCGCGAGAGGGACAGGTCATGGCACCTGGCGAATTTGGAAGGGATACGCAGCAACTCCAGGTTCATTTGGGCCATAGACGACCTTCATGTAATCAGGGGATGTCGCTACTTAGGCAATGTTGAGAATTCAGAAGGGACCCGAAGGACCGGCTTTCATGACTTTTTCCTTGAGTGGTCGGATTCAGCCGGAGCACGTGGTTGAGCTTGGAACTCTGCTTCAGGCAGAGCATCGGCAAGTCATACTGGACCTGAAAGAGGTGACCCTGGTGGGCTGTGAGGCGGTACGATTTCTAAGGCTTTGCGAATCGCGTGGAATTGAAATCAGGAACTGTCCGGCCTATGTACGGGAGTGGATCCTCACAGAGCGATCCTGCGTCGCTGACACCAGGGCGCCTGACGAAGAGTAACGACCCAGACTGCTTGGAGACTTCGGTTCTGGCGTCTCGAGACTGAGCTGGCAGCAGTTCATTTGAATTATCAGCTGTGCCACCACCGAGGATGAAAATGATTCCCCTCCGATGGAGGGGTGTAGGGGTGGGTTGTTCCGGGCGGGCAGGACCCACCCCTGAAGGTGAAGCCTTCTTTCCCCTCCCCAGAGGGGATTTTCAAGGGAGTTCTTTATACCGCCAGGGGGCGCAGGGAGATATCCTGGCGGGATGACCCAGAGACACCCCGCAGCCCAGGGGCTGCCGCCCCCATCGAGGGGATTTCAAAGGAGACATGAAGACGGTTCAAGCGTTAGTGATCAAGTGGATCCTGAAGCAGGGGGGCCGGGCGTTCCAGGGAGTCAGTGGCAGCTTCGAAGAGTGAGAAACAACAGACAACGAGAACTCACGTGGAGGCACCATGGATCTAAGGGAGAGTAGGTTCTATTACGCTGGACAGGATATGAACTTCGCAGTTTTCTCCGACTATCCCTGCCGGGTGAGATACGTCGAGAGCATTCCCCTGCCGATCATTCAAACCCCGGTTGAGGTTTATGCCATCGAACCTGCTGCCCACAGCCAATGGATTGTGGTCCAGCAAAGGAACGATGGCAAGAGCCGTCTTAAGTTTTTCGTTAGAGTCAGAGAAGGAGAAACATTTCGCGAGAACGAATCTCACGAGCTCCCGAAACATCTGAAAGAACAAATACTGCAGCGCCTTCCCAAAGCCTCAGAAGACG
>QHZQ01000388.1:0-2863 GCA_003224725.1 Acidobacteriota bacterium | reverse complement strand
GTCCTCGGGCGGCCTGAAAGGCAGTTTGAGCGAGACCCACACTTATTTTTTCCCTCTCCTTGTGGGAGGGTGGGGCGAAGCGGCGTCCAATTTCTGGTGCCCCGGGGTTTATGAGATCCTCCCAGGTTAGGATGCAAGATGTGACGAAATCCCCACGCTTAGGGCTTGCGGCCTCTGGAAGACACCCATGCGTTCCTGATCGAGCCGGCGGGCTTTCCGGACGGGTTCCTGCAGCGGATCGTCTTTTTGGGCATAAACTCCCGAAGCTCTCACCAGCTCTGGAGCCATGGGCCACTTCTTGAAGCAACCGATACATTGCCAGGCCAACTCGCGATCGTATCGTATGATTTCGTGTCCGTGAAAAATACAGCGCCAGCTCATCATCTCTTCATTTCCTTTCACTTTTCTTAGGCGGCCAGTTCAGCCACGAGCTGCAAGTCGTCAGTTTCAACAATAAACTCTCGATCGCGCCAGCGGATCAGGCTGCAATTTTTCATTCGGACGATGATCTGCACCGTCAACCCGAAGTAGCCGGCCCATTGCCTAGGTGCCGGGTTAATCTTTCCCGAAATGTTCCTGAAGTTCATGGCGCCCTCCTTGGGAATTTCCTTTCCCTTTCCCGGCTCAAAAGAGCAAGCTTCATTCCAAATCGAGAATATGGGTACTACCTTTCTCAGCATCGATAACAAGCGGTTCACTTCCCAGCCCGCCCTTTCGACGCTCGCGAAAACCTGCGACCATTCGCCGAAATCGGTGAGTTTCGTCTCACCTTCCGCCTGCCTTTTCAATGATTTTTGATTGGAACCGGAGTTGCCTCTTAGCCTTTTGCGAGGTGACCAGCGCCGATTACCTCCGACGTAATTGCGGCGCGAGTTCGTGACACGTAAAGAGAGACTTATGGCCAAACGTTTGATTTTGATGCTGACCGTGACAACGGTGTTCATTGTAGCCCTGGGCTTGGTGAAGTTCCGGCAATTTCAGGAGGCCGCTGAGCAGGCCGCCGCCTTCCGGCCCCCTCCCGAAGCCGTCACGACCATCGTCACGCAGCAGGAGAAGTGGGCGGCCACGCTGAGCGCCATCGGCACGATGGCTGCCGTCCAGGGTGTCACCGTGAGCGCGGACCTCCCGGGCATCATCGATCGCATCGCGTTCGATTCGGGCGGGGCGGTTCGTGAGGGGGACGTGCTCGTGCAGCTTGACACACGGCAGGAGCAGGCCCAGTTGGCCGCCGTCGAGGCGGAGCGGGATCTTGCCCGTCTCAACTTCGACCGCTTGCAGGGCCTCGTGAATCAAGGCGCCATCTCTCGGGCCGAATACGACCGGGCTGCGGCCGAGCAAAAGCAGACGGAGGCAAAGGTCGGAGAGATTCGCGCCACCACCGCGCGCAAGACGATTCGGGCGCCCTTCTCGGGAATCCTGGGCATTCGCCAGGTCAACCTGGGTCAGTACCTGTCGGCCGGGAATGCGGTTGTCCCGTTGCAGTCGCTCGATCCGATCTATGTGAACTTCGGCGTGCCCCAGCAGGACGCCGGCCAGGTGGGCGTCGGCCGCAACGTGCGCATCACCACCGGGGATTTGGCGGGCGTCGAGTTCGTGGGACGCGTCACGGCTATCAACTCGATTGTGGATGAGGCGACTCGGAACGTTCAGGTGCAGGCCACGCTGGCCAACCCGCGCGGCACGCTGCGACCCGGCATGTTCGTTCAGACGGAGCTGATGCTGGGCGCTAGCCGCTCGGTCGTGGCGCTCCCGGCCTCCGCCATCAGCTACGCGCCGTACGGCGATTCGGTGTTCGTTGTCACCGACCTCAAGGACCCGAACGGCCAGGCCTACCGCGGCGTGCGCCAGCAGTTTGTCAAGCTAGGGGCCGCGCGCGGCGATCAGATCGCCGTCCTCTCGGGCCTCAAACCGGGTGAAGAGATCGTCACCTCCGGTGTCTTCAAGCTGCGCAACGGCGCGGCGGTTCTCGTCAACAATAAGGTTCGGCCCGCCAACAAGCGGGCTCCCAAGCCGGAGGACAGCTAAGTGCGCTTCACCGATCTCTTCGTCAAACGACCCGTCCTTGCGACCGTCGTCAGCCTGGTCATCCTCATCGCAGGTTTGCAATCGATCCGTGCGCTCAGCGTCCGGCAGTATCCGCGCAGCGACATCGCGGTCATCCGTGTCTCGACCGTCTACGTGGGCGCCAACGCCGACCTGGTGCGCGGGTTCATTACGACACCGCTGGAACGGGTCATCGCCAGCGCCGATGGCATCGACTATATGGAATCGTCCAGCGCGCAGGGGCTGAGCACGATCACGGTGCACCTGACGCTCAACTACGACACCAACGCCGCCCTCACCCAGATCCAGGCGAAGGTGGCCCAGGTTCGCAATGATCTTCCCCCTGAGGCCGAAGCGCCCGTCATCGAGCTGGAAACGGCGGACAATCAGTTCGCGGCGATGTACATCGGCTTCTCATCCGCCGACCTCGATCAGAACCAGATTACGGACTATCTGACGCGCGTCGTACAACCGAAACTCAGCGCCATCAGCGGCGTCCAGCGGGCCGACATCCTCGGCGCGCGCACCTTCGCCATGCGGGTTTGGCTCAAGCCGGAAAAGATGGCGGCGCTTGGCATCTCGCCCTCCGCGCTACGAGAGGCCCTGGCGCGGAATAACTACCTGTCGGCGCTCGGGCGGACGAAAGGGTCCATGGTTTCGGTGAACCTGATCGCCAACACCGATCTGCGCACGCCGGAGGAGTTTCGTCAGCTTGTGGTCAAGCAAAAGGAAGGCGTCATCGTCCGGCTCGGCGAGATCGCCGACGTGGTGCTTGGCGCCGAGAACTACGAGCAGGACGTCCGCTTCAACGGCGAGACCG
>QHZQ01000387.1 GCA_003224725.1 Acidobacteriota bacterium | reverse complement strand
TGGCAACCCACAGGTAAACATGAATCTCGGTCTGGCTTATCTGAAGAGCGAGCGCTACGAAAATGCCGTGCCTGCCTTTGCCCGAACACTCCTCGGGCAGCCCGACAACCTGCAAGCCGAAGAACTGCTGGCAGTATGCCACTACCAGCTAAAGCAGTATGAACTGGCTGCCGTCGAAGCAGAGCGGGTCCACAAGTCCAAACCGGATGAGCCTTCAGCGGCCTTTCTTCTCGGGTCTGCCTATTTGAAGATGAGGCTCTACGACAAGGCCATCTCACTGATCAATTTTGCGTTGCAGAAAGCCAGTACTGCAGAGGCTCACGCCATTTTGGGGGAGGCCTTTCTGGGTGCGCGCGCTTACCGGAAGGCCCTGGACGAATTGCTCAAGGCAGCCGAAATGCAGCCTCAGATCCCGAGCCTCCACTCCAACATGGCTGAAGCATACGCTGGTTTGGGAAATACGGACCAGGCGATTGCAGCATTCCAGAAAGAGCTGGAGAAGACCCCCCGCGATTTCAAATCCAACTACTTCCTCGGGCGTCTCATGAGGCTCAAAGGAGATTTCGAAGCCTCGAAGCGCTACCTGGCCGCAGCCGAACAGCTGCGACCCGGGAACGCCGCCGTGCTTTACGAATACGCAGTCTTCGCCTTGCAAGCAAAAGACTTCTCCAAAGCGGAGGCGCTCGTTCGCCAGGTGCTGGAAAAATACCCAGACTACACCGGCGCCCATATCCTCCTTTCCCAGGTCTACTTTCGGACGCGGCGCCGGGACGACGCGGAGCGAGAGAGGTCAATCGCCGAAACGCTCCGAACGCAAGAGCAGGCACGGCCGTCTGCCCATGAGAGGACATCCCTTACTTCTGAAGATAGTCTACCCCCAGACCTCGAACGGCCGTGATCGAGAGGCCGTAACCGACGCCAACGGGGCAGGGTTTACTTGGTGGCGACAAAGTTCACAGTTCGGTCAAATTTGTGTCAAGGGCCAGGCTCCCCCTCACCCCCCAGCCCCTCTCCCGTGGGGAGAGGGTGGCCGAAGCGACGGCGGTCGCGGAGGACGGGTGAGGGGTCAGTGGCCAACAGAACCGCACTCCTTGGCGGTCTGAGGTTACTCGCTACGACTCGGAGTAAGCTTCGATTGATTCCAATGTTACTGTTTCGCCAATATGGGGAGCTTTTTCGTATGGCGGCCTTAAGGGGCGGGCGTTCCCGCCTCTTTTTCTGTCTCATGTTCGCCGGCTTACTCCTGGCGTTGATGCCCCAGGCGGCTCTCGCCCAAAAGACGCCCCGGGCTTCCAAACAGTTTGAGGATTTAGCCAGGCGCGCTGCGGCGGCACGAGAGGCCGACCGCTACGACCAGGCGGTCGACCTTTACAAAAAGGCGCTCGATATCAAGCCGCGTTGGGAAGAAGGGTGGTGGTTCCTCGGGACGCTTTACTATGACTCCGATCATTACGAAAGTGCGGTTCCAATATTTCGCAAGCTCGTGATGCTGAACCCGAAGCTTGGACCCGCCTGGGCCATGTTGGGCCTTTGCGAATTTGAGACTCACGATTATCAGAACTCCCTCATCCATCTGGAGCGCAGCCGGGCTCTTGGTTTGGGGGGAAACGAAGAGTTGGCTAACGTCACCCGGTACCACCAGGCGCTTCTCCTCAATTTGAAAGGGGAATTCGAGGCCGCCACTGAAATGCTTTCCTCTTTGGTGGCTCGGGGCCCGCTCTCAGACACCCTCAAGGTAGCGCTGGGCCTGGCTTTGCTACGCGTGCCTCTGCTTCCTGCACAGCTTGTGCCATCGAAAGACGCACTAATCCATGCCGCCGGTGAGGTGGCTGCAATGGTCGCCATGGGCACTTATGATCAGGCTGTGGCGGGCTTCCAGAAGCTGTTGAACGATTATCCGGACACTCCCTTCACTCACTATGCTTATGGCAGCACGTTGGCTTCACTTTCCAATTACGAAGACGCTGAGAGAGAATTCCGCGAAGAAATCAAAATCACACCTGAGAGTGCGTTGCCGTACATGCAGTTGGCTTACATCAAATTGCGCCTGCAGCACAGCCAGGAGGCCCTGCGATTCGGCGAAAAGGCAGTGAGTCTGGCACCACACTCGTTCGCCGCACATTACCTGCTAGGTCGTGCCAGGTTCGAACTCGGAGACGTCGCGGGCTCGATCAAGGAGTTGGAAACCGCGCGACGGCTTGGTCCTTATAGCCCGGAGGTTCGCTACAATCTGGTGCGCGCTTATTCGAAAGCCAACAGGAAGGCCGAGGCGCAGCGTGAGCAGGCGGAATTCGCGCGCTTGAACGCGATGTTCGAGCGCCAGCAGCAGTCCCATAGGCAATCCTACCGTACTGCAGGTGGTCGCGGAGGTCTCGAACCACACGAGGTCCTGCCGCCATCCGACCGCTCACCCAAATGACTGGAGGCATCAGCAGGAGATGGAGCCGCCGCCGCAAGAGCACAGGTAGGAAGGGTAAACATGGCCGTGTCCACCTGCATCGGCGACAACGATGGCAATTTGGACCTACTCCCGTGTAACGGCCACCCCGACGACAAGATTGAAGAACGATACAGCCAAGTAAAGTACAAGGAACCCTTGCTGCTTCCGTAACACTGGCAACGGCTTCGAAAATGTCAGCAGCCAGAGTGGGAC
>QHZQ01000386.1:8232-12247 GCA_003224725.1 Acidobacteriota bacterium | reverse complement strand
GGCGTCGCTTCGCTTTGCCCCAGGCTACCCTCCGCTGCCCCTCCGGGGCCTTGAGTTCTACTGACACCGCAGGGAAGCGGAGCACCGCGTCACCAACCAAAACAACAATGAACTACGGCGATGTGCCGCAGAGCGTCGGATGTAGAGAGCGCCTGGTGATCCCCAGGGGGGATTGCCGCAACTAGCCTCACTTAGCGCGTTTCTACCTAACGTTTCCTTGCCAGTTCCGCCCGTGCCCATGCCAGATGGGCTCGCGCAACCTCATGCTCAGGGTCCAGCTTCAGTGCCTCTTCAAAGGCCTGAATCGCTCCCGGCAGATCGCCGCGGCTCGCGAGTACGGTGCCCAAGTCCGTCCGAATGTCCGCATCGCCAGGCCTTAGCCGGACCGCCTCCCGAAGATGCGGAAGCGCCTCGTCCCAGCGGCGCTGCATAAAATAGACCATGCCTAACCCGACCTGAGCCTCCGCGTTATCCCCAACTCGACCGCGGCACCAGCCCAGTCCCCTTTCCGCCCCAGAGCTCGAGACAGATTGAGACGCGCATTGAGATGGGCGGGATCGATTTTAAGCGTCTCCCTGAATTCTCGAATGGCCTCATCGACGTGGCCCTCGCCCAATAAACCTGCGCCAAGACCGTTCCGAGCGGTAGCACTCACGGGCTGCATTTGCAGTGCCCGCTCGAAATTGGAAACGGCCTCGCCAAACTTTCCGCGCGACGTAAGCAGCGCCCCCAGGTTGCAATGGGCAACGAAGTCAGCCGGATACTTTTCCAGACGGCGCCGCATCAAAGCTTCCTGCAAGGTGATACGGGGATCCTCCCCTGATTCCTTCTTGGGCAGGACCTGCAGCCACACATGGCCCATTTCATCCTGGCTGCGTGGCCCGGTTCGAACTTGCTTTGGCGGATGGTTGGGATTGCGCGGATTGGAACCCGAGTTGTCGTAAGTGATGCGCATCGTAACCGTTGCGCCCTGAGGAAGCCAGACGGGCTTGCGATAGGTGTAGACGGCCTGCCAGTTCAGGTCCCAGTCAGCGATCTTGATCAACCAGGTGCGTGTGCCGTCCGGAAGCGTGGCCCAAGCTTCCACTTGCTTGCCTAAATAATGTGCGTGGGGATAGATGGCAAGCACCTCGACTCCGACCGGCAGCGTCAGATGGTCTGTTACCGCGAAGTCGCGCGCGCCCGGCGGGATATCAATAGCGCCGTCATGCTCGAGTTGAACGAGCATCGGATGAAGGCGGGGTGGTTGAGAGGTGAAGTAAAAGCCGATCACCGGCTGAATCGTCTCCTCTTTACCCGATGGCTGCAGGTGCAAATTGAGAATCAGGTCCGTGCCGGGATCCAGCCGCCAGCTCATGTCGTCCGGCTCTGGCTGCAGCAGCGTGCCCGGCTTCCAAAAGAGGAAGTGTGAGTCCGGATCGAAGGAATCGGAGCGCGCCTCGGTGCTGACGTCCATGCCTGGGAAACCCGGCTGGCCATCCGCTCCGTCGCGCCGGCGCAGTAATTGCCTGCGGTCGATCCAGATATTGGCGTGGTGCACGACACGCTTGTCGCCCGGCCGCAACTCGATCGCCCGAACGTACCGGGTCTCCTTCAGATTGACGGGGAGAACAAAATTCCGAAAGATATCGCTGCCACTAGCGCCCAACCGGTACGGTTTGGCCATCTGCACCATCAGGTCGGGCGGGCCCATCTGCCACCCTTCGGTGAAATGGGGCTCAGCCGGCAAATCGGAGGGCTCGCCTTTGGGCCCGCCTTCCTTCACCCACTCGGCGATAAGACTTACTTGAGCGGCAGTGAGGCGGCGTTCACCGACGAAATCCCCGTAACCCGGCTCGGGCAGCCATGGGGGCATGTAGCGGCGCTCGGTGACTGCGACAATCTGCGCGGCGTGCCTGCGTGCGTCTTCGCAAGTGAGCAGAGAGAAAGGCGCCGCTTCTCCCGGGCGGTGGCATGGCGAGCAATATTGAAAGATCAGCGGGGCTATGTGCTTATTGAAGGTGACAGGTTCCGCCGCCAGCGGAAACGCGAACAGCGAAAAGACAATCCATTTCATTTCAGATTTTCAATCGTGCAGCCGACGGCCTTGGTTTCGCGGCGGCGAATACTCTTTCCCGCGACCACGGCAGCCAATACTTCTTCCAAGTCATGCTGGGCCGCCTCCGGTCTGGACTTCCCAATATCAGCATAGCGGTCGTCGATGCGTCCCAGGTAAATCAACTGGCCGTGAACCAGGACGGCTGCCTCGGGCGTGATGCGGGCTCGCACGCGCGTGACGTATTGGTGGCGCGTGTCGAGCAGAGCGGGAATCGTATAGCCGTATTCTTTCCGATGCTTCTCCATCGCTGCGGCGGTAAGGCCGGGCTCGGGATAGACAAGACGAAAATCAACGCCCCGCGACGAATATCGTTCATAGAGCCGCTGAAGTTCGGGCGCATAGCGGTTCGACACTGGGCAATCGCTGCGAACAAAGAGAAGCACGACCGCCTTTTCCCCGTGCGAAGAAAGGAGGTCGGTTTGGGTAGCCACCAGGAACAAAAGTATGGCCAACATTCAATGGTCTCTCCGTTTTTCTCCAAGAAACGTGACTGAAATAAACAACGTCCTCAGAGGACCCGCACATTGGCGTTGTCTAGTTTCTGATTGGAAAATATCTAAATCGAGAGTGGCCTCCCAAGTCAAGACCCTTTTTTTCGCCTTCCCTTCAAGTTAGGACACTACTGGAATCCCAGCTCAATTTGACACCGGTAATATCATTGATGATATGGTTTTCAACTGCTTTTTCGCTCGCTTAGCAGCCTGTACTTAATGAATTTTTTCGACTCTGCCGCTCTAATTTTTGCGTAACCGAAGCTATGCGTGGTTCTCGCTTTGCACTCGATCTCGTAAGCACGCATACGAGTGCCTCCCGTTTTCAGGCTCATTGTTTGCGAAGAGATCATCTTGCTCTTGCTCGTGCATTTACTCGATTAGCCGGCGGAAAGCCGAGCAAGAGTATGAGCACGAATGGAATGATCATGAGAAGCTCCCTCACCTTTCTTCTCTTCCTGAGCGCTTGGGTCATTGCTCCACTTGAGACCGGTTCTAATGAGAAACGGTCTGAAGTCAGATTTATGGATATCACCTCGGCTTCCGGTCTTCATTTCCAACATCACAATTCCGCCACACCCAACAAGTATCTGATCGAGACCATGACCGGCGGGGTGGCCGTTTTCGATTATGACAACGACGGCTGGTTAGATGTGTTCTTTGTCAACGGGGCCAGGCTGAAAGACCCTCAGTCCGACGGCGAAGGGCTCGACAAATCGGCACCCGAATTCTGGAATCGTCTTTTCCGGAATAATCATGATGGCACCTTCACCGATGTCACCGAGCAGGCCGGCTTACGGGGGAAAGGCTATGGAATGGGCGTGGCGACTGGTGATTACGACAACGACGGCTTCACCGATCTCTTTGTGACCACTTACGGCGATTCCATCCTCTATCATAACAACGGTGATGGAACGTTTTCAGACGTAACTGCCCAAGCCAAAATCAAGACGGAGGGCTGGGGCAGCGGTGCGGGTTTTTTTGATTATGACAACGACGGTTATCTCGACCTGTTCGTCTGCCGTTATCTGCAATGGAATTTCAAACAGGGAAGCCTGTTTTGCGGCGTGAACCAACCCGGCGGGCGGGCTTACTGCCATCCTGATAAGTTTCAGCCGATTTCAAATTATCTCTTTAGGAATAATGGCGACGGGACCTTCACCGATGTGAGTGAGCCCAGCCACATCCGTGCCAGCCTGGGCAAGGCACTGGGAGTGGCTTTTGCCGACTTCAATCATGATGGCTTCCTGGACATTGATGTGGCGAACGATTCCTTTCCTCAATTCTTATTCAAGAATAATGGTGATGGGACTTTTGCCGAAGTCGGCGCAATGGCGGGAGTGGGCTACACGGAGGATGGAAAAACCTTTGCCGGGATGGGAACCGATTTCTCGGACATCGATAACGATGGGAATCCTGATATTGT
>QHZQ01000386.1:6606-8216 GCA_003224725.1 Acidobacteriota bacterium | reverse complement strand
TCCTTACGAGTACTTCTCTTTCTTTCACAACAACGGAAATAGCAGCTTCAGCTACGCCACATTGACTTCTAACCTGGGAAAAATTACCCGTCTCTTCTCAGGCTGGGGGATGCGAATCTTTGACTACGATAATGATGGTCACAAAGATCTGTTCCTGGCCAACAGCCATGTGATGGATAACATCGAGTTGACTCAGCCCCACCTGAGCTACCGCCAGAAGCCTCTGCTGCTTCGAAACGCAGGGAACACATTTGTGAACGTCTCGGCCGGCTCCGGTGAAATCTTTAATCAGCTCTGGGCCAGTCGGGGAGCGGCTTTTGGTGATCTGGATAATGACGGAGACATCGACATTGTGGTTTCTAACTGTAACGATCGAGCTTACTGCCTGCGCAACGATGGAGGGAACAGCAATCACTGGCTGGCTCTGGAATTGCGAGGAACCCAAAGCAACCGGGACGGCATCGGTGCCCAAGTGCGACTGACCAATTCGAGCGGCAAGATCCAATGGAACATGGTTTCGACTGCCGCCAGTTACCTTTCGGCTAACGACCGGCGTGTCTACTTCGGCCTCGGAAGTGAGCCGTCGGTTAAGGAGATCCGCATCCAGTGGCCCAGTGGTACTCAGCAGGTCATCGTGGCTCCTAAGCCGGACCAGATTTTGAAGGTGGATGAGAACTCCCCAACGACTGGATCGGTGGTATCGCGCGCTTCAAACAAACTGTCGACGCAGTCTCCCCTGCGCGGCGCCTCTCCACCTTCTGCCGCCCAACTTTCATCGGGATCTCAAGGCCCTTCGCCGGCAGGAAAAACACCTGCAGTCAACCCGGTAGCAGTCGTCAAGTATCGATTGGCGGAATCTCTCTTGCAACAAGGCAAAGCCGTTGAGGCGGCCGAGGCTCTTAACGCCGCCATCCAGCTTCAGCCGGATTTTATCGAGGCTCAGTTTGCTCTTGGGGTGATCCTGGCGCGTCAGGGGCGAGAAAGCTACGGAACGGCCATCGACCACTTTCTGGCAGTGCTTCGCCTGGATCCGAGGCACCTGGACGCTCGCATCAACTTGAGCAACATGTTGGGAGGAAAGCAGGCGGGCGCCGAGAAATATTCGGAGGCTATTCAATCCTTTCACCGAGCGCTGGAGCTCGATCCCCAGGTACCGGGTGCTCATTATGGTCTCGCCATGACTCTGCGTTCACTGGGAGATTTGACTGCAGCCCAGTCCGAATTTGAATTGGCGTTGAAGTTGAATCCCAATGATGCTTTGGCCCATTACCAACTGGGACGGTTCCTGATACAGCTAAAGGAGCCCGTGGAGGCAGCGCGTCATTTAGAAGAATCGATTCGCCTGAAACCAGAATTGGCCGACGCCTACTCCAAATTGGGTGTCCTTTACAGGAGCCTGAAAAAAAATGACGAAGCCGAGAAGGCGTTTAGGGCGGCCGTTCGACTGAATCCGAAACTGGAAAAGGCCTGCTACGGACTGGCACAGCTACTTCAAGCCAAGGGCGAGAGAGCTGAAGCAGAACGGTTCTTCGAACAGGTACGGCAGCTAAAAGCAAGCAGTGGCATCTTAGCTGAGGCTTCTAACCTCAACGCGACAGGTCTCGTGCTCA
>QHZQ01000386.1:0-6573 GCA_003224725.1 Acidobacteriota bacterium | reverse complement strand
TGACGCTGGACCCCTCCAGTGCCCCAGCAGCCTATAACCAGGGGTTGGTGCTGGCGCGCCAGGGGAAGACAGCGGAGGCCATCCAGTCCTTTAAAACAGCGATTCGCTTGCGCCCCGGATTTGTTTTGGCCCACTATGGCCTGGGCCTTGTCCTGCGCCTGGCAGGGGATCCCTCGGCCGACGAGCAGCTTCGCAAAGCACAGTTGATGAAGAGAGTGGTGCCGCAAGCTGGGAACATGAACCGGACAATGAGTGCGGAGGATCCCGACTGATGCGGTTTTCTCTAGTGCGAGTTATTTCATTCATTACCGTTCTAGGCCTTTCTCTAGCCGGTTTGAGCGCGGCTGTTCTGGGTTACGCGGCCCTCTTTGGAGCGCGTTCGTCTGCACCCACTCCGTCAACGTCTCCACACGCCTTCGAAGAAATTCGTCCCTCCAGAAGCGGTATTGGCTGGGTTCACGTAAACGGGCGTTCCCCGGAGATGTACTTGCCGGAAACCACCGGGTCGACTACGACAACGACGGCTGGATGGATATTTACCTCGTGAATAGCGGCAAATGCGATTTCTTTGATCCCAGCCCCCCGCTGCGCAATGCCTTGTACCGAAACAACCGCGACGGCACCTTCACGGATGTAACGGAAAAGGCCGGAGTGCCAGGAAGGGGCTATGGAATGGGCCTGGCGGTCGGCGACTACGACGGAGACGGGTTCCCCGACCTCTACCTGACGCAATACGGGCGCAGCATCCTCTATCACAATAACGGCGACGGCGCCTTTACAAACGTGACCGAAAAGAGCGGTGTGGCCGCGCCTGGATGGGCCTCCAGTGCCGTCTGGTTTGACTACGACAACGATGGGCGCCTGGACCTTTTCGTCTGCCGATTCGTGGATTTCGACAAGTCCAAAAACAAGTTCTGCGGCAATCGCGAGACCGGTGAACGGTACTACTGCATTCCCCGTGTCTATGATCCCAGGCCGAGCTGGCTTTTCCACAACAACGGAGACGGCACCTTCACCGACGCGAGCAACGAATCCGGAATCGGCAAATACCCGTCCAAGGCCTGGGGCGTGGTTGCTACGGATATCAATAATGATGGTTTGATGGACCTCTTTGTGGCCAACGACACCATTGCTAACTTTCTCTTTGGCAACCGGGGCAAAGGCCGGTTTGAAGAAATCGGCCTTCTGGCCGGGGTGGGTTTCAGCGCCGACGGCCGCCCCCGCTCGGGCATGGGGGTCGATTCTGCGGATTATGACCAGGATGGTTGGATGGACCTGTTCGTGGCCAATGTTGACCAGGAAATGTTCGCCCTCTACCACAACAACCGAGATGAGAGTTTCGATGATCTGTCCGTACCCACTGGTATCGGCGCGGCCACACGCCTGCTGAGTGGCTGGGGTCTGAAGTTTTTCGACTTCGATAACGACGGAAACCTGGATCTCCTGCTTTGTAATGGCCATCCGGATGACACGATCGAAGCGCGTTTCAGCCAGGTGAAATACAAAGAGCCGATGTTTCTCTTTCGAAATACCGGGAGCGGCTTCGAGAATGTGAGCCGGCAAAGCGGTCCCGTGTTTTCAAGATCAGTCGCTGCCCGAGGCATGGCGCTGGGCGACTTTAATAACGATGGCGCCATAGATGTCCTTGTGGCTGTCAACAATGAAGCGCCCATCTTGTTGCGGAATAATAGCGGCGTGGAGAATCATTGGCTGGGCGTGCGCCTGGTGGGCCGGAAATGCAATCCGGACGCTCTTGGTGCCCTGATCACTTACCGGGCAGGAGACTTGAAGCGAAGCCGCTTTAAGGTCGGCGGCGGCAGCTACCTTTCCTCTCACGATCCCCGCGTTGTGCTTGGAATTGGAAAACGCACCCGGATCGATTGGCTGGAGGTCAAGTGGCCTCAGCCGAGCGGGGCGGTGGAACGCTTTACCAATTTGCCCATCGACGAGTACGTCACCATCGTTGAAGGCCAGGGGATTAAGCAATAGGTGGCGTATGGGGTCAACCATCGTTCAGCTCTCCGGCCGTTACGCCGACGCAAAGCCGCAAAAGAACGCGATAATGATTGTCATGAGAGAAAAATGAGATTGCTCGGAGTCACGGAGAAGGTAGGATAATCTCACGCAAAGCCGCCAAGCCGCAAAGTAAAGATCTATCGGATTAAGTCACTCCTCCAATCCACCTTCAATCCACCTTTGCTCAAATCATAATAAGAAGCAGATTCGTAAACCGACTCCAGTAATCCCGGCGCGCTCATTTTCAATCACGACAGTCATTATCGTATTCTTTGCGGCTTGGCGGCTTTGCGTGAGATTGTCCTACCGTCTCGGTGTTATGAGCTGCTCGCCCTAGATCTACGAGCTTATGGTGTTGAATCCCAGAACGACTGGATCATACGATTGACCTTCGTGGCGGCCTCCATCTGCACCATGTGGCCGGTGGCGGGAAAAATTTCAGTCCTGACACTTTCCGGCAGGCCCTGAGCGTGCGACACCGGCAGGATGCGGTCGTCCGCACCCCAGATCACCATGACTGGTATCGAGAGTTGGCTCAGCCGATCTCGCAGCACGACTGCCTGCCGGCCGCCCGGACAAAACTGACCAGCCACCGTGCGCAAGGCCAACTCTACACCGTCGAGCCGCTTGTATTTGAGGATGTCCTCGATGAGTTGCCGCCCCACCAGCCTGGAATCGGCGAACAGCTTTTCCAGGGGCGGCTTGATCTCCTTGCGACGGTTCGCCGTGATAAACCCATCGATGAATTCGCTGTCGATCTCCGGACCCAGCCCGGCACTAGCGATCAATAAAAGGGAACGGGAACGCTCAGGATGGACCAGCGCGAACTCCAAAGCCACGGCTCCACCCAGAGAGTGGCCCGCCAGATGGACCTTGGACAAGCCCACGGCATCCATGAATTGTTCCAGGACCTTGACAAACTCACTGAGAGTGCCACTCCCGACTTGCTTCGAAGACCCGCCATGTCCGGGGAGGTCCAGGGCGTAGACGACGCGAGCCTGGGAGAGATCGTCGTGATTGAACAGCCAGCTATTCAAGTCACCACCAAAGCCATGAATCAGAACGGCGGCCTCCCCGTCTTTACCGCGCTTTAAATACCGTAGAGATCGGCCCTGCACCACGACGACCTCGGGCAGCGGACCGGGGGTTTCTGGTTGGGTTTCCTCGGACACGAAATGAGCCTGAAAGTCCACGATGAAAAGATCGATTTGTGCATCGGGCACCGAGGAGTCAACAATCACCCCGAGCAAACCGCCCACCGGCACCACGTCGTCAATTCTTGCCACCTGGCGGCGCAAGATGCCGGATAGGGGCGCTTCAAGCGTACTCAGAATCTTTTCCGTCTCGATCTCGACCAACTCGAGGCCTGGATTCACCTCTACTCCCTCCTCGACGAGCCAGCCGGCAACTTTCCCCTCCGTCATCGAGAGCCCCCACTTTGGCATAGTGAGAGCATGGATGCTGCTCATGCCTTGTACCTCATCAGGTCACGGCTCACGGAGGCAATCCTGCCCGCGTCAGGAATATACAGGTCCTCCAGGATGTCGCTGAACGGCACCGGCGTATGTGGCGGGGTCACCATGCGAATTGGCGCTTTGAGCGAGGCAAAGCCTTTCTGCGCAGCCAGGGCTGCAATATCAGTGGCTATATTGCAGCGCGGTGACGCCTCATCCACCACCACCAGCCGGCCGGTCTTCTCGACACTTTCGAGAACAGCGTCCTCATCCAGCGGTGAGGTAGTCCTCAAATCAATGATTTCGCAATCCACACCCTCCTTCGCCAACGCGACGGCAGCTTCAGAAGCGATGTGCACCATCCTCCCCAGTGTCACGATCGTCACGTCGTTTCCCTCCCGCACAAAACTGGCCTCACCGAACGGAATCGTGTAGGGCTCTTCGGGAACCACGCCCTCTCTCGAGTAGAGCAGCTTATGCTCGAAGAAGATGACGGGATCATTATCACGGATCGCCTGGATCAATAGCCCCTTCGCATCGTACGGCGTCGAGGGCACAACGCACTTCAATCCCGGGATATGAGTAAATATCGGATAGAGGCACTGGGAATGCTGTGCTGCCGCCCGAAAGCCTGCGCCGCACATGGTGCGGACCACAAGCGGTGTGGCCGCTTTGCCGCCAAACATGTAACGGAACTTGGCGGCCTGGTTAAAGATCTGGTCGAAGCAGACGCCCATGAAGTCCACAAACATTAATTCCACCACAGGACGCAGCCCGCTGATGGCCGCGCCGATGGCGGCACCCACAAAAGCCGATTCGCTGATGGGAGTGTCCATAACGCGATTGCCAAACTTACCCCACAACCCTTTGGTAACTCCAAGAACGCCTCCCCAGGCATCCATGCTGCCGTCAGTACCGCTTCCGCCGACGACATCCTCGCCCATCACGACCACGGTGGCGTCGTGCGCCATCTCCTGCGCCAGGGCTTCGTTGATTGCTTGCTGAAAGCTTATTTTCCTGTCCATGCGCCAACCTTTCGGATTTCAGTAAGAGACATAGACATCTGTTAGAAGGTCCGCCGCCACTGGTTTGGGACCTCCTTTGGACTTGGCCACCGAGTCATCGATCAGGGCCATGACTTCTTGATCGATTCTTTCGAGCTCCGCGCCATCGAGCACTCCAGCCGAGGTGACCTTCCGTGCGAAGTTCCTAATACAGTCCCGGGTTTCTCGGATCTTCTTCACCTCATCGGGGGCGCGGTAGGTTTGGGCATCGCCTTCGAAGTGGCCGAAATAACGGTTGACTTTACACTCAACCAGAGTCGGTCCACCACCCTCGCGGGCTCGCCGGATCGCTTCGCCGGCAACTTCATAAACGGCGAAGAAATCGTGCCCGTCTACCGTCACACCTGGCATGTTGAACCCGCTGGCACGATCGGCAAAGTCGTGGCAAGCCCCTGCATATTTACACGAAGTCGCCTCAGCGTAACCATTGTTCTCGACGACGAAGATGCAGGGTAAGCTCCAGATCGCAGCGAGGTTGAGGCTCTCCAGAGTGGTGCCCTGGTTCGCACCGCCGTCACCCACAAAGCTCACTGCCACGCCCCTGGTCCCCAGCGTTTTGGCTGCCAGGGCGGCCCCGCAGGCGAGTGGAGGACCGCCGCCCACAATGCCATTCGCGCCTAACATGCCCTTGCTGAGATCAGCAATGTGCATAGAGCCGCCCTTGCCGGCGCACAGACCGCTCTTCTTGCCATAGATCTCGGCCATCATGCCGTACACATCACACCCTTTGGCAAGGCAATGGCCATGGCCACGGTGTGTACTGGTGATCTTGTCGCGATCGTCAAGGTGCATGCAAAAGCCCGTGGCAATGGCCTCCTCTCCCGCATAAAGATGGACAAAGCCGGGAATCTCGCCAGTAGCGAATTCGAGGTGGATCCGCTCCTCAAACTCCCGGATCATCTTCATGGTCCGATAGGCCTTCAGCAGTTCATCTTGGCTGAATTGCATAGGCACTCTCCTTTTTTTGGTTCCAGTGTCGACGGGCCACCAACAAGCCATCTTGGGCGGCCTTGGTCATCACGCGTTCAATGTCGATAGTGAAGGGACCCTCCAGGTCCAGCCGCAGGATTACCTGCTGGTCTGATTGGAATTCGATCTCTCGCTCTCCGTCGAGCGCGATGACTCCCCGCGGAATTCGGAGACTCTGCGGTTCTCCAGGGCTGATTTCGTGGATCTCAGCGACTCCCACAGGGGCTACCAACCCCGGTGCAATGGGCGCCTGCAGTGTGAGCACTGCTGTTTCAGCGGGTGCGAGATCAATGCGTAGGCCATGAGCAGCGCGGCGCGAAACCGGGCAGAGAAGCCCGGCCACCGACGACAGCCCGATGGCGTCGGCCTCAGCAAAGGTGACGAAAATTTGACTTAACATCTCGGGACGCCACAATGCCTTCGACCCAGTCCACCAGTGGCTGGATATCGATGCGTCGACCACTGCCACATCGCAGGCGCAGCCGTCGATTTCCACTCGAAGCAATTTGTTGCGGATGGTTGCGTCAGCTTTGGAAACCCTGCCACTTGCCACTAGGCCAGTGGCCATCCCGGCAAGGGTTGCCTCATGCATTTGCGGAAACACATTGTTGGTGCCTGTCGAAAGCGCCATGAGAGGAATCTCTCCGCAGGCGCTGGCTACCAGGCGATGAGTGCCATCGCCGCCCAGCACGACGATCGCGCTGACCTTTGCCGCAACCATGCGCTCCACAGCCCGCACCGTGTCTGTTGGGCCATCTTCGACAGGCATATCGAGGAAATCCACTTGAGGCCAAGCATCCTCAGAACCCTGTGAGGCAATGGCCCGGCGCAAGCGCTCGGCGACACCGCCAAGGTCGGGCATTATTAATACTCGGTCAACGCCAGTAGCTCCGAGTCCGGCTAGCAGCCGCGTGATCATGTTGCACTTTTCAGCAATCGGGAACACCGACGCGCGAGCCACCAGGCGACGAATGTCGCGCCCTGAAACCGGGTTTGCTACAAGGCCGACTCTGGCCCGCTGAACTGACGACTTCCTCATTGAATCCGTTACCTTCCGATACTCAGGTCTT
>QHZQ01000385.1:11317-11687 GCA_003224725.1 Acidobacteriota bacterium | reverse complement strand
ATTCTCTCCAAGCAGTAGCTGCGCCAGAATTCGAGGAGGGCCTCTCCTGGCTAAAGTGATTCTTTGCCCAATTGGCATCTTCGGGATCTGGGCAACAATCCGTTCTTCCGCAGCCTGCTTTACCTCCTGAGGGATCACGGGCTGCAAACAGAGGGAAACCAGGTCGAAGAGATGGAGAAATTTGATGTGTTGCAGGGAAAGGTGAACGGGTGTCTTGGGATTCTTTAAGAGGGCTAATCTTTGCGGATAGCTGGGTCGATCTTCAATTCTTTCCCGGTTCATGCAATTGGTCACTGGAAACTGGACATTCTTTAATGATACGAATGACGTCTTCTGGTGTCTCTGCGATTTTCAAAATGTCCAGATCTTC
>QHZQ01000385.1:0-11297 GCA_003224725.1 Acidobacteriota bacterium | reverse complement strand
GAAATTTTCCCTTGTGCCAATACGGTACTCTTGATCCAGTCTATGAGTCCGGCCCAATACCCATTGCCCATTAGAATAACTGGAAACGATTTGATTTTTCGTGTTTGGATAAGAGTGATCGATTCAAAAAGTTCGTCCAAAGTGCCGAAACCACCGGGCAAGATAACAAAGGCACTGGAATACTTTACAAACATCACCTTTCGAATGAAGAAATATCGAAAATTCAGGAGACGTTTGACGTAAGGGTTGCTCTTTTGTTCGAAGGGAAGCTCAATATTGAGTCCTATAGATTCTCCCATTGCTTCTGAAGCGCCTCTGTTAGCCGCTTCCATCGCGCCAGGACCACCTCCAGTGATCACTGCGTACCCATTCGTCGCCAGCAGGTGGGCTACACTCTGAGCAAGCCTGTACTCAGGATCTTCCGGTTGGGATCGAGCCGAACCAAAAATGGCTACCGCTGGACTCACCTGCGATAATACTTCAAAGCCTTCTACAAATTCCGCTATGATCCTGAAGAGTCGCCAGGTATCCTTCACCGCAAAATTATTGATCAAATATTGCTGTTCCGATTTATCCAAGTGTCATTCCTCCTGAGGGCACAAGTTAGCTCCATCATCACTTGGCTGATCCTCGAACCTGACCCCAAGCAAAGCGCTCCATGTCAATATATTTCATTGCGGCTCCCCTGATCATGTCTTGATCGACCCTTTGAATTTCCTGGGGGTACTGCTTAATTTCGTCGAGGGTGTTGCCCTGGATAATGCTTCTGCCATATTCCAAAACCTCTTCCGTTCGCTGTTGCAGGCGAATGTGATATATGCCTACAGAGTAATTTTTCGCTCGACGTAACTCATCGTCCGAGGGGGAGACAGCCATTAACCGTTTAAGCTGATCCTTAATGCCTTCCGCTGCTCGTTGCTCATTTTCCGGAGCGGTTGCCATATAGCAAGAAAAGGTGCCACCCAGAACGCGCTTCGTCTGGCTTGCAGTTATGGTATAAGCCAAACCTTGTCTTTCCCATAGCCTCCAGCACCGTAAGGGAAATAGAAGCGGGATTATCAGCAGGGGGCCCAAGAAAACCGATAACGGTGGCTGTCTCCTTGCGACCTCGGGTTTCGACTCTCTCTCGACTGGAGTCAAGTCGCTTCACCGGCAAAGCTTTTTTCAGGTCGACGGACGAAAGATCTGAGCTACTCAACTGATTGGAAAAACGACCCGCAAACGAACTACCCTCTGTGTCTCCTGCGATGACCAAGACTGGCATTGCACTTCTTACAAATCGCTCATGCCAGGTGACTATATCATCCCGAGTTAGATTGGATATCGTCTCCCCCGAACCGTAAGGTGGCAAGCCATAAGGATGCTCGCCGTAAAGTGCTTGCAGGAAAAGTTGCTGTGCGTCAATGAGATTGCTGTCAGGCAACTGAGCTGCATCAGCCTTCAAATGAGTCTTTTCCTTTTCGATCTCTTCCTTCTCAAACTTCGGATGCTTGACGACCTCGAGAAGAGTCTCGACCGCCTCTCCTAAATTCTCAGAGAGACCAGTCAGGAGGTAGACAAAGAAGTCAGGCTCGACCTTGAGCTCAATTGTTAAGCCCAGATTCTCAAAGCTTGACATAATGCGAGAACTCGTCAACTTCTGAGTTCCCTTGATAGAGGTACGAACCATCAACTCAGTGATTCCGCTGTTATGTCGATCCTCGAAGACCCGTCCACCGGGAAAAAAGATTCCCAGGGAAATCAGTGGCAAAGCATGACTCTCTTTCACCAGCACGTCTGGACCCCGCAAGATCGAATACTCTCTTAACGGATAGACAACCGATGCTGTGCTGATCTCCGAGGGAGACTTCTCGCGTGTTTTGACTTGTGGTGTGGGCTTGTTTCTTTGGCTGAGCACGCCTTCCAGGCCTTCGCGTTCCTGAGTATTTTCCAGTGCGCGCGGAAGAGCCAAGCTTAAAGAATTCAAGAAACTCTCAGCGCTAAGACTCCGAAGGTTCACCTTCTCAGGTTGGTACTCCAACACGCTACAGCGGGATAAAGGCAGATATTGACGTGCGACTTGAATGACTTGATGACTTGTCACGAGTCGGATCTTCTTAATATAGTCTCGCCATTCTGAATACCGCGCCTGATGTTCGGAATGGGCCAGTTGCAAGGCAAGGTCAGACAAATTCTCTTGACCCAGGTAATAGTCGCGCTCTAAAAGCCGCTTGCCACGTTCCATATCTTCCTCACTTAACGAGCCGGCTTTGATTTTTTCTAATTCCGCAAAGGCAAGTATTTCGGCCTGATTTAACTTTTTAGAGTCGGCCGACAAAGTGAGGCTCAGATAGCCCTGGTCTTTGAAGTCCAGAAATGATGACGAAACTGAGCTAACGACGCTCTTCTCCTCTTTTAGCTTCCGATTGAGAATCGCGGTTCTCCCCAAGGTCAAAATGGCTTCCAGAACCTTACAGGCATACCAACCTTTCGTAAAAGCACCCGGGGTATGAAATCCGATTTGAACAAGGCTTTGGCTGATATCCCCGCGCAGTTCCTGGTATTTGAACTTTCCTTGCTCGGGCTCGACAGGGGGGGAAGTCAATTCCGAATTTTGGCCTGAAGGCATACTCCCATACCTTTTAGTGACTTCCTCCAAAACCAGGCGCCTATCCACGTTTCCCGCTACTGCCAGCACAATGTTGGATGGTATGTACCAGCGCTTGTAGAAGTCAAACACCTGCTGGCGAGTCAGAAGCAACAAAGTAGATTCCTCTCCCATCCGCCCGCGCCGCAGAGGACTGGTTTCAAAGGCCAATCCATATAGCTTTTCTGAAGAAAACTCTATTGGGTTATCCAGTTTCCGCTTTGCTTCTTGAAGGATGACTTGGATCTCGCGCTTGAGCTCTCGTTCTGGAAGTGCAGGGCTCTGTAAGGAAAGTTTTCAGCGGGAAGAACAGCGTAATAATAGGTGTGATCGTAGAAAGTCTCCGCATTCAAATATCCGCCCAACTTTTTGGTTTCTTTGGCAATCTGGACCGCAGCGCGTTTCGCCGTCCCTTTAAAGAACATATGCTCCATGACATGGGCAATGCCACTCTCTTCATCCAGCTCGTTGACATAACCAGCTTTCACATAAGTGCCTATGCTTACCAGAGGTAGGTCTTTCCTCTCGAAAACAATAACTGTCAAACCGTTCCTGAGAACAACCCTGGTGAAATCGTCTGAGTCCTCACGTGACAGATAAGGTCCCACAATTTTCACTTTCCTGGTTCGTGAGCTCGGCTTTTGATCATCTCGAGTTGTTGACTTGGGCAGCGCTGTTGAGATGAGACCTGAAATCAAATGGTAAAAACAGAACAGCAGGCAAAGAAAGACGCCAGTCATACCGCAAGCTTTAGGCTTCTCAGTCTCTTTCATCTTGTATGCTGCGGGCCGCTGGTCTCCGGTTTCGACTTAGATACTTCCACAAGACAGCGCAGCCCCCTCCCAGGAAATCTAGCATGCTGTCACTAAGAAGAGCACTGCGACTGGGAACGAACACCTGATGCAGTTCGTCACTGAGCGCATAGAATAGTATCAGAACCAATGTCCAGCCGGCCCAGCGGCCCCTCCACTCGTTTCTTTTCTCTCCATCAAAGGCACGCATCAGTAGCAAAGACAATACGAAATATTCACTCCAATGTCCGAACTTACGCACCAAGAAATGAACGGATTCTTGCAGCTCCAGAGATGCCTTGGGATAAATCCAACGCACTAGAGGTCCAATAATTTGTGACGTATTCGAAGAAGAGAATTGGTCTGTGGAAAAGAAAAAAATTAGAACGGCCCACAGCATGACCGGGCCCCAGGATTTGAGAAATGAACGCATAGGTGGGTTGGCCAAGAACGTTACATGAATGCGGCAGCTTCTAGAAGGAACGACAATGGGTGCTTCATTGAGGGGTTCAGAGCTTATAACTGAATTTGCGCAACAGTTCCTTTCGTTGCTTCACCTCCTCCTCGCCTTCCACTCCTTTGGGACAAAATCCATCGACCACTCCCAAGATACCTCTCCCCTGTTCGGTTTCGGCCACGATGACTTCGACCGGATTGGCAGTTGCGCAATAAATGGAGCAAACTTCTTGACACATTTTGACAGCATTGAGGACGTTGATGGGATAGGCCTCCCGCAGGATGGCAAGAAACGTGTGGCCCGCTCCCACCGCTTTAACATTTTCCACGGCCGCCTGAACCAGATCCGAATCATTTCCTTCACGCCGGACCAGGCAGGGTCCCGAGGCTTCATTAAACGCGATCCCAAATTTAATGCCAGGGACCGCGCTCACAAAGATTTCAAAGAGGTCCTCAATAGTTTTAATAAAGTGGGTCTGGCCTAATAGAATGTTACATCCGTGGGGAATATTAATGCGAATGGTCTTCAGTTCCATAATTCATTCTTCTCTCAAATAATGTCCTGAGCGTCCGCCGGCTTTCTCCACAAGTCGAATATCGGAGATCACCATATTTCGATCTACGGCCTTACACATATCATAAATCGTCAGTGCGGCGACAGACACTGCGGTCAGGGCTTCCATCTCAACGCCGGTTTTTCCTTCCACCGTTGCTGAAGCCTCCACTTCGATACCCTGTTCCAGTATATGACACTGGACGTCCAAATGGGTCAACCCCAACGGATGGCACAGTGGAATAAGCTGAGGGGTATTCTTGGCCGCCAATATTCCGGCAATTCGGGCAGCTTCTAACGGATTTCCTTTGGCGATTCTATGACTTCGGATCGCGGTTAGAGCTTCTGCAGAGATCTTGACAAATCCCTTAGCGCGAGCCATACGCAGAGTGGACTGTTTCTCCGAAACATTCACCATACGAACTTTCCCACTTTCATCGATATCTCTGATTCAAATTCCAGTTCGTCAAACATGAGGGCTTCGGCTTCGTCGCCGGCTTCCAGGTGTGTGGTCTCTAGAGGCACCACCAAAAACCCATTGGCTTCGGCGGCGCTGAAAATGTCCGCCGATCCTTTCCAGGAAATTGGTGAGATCTTGGTTTTTCCTGACTCAATGGATACTCTGGCAGGTAAAAACGCTGTTCGACCCGACTTTTCACTTATTTCGTTTTGAACGGTCCCTCTAATCAAACACAGTGCTCCGGCCTGCAATCCTTGCAATCGATTGAGCACCGGTTTGACAAAAAGCTCAAAGGCGACAAAAGTGGAAACTGGATTACCAGGGAGGCCATACACAAATCGATTTCCAAAAGTTGCAAAAACAGTCGGCTTGCCAGGCCGCATGCTGACTGATTCAAAATGGACGTCGATTCCCAGCTCCTTAAATACAGGTTCAACGAGGTCGTATTTTCCCATTGAAACGCCGCCGCTGACCAGGAGTACGTCATTCTTGAGGCCTGCTATCATCTGACGCCTTAGGTCAGACACATTGTCTCGAGAAGTCTCCAACGTGACGGGCAGACCGCCGCATTTCAAAACCTGGGCATAAAGGGAAAATGAGTTGGAATTACGAATTTGGCCTGGCTGCGGCGTCTCATGGACTTCTACCAGTTCGTCGCCCGTGGCTAGAATGCCGACTGTCGGACGGCGGAAAACTTTCATCCGGAATTTTCCCACGGTGGCCAAAACGGCTAATTCCAAGGCAGAAATGATCTTACCAGCATCAATGACGAGCTCTCCTGCCTGGTGCTCCGATCCTTGCCGTGCAATATTATCGCCGGCTTTAGCAGGTCTCAGAACCTCTACGTGTTCGGCATCAATTCGTTCAGTGTGTTCGACCATCACCACCGCGTCCACCCCGCCAGGAACCGGCGCTCCAGTCATGATGTGGACCGCCTCTCCTTCTTTGATATCGAGCGAAGAGAAATCTCCAGCCTTTATCTCGCCTACCGACTTCAGGAGAACCGGTACCTTCTTGACATCTTCGGCTCTGACGCCATATCCATCGCGCATCGAGCGATCGAATGGAGGTTGGTCGGTATCCAGCACAATGGGCTCAGCAATGATCCTTTTGAAGCACTCCCATATAGAAACTGTTTCGGTGGGCAAAGATTCACGGCCAACTTGCAGGCAGTGCTTTAATACGATTTCCCTGGCTGATTTAACGTCTAACACAACAGAAGAGCACGATTTGGTCCCGCGTTCCCAATCCTTTAATGTTTGATGCCCGACCACAGCCAGAAACGCGACAAGAAGCAGCTAACCAGGAAACTACTTTCCCTTTTTTCACAAGAGGTCAGCCACAACCACAACTCTTTCCCAAAAAATTCTTCAATCTCGTAAAAGGTACGCCATATCAAAAACATAGCGGAAAACTAGCACAGCCCCAGCAGGCTGTCAAAATTTTTTACTTTTTGTCCCTCTGCTTGTATGATACTGACGAATGCACTTAATACATGGAGCAGGCTTTTACCCTCGTCTTTAATTTGAGGTAATAACTGCAGGAGTATCATGAGTAGAGAAAAAGTTTTGATCGTCGATGATGAAGTGTCAGCACGTACCGGTTTAGCCTCACTTATATCCAGTTGGAATTATAAGACGGAATCCGCTGAAAATGGCGAAAAAGCATTGGCGCTGATTCCACAGTTCGAGCCATCGGTGGTGGTGACGGACCTGGTCATGCCGGAGATGGACGGCATGACTCTTCTGAAGAAAATTAAAGAGGACTACTCCAACCTCGCGGTGATCATGCTCACGGCTCAGGCGAGTATCGATACCGCAGTGGAGGCCATCAAAGAAGGCGCCTACGATTATTTAGAAAAACCGGTTGATCATACCCGTCTACGTATTCTCTTGGAGAAATGCCTGGAACGAAAAAGGACCCTCAACGAGGTCCAACTCTTGAAGAGCCAGCTCAAGCACTTTGGCGCTTTTGGTGAACTCGTAGGAACCTCCCGTCAAATGCAAGAAGTTTACAGTCTGATCGAGCAGGTAGCTCCCAGCACGGCTTCAGTTCTTATCACGGGGGAAAGCGGCACCGGTAAAGAGTTAGTGGCTCGGACCATCCATCAACTCAGCAAAAAAAAAGAAGGACCTTTCATCGCCATCAACTGTTCCGCCATTCCGGAAACACTGATGGAGAGCGAAATCTTTGGCCATGAGAAAGGGGCTTTTACTGGGGCTTTGGAACGGCGCCTAGGCTGTTTCGAACTGGCCAACGGCGGGACTATTTTTCTGGATGAGATTGCAGAGATGCCCTTTGGCACACAAAGTAAGCTACTCCGAGTCATTGAGGAGCGCAAGTACCGCCGTCTGGGAAGCAAGAATGAAATAGACGTCGATGTCCGCATTGTGGCAGCCACCAATAAACAACCTTTGAAAGCGGTGGAGGCAGGCGATCTTCGTAATGATCTTTATTACCGGCTCAATGTCTTTGCGATCGCCCTGCCACCGCTCCGAGATCGTCTGGAAGATATTCCGGTTTTGACAGAGGATAAGGGAGTGAACGATAAGATTTTGAAAATGTTCTCCACCCACAACTGGCCGGGTAATGTTAGAGAATTGCGAAACGTTTTGGAGCGCTCTCTGATCCTCTGCGAAAAGGATTATATTGAAGAACGCCATCTCCCGCCTTTGGAGCAGCGCGAAGTGCCGCAGTCAAGTAATGCAGTGGCTATCCCGGTTGGGACCACCGTTGAAGAAGCGGAAAAGAGGCTCATTCACAAAACTCTGGAGTTCACCAACAATAACAAAACTCGGGCGGCAGAAATATTGGGGATTAGCTTAAAGACTCTTCATAATAAGCTCAATCTTTATGACGCTGAGGCTCAAAACTAGACTCACTCTGGCAATTACACTTCTTGTTTTGGTAGCACTAACCGTTGTTTCCTTCTTTAATATTCTAAACGTCACCCAGGAATTGATTCGTGAAACCAATGAAAAAGGAGACTTGATTGCCAAGCAAATCTATAAGCAGGTCGAGCAAGCTCTGCTGGCTCCTGAAACAAAAACTCCTCCTCCATCCGATAACCCTGAGGCTTTTTCTCGCTTTGTTCAAGAAATATTGAGCGCGGACTCAGGCCTTAATACCCTGCTCCAATCCACCAGTGGATACTCGCCCACCATTCTCTATCTCGCCGTAACCGATCCTGGCAACCTTGCTCTGGCCCATACGGATGCATCCCAAGTTGGCAAGAAGCTGCCGGTGGTGGAACAGTTTACCCAACTGTCAGAAGCTGATCCCCTGACTCAGCTCCAGATTGTCCACGGGCAGGCAAGAATTTATGAAATATATTTGCCCATGTTTGACGCTTCCAATAAGTTGTTCGGGACCGTGCGGGTTGCTATGAGTACGGCTTTCCTTGAAAGAGAACTGGATCAGTTCTTAGTCAAGGACCTTCGTCTGGCTGTGGTGGTATTGCTGTTGGCTACCACGATGGCAGCACTCTTTTCCCATTTTCTCTTAACTCCATTAACCTTCATTTCCGCAGGGATCGAACGGCTGATTCATGGTGAATTTGACAAACCGATCAAACTGGCTCGTCGCGATGAATTTGGTCTTGTGTCCCTCAAACTGAACGAGATCAGGCATCGCATGGAATTCAGTCGGGATGAGATTGACACTTTGAAAGGAAATATCGGTCAGATCGTAAAGAGCCTCGAAGAGAAACTGATCTTCATCAATCCCGACCGCTGTATCATCCTATTGAGTCCTTCTGCAGCCGGTTTACTCAACACGACGGTGGAGGCTTCCTTAGGCCGAGCCATAGACCAAGTGCTTCCCCCCAACCACCCCCTCCTTAACCTAGTGGATGCTGCCTTTGGCGTTGAAAACACCATCACCAAGACAAATCTTCATATTCCCTCGCTGGACAAAGCCATCTCCGTAAGAATTCATTTCCTGAAAGAAAAAAACCAGAGCATGGGCGCCCTAGTTATCCTTCAAGATCCGGAAACAGTGGCTAATTTGGAAAACCAGCTCGAATACGCCAAAAAACTTTCAGCTCTTAGCCGTTTAACCTCCGGCGTCGCCCACGAGGTCAAGAATCCTCTCAATGCGATCGTCATCCATCTTGAATTGCTGAGGTCTAGAGTTTCCGGTTCTTCCCCGGAAACGGAGAAAAGCCTAGGGGTCATCACGCAGGAAATTAAGAGACTTGACCGCGTCGTGCGTAATTTTTTGAATTTTACTCGACCGGTTGACGTCAAACTTCAGGAAGCTGAGATTCAACCCATCATCCAAGAGGTTGTCAGTCTGGCGGAAATGGAATCAAAGCAGCATCGAGTTCAAATTCTGGTTCAAAACCATACCAGCCTACCCGCTGTAAGACTTGATCGCGACTTGATGAAACAGTGTCTCTTGAATATTGTTTTGAATGGCTGCCAGGCCATGCCGGAAGGTGGGCAATTAACTATTGCGAGCCACGTGCGCAATAGGTCATTGGAAATAAGCATCCAGGATACGGGTATTGGGATACCACCAGAGAGCCGTGAAAAAATATTTAATTTGTACTATACTACCAAGGAAAATGGTAATGGAATTGGCCTTGCCACGGTCTTCAAGATTGTTCAATTGCACAACGGAGAAATCAAGGTAGACTCAGAGCTGGGACGGGGGAGTACTTTCACCTTGAAATTTCCGCTGGCTTAATTTTATTCCTGCTTAAAACTGTCCTGGGTTTGATATATGGAAAGACGGTCTTATGAAGTTCTCTCGAATAATAGAGTTATTCCCATTGATCTTTTTCCTGGCGATGGTGGGTTGCAAAAAAAATAGACAGATCGCGTTGCCACCTGTTTCGGAAGCACCTCGAGTGATTTACCAGGGGCCTTCCACAGAACTAGAGAATCAATCGACCTCGACTCCTATTGCGGTTGAGACTCTACCTGAACCTCCGTCAACCACCACCGATGTTAAGCCGAATATTCCCCTGCCTCCCTCGAGACCGCTGAGCCCAAAGCCACCCAGGGCCTTGTCAGAATCCAAAAGGGACAAACCTGCAACTAACGAAGCAAAAACTCTACCGACTCCTGCCCTTCAGTTGGCCCCGCTCATTAGCGACAACGAAAAGGCGTCCTTCACCAGAAAGATCAAAGACCGGCTTGAATCTGCCAAATCGTTAGTCAAGTCCGTCAATATGTCTCATCTCAATGAAGAGCAAAAGACCAACTTGGCAGCCATTCATGACTTCATCAAGAAATCTGAGGACGCCATGAAGCGCGGTGAGTTCGTTCAAAGTCTGGTTTTGGCAGAAAAAGCAAACACGCTCGCGGCAAGCATTTCCAATTTGCCTTAACTCGAACAGGTTACGGTCCCTACAGACCCCATCTCAGCAATGATTGTAATTCGAGAAATCCTTAGCCCTGAAGAAAATAGACTGAGCCACAAACAAAACTCTTTACGGAACAGAGTAACTTTGAGTAGATTGTGCCGGAATTCTTTTGAACTGGATCGAGCTCTGGAAGTCCAGCAACTCGAACCGTGAAAAAAGTAAACAGATCGCTCCTCTGCCGCCCGAGCACGGCGTACGGCGGCAGTGGCTATCCAACGGGAAGCAGATCGCCGCGTTTCAAGGGAGCCTCCATGGATGTTTGAAAGCTATCGTTTATTTTATTCGGAATTTCGCAACAACTTTACGACGACTGGAGCTATAGTTCCCAGTTCTCCCCTGCTGGCAAAAGCTATCGCCCTTCCTCTATTGCAACGCCCAGCCCGACCCATAGCGGTTCTGGAAGTGGGGGCCGGCACTGGATCCTTCACCCATCGAATTCTGAAGCACCTCCGCGCTGGCGATATTCTGGATATCTATGAACTAAACCCTAAGTTTTACACCTTTTTGATCAAATCAGTAAACAGGGACAAATTAATCGAAAAAGGGATCCACTGCAAATTTCATAATGCCGACATCCGAAGTCTGAGAAAGAAGATTCAATACGATTTTATTATTTCGGGACTGCCTTTTTACGCTTTTGAGTCACAAACTGTGTCGGAAATCCTTGAGATCTATATGGAACATCTCTCTCCGGCGGGTGTTCTTTCGTACTTTGAATATATTCTGACCCCGGAATTTAAGTCAAAGTTTCTCAGTCCCCCAGAGCGTGACCGGTTGATCCGGGTTGCCAACACGGTCGGAAACTTTGTCCAGAAGTACCAGTACAGTTGTAATGAAGTCTGGTTGAACTTGCCGCCCGCCAAAGCTCGATATTGCCGAAAGACTGCCGCCGGAATGGCCCCTTCTCACCTGAAGGGTCGAAGCCTAGCTCACTCGCCATTGACCAAACGATAGACAACAAAATCTGGCTTCAAATTCTCTGCTTCAACTGCACCCCGATTGGGTGGAGAAAAAAACTTGCCATCGTGAGAGCGGGTATG
>QHZQ01000352.1 GCA_003224725.1 Acidobacteriota bacterium | reverse complement strand
ATCATTTCGTCGATCTGGCGTTTGGCCTCTTGAACCTCAATCCTTCCATTCCAGGTCCAGAGTGGAAACAGGTCGTATTCTGAGGGAGGATTTACAAATCCTTTATAAAGCGGATCCACGGAACCTTGCGTGGCCGCCTCAATCCCACTGGCCAGCCCGATCAAGAGCAACAGGACAGAAGAACGCCCCCATCCGTGGTGCAGAAACCCGCCTTCAGTTCTACTTGCATGGTGAACAGTTCCCCTCATTAACTTCTCCAAGGCATTTCAAATCCCCATCCCTATGAATGAGTTTGCAAATTCAATATACAGTATACACAATTCTCTGTCTAGCACGATCAGGTGGTCACGGGAGCAGAGCTGGGGGCATTGCTACAGATCCCACCGAGCACCTCCTGACCCTTTTCAACAGGTTTTCGTCCCCGCCGCGTCACTTGCGAAGGCACTCGGATGCGAGTTGCGAGTTCTAGCATTCAGGAGCAATGTTGAGGCTCAGCGTAGTGGCAGCCCTAACGTCAGGAATATAGGTTCATTCAATCGCTAAAGGTGGGGAATCAGACCCCGCCCCTTGGTTCTCTGATGCCAGTCAGCGATGAAAACCATCGCTAAGAGGTGTCCCAGGAACACAAGGGTCAGTCGATCCCAAACTTGCCGGTCAGGCCGAGGTCGTCCAAAACCTGGCGCAGCTTGGTTCCCAGGGGATAGGCCGTGTCGGTTGAGCACCACAGAGAAATCCAGTCCAACGGTCAGATCAGTACCAGCTCTGAACTTCGGCAGGATTTTCGTCCCCAGGCGATTCCATAGTTCGGGCTGCTAACTGCTGGCGGAAGTGAACTTTCTGGCATAAAGGGGAATCACCGGTATCGCTCGGCTTTGACGATCCCTTGCCCTTCCTGTATGGTTACAAACTGGTCAGCCTCAATGCTTTCCTCCGCATCGACCATCCCGCTGGGCCAGAGAACCTTAATCTGGTCAACCTTCTTTGCCTCTCCCAGACCGAAATGCTGCCGAAGGTCACTTTGAGAGATGTAGCTTGAGCCGCTGAGTACCTCACGGATCTGTCGCCGACCGCCAGCCGTCACCGCCACTCGCGCACCGATAGCAGAACGATTCGAGCGTGTGCCAATGGCTTTAACAGAGAACCAGTGATTGCCGCTTCGATTCTCAGTGCGCAGAAGCGAGGGCGGCTCGCTCATATTCATGACCAGGATATCGACGTTCCCGTCGTTGTCGAAGTCACCGAACGCACACCCGCGGCTGGCATGGGGTTCGAGAATCGCGGAACCGGATAAAGCTGAGACGTCCTCAAAACTTCCATTCCCCAAGTTTCGATAGACCAGGCGCTGGTTTCTGAATTTGTAATCGGGGTAGACCTTCTCGACCTCCGGGTAAACGGTTCCGGTAACGTGGAAAATGTCCAACCAGCCGTCATTGTCAAGGTCTACGAAGCCGACGCCCCAGCACACATACTTTGTATTGACGGCCAACCCCGCGACGTCGGTCATGTCGTCGAAGAATTCGCCTTCCAGGTTGTGATACAGAATTGGTGTGTCCTCGCTGAAGTGGGGCAGAAAGAGGTCGAAATAGCCGTCGCAGTCGTAGTCTCCCACCGCAACGCCCATGTTGGCTTGTTCCTGGCCATCGCCATTCACCGCCACGCCAGCTTCCAGTGCACAATCGGAGAATGTTCCGTCATGATTGTTGCGGAACAAGAGGTTGGGAGTGGAGTCACAGGCCACGAACAGGTCGGGCCAGCCATCATTATTATAGTCAAACGCAATCGCGGTTAAGCCGTAGCGCGATCCCGGTGTAATGATGCCGGCTTTCTCGGTGACTTCGGTGAATGTTCCATCACCGTTGTTGTGGTAAAGTGTGCAGAATTCCTTCTTGAGCCCCAAGGGACCGCAGTTCACAGGTACACCTTTGTATTTGCAAGGGCGATTGGAGCCCGCCACCGGAGTCGACGCCAAATCCATATCGATGTAGTGAGAAACAAACAGGTCCAGGTGGCCGTCGCGGTCGTAATCAACGAACGTGCACCCGGAACTGTAGCGTGCGGCTTTCTGTTGCAACCCAGTCTTCTCGGTGAGGTCGGTGAAGGTGCCGTCGCCATTGTTGTGGTAGAGGAGGTTCTTACCGAAGTAGGTCAAGAACAGGTCATCGTTGCCGTCGTTGTCGTAGTCTCCGATGCACACACCGTAGCCCCAACCTGTGTGGCGGAGTCCGGCCTTCTCGGTGACATCGGTGAAGGTGCCATCACGATTGTTATGGTAAAGGTGATTCGTTGCTTCTTTGCCTGCAGGAGGTGCTTTATGCTGTGTGCCGTTCATCAGGAAGATGTCCAGCCATCCATCGTTGTCGTAATCGTAGAAGGCGATCCCACCTCCATTGGCTTCCACGATGTATCTCTTCACATATTCTTCGCCGTAAACAACCGGTGTTGTCAGGTCTGCACGCGGGGCGACATCTGTGAAGGTGACGGGAAATGGTTTACCGGAAAACTTCGGACGCGGGGCGGGTCGAACGCCACGCGATGCCATTCCTTGCGCCGCGAGCCGCAGTGGCTTGGGGAGGAGAACTCCAATGGAACCGAGAGTCTTGAGGAATTTTCGACGCGTCCACGGCATAGTCCAAAGGCAATCCTACGGGCAGCCGTTTCTCTACAGTGGCACCAAAACCCACTTTCGCCTGAGGGTGGGACCGTTCCGTATAGCGAAACCAGTCGCTATTCAGGAGGCTCGGCAGTCTGCGGCTGCGAGATGTTGCCGACGATCCCCAGATGCATGTCCTGATTGACATGCTGTTGCAGATCGTGGGCTTCACGGTAGAGCGCCAGATGCTTCTTGGCTTCTTCTTCGCGTCCCACTCGGCGGTAGGCAAAAGACATTTGGTAGTGCGCAACGGCATCGTCAGGTGCGAGCTGCACGGCCTTTTCCAGCGCTGCCACTGCCTCTGCGGGTCGGCCTGCGGAAACCAGTGACTTGCCGAGTCCGACGAGTGCCTGCGGGGAATTGGGGTCGATCTTCGCAGCGCGGCCGAAGTGCTCAATGGCCTCGTTCCATTGACGAGCTTGACGCGCCATCTCTCCGAGTTGATATTCTGAGTCGACATCAGCCGGGTTGATCTGCAACTCTTCCTCAAACTCCCTTCGGGCCGCTTCCAGCGTGGCAGAATCGGGCTCACCCGCGAGCAACAAGCGGCCCACGCGATAATGAATCCCGGGTAGGCGGGGGGCCATCGCCAAAACTTTGCGGTATTCGGCGGCCGCGTCGGCATTCTTCCCCTGCGCCTCCAGCGTTTCGGCGTAGAGTTGGTGCGCCTGGTGGGAGCCAGGCGCGACACTCAGTAGTCGCTGCGCCGCGTGTGTGGAGAGATCCGAAAAGACATGAGTCGTGAGGTAAAGCACGTCCGGATCATCCGGGAAGTCACGATTCAACCATTGCAGATAGTTGATGGCCCTGTAAGGCTCGCCAACCGCCCTTGCACACCCTTCGCCATCAAGTCCTACGATGCGCTTGAGCCGCTGATCGTTGAGACGAGGGTAATCCTCTTCAAGAAATGGCAATGCCTCTTTACAGTTTCCGCTCCTTGCCAGGCTAATCCCCAGATAGTAATGAGCGGAAGCCAGCGAGGACTTCAATTCCAGGGCCTTGCGGAGCGGAGCAACGGCGTCTAGCGGCCGTCCGGAAGAGTAGTAGGCTATACCCAAGTTGGCTTGAAACTCGGCAACCGCGGGAGCCATGGTTGTGAGCTTTCTTAGGGTCAGGATGGCCGCCCTGAAGTCACCTTTGCGGAGAGCCTCCATTGCCGCGGTCGCAATGTCATTTACTTCTGAATCTTGAGGCGTGGAGGAATGGGAGGACTTTTCTCCGGTCGGTGCCTGGGTGCCTGCCGCAAACGGGACAACAAATACGGCAATGA
>QHZQ01000351.1:7285-16140 GCA_003224725.1 Acidobacteriota bacterium | reverse complement strand
GCTGCGAGCTCTTTATTGACCGCCAGGGATGCGCTAGAACTATCGCGAAACGGCTTGCCCCGCTCAATACGCTCCACTGTCACCGCAACACCCCTGGCAGCCAGCAGCTTTTCCGCTCCGGCCTGCACATAGCGCTGCGGTCCCTTGCTGCCGCCCTGATGCTCATCACCAATCATATAGGGAACCTGGATCAAACATACCTGCATGTTCCTTCTCCTTCCCCTACAAGGAATTCCCATTGGCGGCGGTTCGCGCTGCAACCTCAGCACCTGGGCCTTGATCCTACCTCGTTCAGCCGTTTCTTCATCCGTGTTGATCCACGGCCTTTGTTTCACTTGCGTATCGACCGCTTGGAGGATGACGGACATCCGCCCTTCCAAGTTATTCAAGACTCGCTTTTCAAACCGCACTTATATTGTCCATTCCATTCTCTTCAATAAGGAAGGTTCCTCCTGGCTCGTGTCAGTTTAAACTGGGGAGGGCGCGGGTGTGGGCCTCGGACACTCCGATGAACGGGCGTCTGCATGTTTCACCCGGTCCGCCGTTTCAGAAATTCGGCGACGTACTTCATTTCCATTCGTGCTCGTCCTGCTCTTGCTCTGCTTTCCGTCGACTAATCGAGTGAGAGCAGAAGGAAGAGCAAGATGATGTCGTCGTAAAGAATCGGCATAGAAACTGATTCGTGAGCGTCTTTGTGAAATCGGTGCGTAGGGAGCTTCACAATTCGACCTTGACGCTAAGTTGTTTCACGCAGCGTAAGTCCAGGTGGGGCGCGCTCCGAACGGGGAGCTGAGGATATGAGGACCGCTACTTTGGGGCTTGAGTGAAGTCAAGAATTGTATCGACGATACCGATTTCAACACGCCGGTTCTTGGCTCGGGCTTCCGGAGTCGTTCCCTCCACCAGGGGGCTGCGTTTACCATAGCCTCGAGTGGTGATGATTTCCGGAGGAACACCCGCTTCGACCAGGTAGGTACGAACGGCCTGGGCTCGTCTTCCGGAGAGGTCCAAGTTGTAGGCGTCTGAACCCACGTCATCGGTGTGTCCGTAGACTGTGATTTGGTAACCCCTGGAGGTTAAGAGAATGCCGGCAATCCGGCTCAGGAGTTCGCGATTCTGGGGCAAGAGCGCGGCCTTATCGAATGCAAATTGAATGGCATTGCTGTCCAGGTTCATCACGAGTCCCATCGCGGTCCGTCGAGTCTCGGCAATTTTTCCCAAGGCGTCTTGTAACCGAATCAACTCCTCCTCCCGCTCTCTGCGGATGCGCTCTGCCTCGGCCACTGCCTGCTCCTTATCCTTTTGCGCTTCGTCCGCCCTCTGATGCGCCTGTTCGGCCCGTTCCTGGGCCTGCCTGGCTTCCGCCTCAGCCTCATTCTTGGCGTTTTCTGCCTGTTCTCTGGCAGTGGCCGATTGTCGAGCGCTTTGTTCAGCCGCCGCTGCCCGCAAATGTGCCGATTCCGCCTTGCCGGCGACTTCTTCCATCCGTTGCCGCAGGGCTGTCATCTCTTGCTGCAACGCTCTGTTCCTGGCGCGGTTGAGATGTAGAAAGATCCCTATCCCGATCGCCAGCACAACGGCCAGCGTCAGGAAAATTCCAAAACGAAGTGAAGCTGGACTTGCAGGTGGCTTACCTTCAAAGCTAGACATGATAACCCTCTTGTCGAAAAGCTGACCCAACGATCCAGGTTCTAAAATTCCCAAGGCAGCAGAGGAATCCTCCGATTGGCTACTGCGATCTCCTCGGCGGCATCGTCGGTTTTTGACCGCTGCAACCCTTATTGTCGTCTGCCGGCTATTGATTGTTTAGGCCCTTATTTAGATCGAAACGAGAATTCTGTTCTCGTTTGTGGAATCGTCGTCGTTCTCGTTCTCTCGTCGTCGCGTTCGGCTTTGATTTCGAGGACGAGTTCGAGGACGAAGACGAGCACGATGTGCGGGGATGTCAAGGGCAACGCCAGGGCCAAGCAATTGGTTCGACGGTTATGGAGAATGAAACGAGAATCTTGTTCTCGTCGTGTTCGTCCTGACCGCTCACCCCGACCCTGTCTCCCGCGCGCGTGGGAGAGGGGGACTACCTTTGGGGACCACTAATCCAGGGTTGCGCTTTCGCTCCACCCTGGGCTACCTTCTGACGCCCGTACCGGGCTGCGGACCTGGCTTTTCAAGCGAGTTTCTCATTCTGACTCCGGGCTCCTGACTCCTGACTTCTCTATCCCGCCCGTGAAATCTCCACACTTACTGAATGAGTAATGATGAGGTAGTGCGATGGGTAGGAATGCTAGTTAGTGCAGCCTTTAGAGAACGAGGTGAATTAGCCCACCCAGCTTTGCAATCACCGTTAGTGTTAGGCGAACAACTCTTCGAGACTCAAAAGGGAAGGCCGATTTTTTTCGCGTGGTGTTCTCTTGAGTCCGGCCCCATTTGACGAAAGGCGTTGCATAGGAGGAAAAAGGCCGACACGACCGTCGGTGGCAGCGGAATGGCTTCAAGCGCCCCACCTTCATAATGGAAGCCGCTCAAGCCGGGAATCGATAACTCGGAATATACAGTTTCCAGGATGCTTTTTGCACCTGATTTGTTAGCGCACTCTGATCCTAAGGGTGTGTAGCTCTCCCCAGAGCTAAATTGAAAAAGGGCCAGTTCGCTCATGCGTTTCTGGCCCAAACAAACAGGTTGTTTTGCTTTCTACCCTTACTTCTCGGGTTTGCTCTGGACCTCGATCGCTGAAGCAATTTTGCTTGCTTCGTCATAGTGGACCTTGACACGAGTTCCACTCATGGTGGCAAGTCCTTCAACACTGCCTCCAGCACCGATGATTTGGGTCTGCTCATTGTATCCAAATTCCATTTCCTTCCCGTCCGAGCCTTTGACCCATAGTCTCTTAGCGGTAGCATCGACCTTTGCCAACTCTCCCTCGAAGGCTTGCAACTTTTCTTGAGCCTGGGCAGGAGCGGCCTGTTGCTGCCGGTCAGTTTGTTGGGCCACGATTAACCCGGTAAAGAGAAAGAAAATGGAAAGGACTGTTAGGGTAGAACAGATTTTCTTCATAGTCCTCACCTCCTTTGCCTCCGTCTGTTGCACGATAAGGGCCATCACAACAAGCTCCACCAACAACCTGCAGCGATAAACATCCCCAACCACGTCCAGCCCAATCGCTTCTCGTTTCCGGGGAAAATTTACCTTGTAAATGTGTCGTATACTGAGGGCGTATTGTGGTCGTGGAGACCAAAGATCTCGAGAGAAGTGGATTTTCCGCACATAACAGCTCCCACTACAAGAAAGCAAGCTTCTCAGGTGCAATTGGACGATCGGCGCTAAAGCGATATAAAGCGTCGCTCCCAGTGTGTCGTCCCGGCGGGCCAGAGATTGCCTCGGGGCAGCATAGCATTCGTCGCACTAAGGTTAAGGGCAAAAGCGTCCACAGAGCTATCGAGAAAGATTCTCTAATAAGGAGAATAAGAACCGACGGAATGAAATCTCACTTACAGTCTCTTCATGCGTGTCGAAGCAAATTTTACCGCCGGGAGCTAAGGCGCTGCAGGCGTAGGCGACTCTATCTTTCATCGGGTCTGGCCTGCTTGCCCTTGCTCTTGTTTTTATCGGGGAACAAGCTTCTCGGTAGCGACAAGCCTAAAGCCAAACGGCAAAATGAAAGAATTAGGACCATTGTTGGGCGGTTTCGTAGCGATCTCGCGATCCCGGCGGAAGTATTGATTTCTATCGTCCCTCAAAATAAGCGATTGGTATCGATGGAGCGGTCCAAAGAGCGGCGTAATGCATTCGTGTTATCTCTCGACAGGAACTTCCTTGACACCTTGGATGATAGCGAGCTGACTGCCGCCATCGCCCATGAGTTAGGGCATGTCTGGATTTTTACCCATCACCCCTACCTCCAGACGGAGCTTCTGGCAAACCAGATAGCCATGAAGGTTGTGACGAGAGAAAGCTTGGAGAAAGTTTACCAAAGAGTTTGGAAAGACAAAGGGACAAAAGGAGATATTGAAGAGTTTCTACCTGCGTTACGCCAAAATCATGAGACGCAGGCGCTCAAGTAGTCATTGAGATGTTCACTGATAATTTCTGCCATCGTGCAACTCCGGATTGGACCGGAAACGTTCCCTCCATATCACCTCTACCTTCCTTGATCAAGAGCTGGGCCGACCTGGTCCTGAACCAGCCTGATACAGGTAAATGGCGACGCCGACTTTAAATTGCAGGCAACAAGAACCAGATCTTAACCAGTTCATTTCACTGCCAACCCGCTCGAATCCTGTGAATCTCGCCTGATTTGGAGCTCCACGCCGGGAAAGACTTTCCCAAAAGAGCTATAGCGGCGGGAATCTTATAGTCTCACCCGTTTTTCATAGTGCAATCATTGAGCTAAAATGCGATGGGATTTAATGTCGCGGGTGTCGAGGATAAGCTATTGAGGGAACCTCATTGGCAGCCGGAGGTATCACAAATCATGAGAATTGTTAGAATCAGCCTCTTATTCCTCTCTTTCAGTTGCTTCGTCTCTCTACTGGCAAGCAGCCAAGCAGCGAAGCCGGGGACAAAACCCGTCAACTTTGTCAACAAGATTGCCTTTCTAAAAGGAGGGGAGATCTGGATCGCAGATCAGGGCGGGGAAGGTAAGACTCAGGTCACCACCACTTCCGGAAAAGTCGAGGATTTCATGTTCTCTGCTGACCTGAATTACCTCGCTTACTCCAAGATCCTCAAGTATGTTGACGAGCCTGGATTGTTCGAAGAAGGTGAACCGGTGCCCAAGCGCGCGGTCTGCTCCATCGTGGTTATGGATCTCAGGTACCAGAAGGTTGTCAGGGAGATCGAGCCACAAGACAATTGGATCTACCTTGCCAGATGGTTACCCGAAGGGAGGTTACTCTGTTATGAGTCTTCAGGGTTTGACGTGGCAGCTTTCTTTGAATTCGATACTATCAAGGGTACGAAGAAAGAAGTGGATCCTGAGAAGGCAAATCGACTCTGGGAGGCCGACTTTAGCCCGGATGGCTCTTTGATGCTCTATGTCGACGATTCCGGCCTGGGGGCCAGTTATCACATGAACCTTCATTGGGTGGACTTAAAATCCCAAGATGACAAGATTCTTCTTTCTCATAAAACGATTTATGACCCCAAACTCTCCAATGACAAGAAAAATATTGCCTTTATCGAGGTCGGTGGAGAGAAGGGCGAGAGCTTTGATTCTCTGTGGGCTTACAACATCCAAAAGGGAGAACTGAAGAAATATTATACGGAACCTGCCAAAGCCAAGAGTGCAGGAGAAAGGTCAGTGTCATGGTCTCCTGACAGTCGGTATATTTCAACGTTTCTGGCACCTGAGGCTTTGGTGTTTGCCGTTGAGAATTCCAGCATTGTTCATAAGATCAGAGGAAGAGAGTTTCATTGGGCGGGCGAGAAAAGGATCCTATGCGCATCCGGAGCCGACGTATATATGTACGATTTAGATACCAGGACGAAACAGCTCTTGCTGAAAGAGACTTCAAAGCCCACCTTCTTGTCAAAACAATGAATGGTGACACCTCCTTTTAACGGGAGAGCTTCATCTGTTCCGGGAACGTCAGGCTCTATTTGGCGGAGAATGAGGCAGTGGTGATTCAGCCGTAGCCCAGACACCATTAATGAAAATGAGTTCAAGATTAAGCCAACTTCAAAGAAAAAAGCCCTGCTTCAAGTCCACATGTTTTTTCCTCCTCACTTTTCAGCCACTGATCGGGATCGCTCAAGGAGAGGACCCAAGACATTTGCAATCCGCCGGCGACTCTCTGGAGGAGCAAATCGTTGAGAAGTTGGCGAGCTTGGGAGCCCACGTTCTCAAGCAATCCGGACGGGTTGTGGAAGTGAATTTGAACGGCACAAAGGTTGCCGATGCTGATCTGCGCCTTCTCGCGGAACTTCCGGAGATCACCGATCTTTCGCTGGAACAGACACAAGTGGGTGATGCCGGCATGATCCACCTTGGGCCGCTGCAAAAGCTGGAATGGCTGAACTTGTATCGCACTCGAGTGGGTGATATCGGATTGAGGCATTTGAAAGGGCTGAAGAGTTTGCAGCACTTGCCGCTAGGTCAAACCAACGTGACGGACGCCGGGCTGGTTCATTTGGAACACATGTCGCGGCTCACGTACCTGGGGCTGCGAGGTGACAACGTGACCGATACCGGTTTGAGGCATTTACGGCACTTAACGGGTCTCACTGGCCTTCACCTGGGCGAGACCAAGGTTACTGACGCAGGATTGGAGTATCTTCAACACATGACCCAGTTGAAAAAGCTTTGGCTGCATAATACGGCAGTGACTGACAAGGGAATTGCTTTCCTGGCAAACCTGAAATCTCTGGAGCAGCTCGAAATCTACGACACCCTTGTTTCAGACGAAGGCGTGAGACAACTTCAAGCGGCCCTGCCACAGTGCCGTATTGTCCGCCAAGTAGAATAGAAATTGCAGCATCACGCGTCCGCAGAGGTCTATGAGGGCTCGCAGATTTGTTGTGTTATGATGTCTGGGTTTGTATGAGCAAATCTTTTCGACTGGAGGAACGTATGGGATTGAGCGAGGCCATGCTACCCGAGTTCGATCAAGAGATGGCCAGTACCCGAAAGACTCTGGAACGAGTTCCCGACAACAAACTGGCCTGGAGACCGCACGAAAAATCCATGACCATGGGTCGGTTGGCGACACACGTAGCCGAGATCCCCAATTGGGCCATCCTTACCATTGAGAAGGACGTCCTTGACATCGCTCCGCCGGGTGCTCCGCCTTATCAACCTCAGCAAGTGAAGTCTCAGAAGGAAGTTCTCGAGATGTTTGAGAAGAATGTCCTGGCGGCGCGGGCGGCCATCGCTGGCGCGACCGACCAGCACCTCTTGAAGACCTGGACACTACTCTTTGGTGGGAAAACGGTCTTCACGCTGCCCCGCATCCGTTCTGCGCAGCAGCGTCATGAATCACCTCATCCACCATCGTGCCCAGCTGGGAGTGTACCTTCGACTCAACGACGTTCCGGTGCCCGCGATCTATGGTCCCTCGGCGGATGAGAGAGGAATGTAGCCAGAGACTGGTGTAGTATCTCCGCAATAGATTCCTATGTCGCTCTTTCCCGAACTTGCTCTCTCGCCCCCATTGGGGGAGGGTAGCCACAGGTCGGGTGAGGGGGCGATAGGTTGCGAAGTTGTAAAAGTCAAATCCGAAACATAACGCAAACTCGTTGGTGTTTTGCCTCTCCTTCAGCCAGCCAAGGCCCGTGAGCCCTTAGCCTGCATGATGGTAATTCTTTTTCAGATCTTGCAGTCCTGATCCGTATAATAACGCCATGGAACTGGCGCGCTTAGTCGAAGTGGTCGACCGAGTTCCTCCGGCAAACCCAGGACAAAGAAACGGAGCTGACGGCGCTCTATCTCTCGGGCAGTCTGCCTCAAGGAAGAATTGGTGTCGGCTGGCGGATGATCGACGAAGCCATGCCTCAAAGCGCAGTTAGCCGAAATCCGCTGAGGCTTGTTGAGGTCGATCAGACCTTCGAGAGTATCGCCGCCGAGCGTGGCTCTGGTTCCTCGGAGAGGAAAGTGCAAACGCTGCGGGGGCTGTTCGAACGGGCCAGTCAGGATGAGCGACAGTTTGTAGCGCGTTTGCTGATAGGTGAGGTTCGCCAGGGAGCATTGGAAGGGCTTGTCCTGGAAGCGATTGCCAAAGCTTCAGGCCTTCCCCAGGCAAAGGTTCGCCAGGCGATGATGTTTTCCGGCAATCTTGGCGAAGTGGCTCGCGTTGCGCTGGAACAGGGAGCGGCTGGTCTCTCCCGCTTCACTCTCCGTCTCCTTTCGCCGGTTTCTCCCATGCTGGCTAACAGTGCCGAAGATGTCTCTGCTGTCCTGGAACGGATAGGTGAAGCCGCCTTTGAGTTCAAGCTCGACGGGGCGCGCATCCAGGTTCATCGTTCGGGAGACGAGATCAAGGTTTTCACGCGTCAGTTGCAGGACGTCACCGAACGCTTGCCTGAGGTCGTGGAATGGAGCCGCACTCTTCCAGTTCGCGAAATCGTGCTGGAAGGCGAGACGATTGCGCTTAGACCCGAGGGTCGGCCGTATCCTTTCCAGGTCACGATGCGGCGGCTGGGACGCACTAAGAAAGTCGAATCGATTCGGCAGGAGCTCCCTCTTTCTTCATTCTTTTTCGATTGCCTCTACCTGGAAGGGGAGGGCCCACTCATATCCTTGCCTTATCAGAAGCGCATTGAAGTTCTTTCGAAGACGGTTTCGGCGTCTTCACTCGTTCCCCGGATCGTCACCAACAAAGCCGAAGAAGCTGAGCGCTTTCTTCAAGGCGCGCTGAAAGCCGGCCACGAAGGAGTTATGGCCAAATCCCTGATAGCTCCCTATGTGGCGGGCCAGCGGGGGTATCACTGGCTCAAGCTCAAGGCAGCCACAACTCTTGACCTGGTGGTGTTGGCGGCCGAATGGGGGCACGGTCGCCGTTCCGGTTGGCTTTCCAACCTGCACTTGGGGGCCCGAGACCCCGAAAGCGGGCAGTTCGTCATGCTGGGGAAGACCTTCAAGGGACTTACCGATGAGATGTTGCACTGGCAAACCGAACGGTTGACTATGCTGGAAGTGGAGCGAGACTCCTGGACGGTCAAAGTCCGGCCGGAGCTGGTCGTGGAGATTGCCTTTAGCGACATCCAGGAGTCACCCCGTTATCCGGCAGGATTGGCTCTCCGTTTTGCCCGGGTGAAACGCTTTCGTCCCGACAAGTCCGCGACGGAAGCGGATACCATTCAGACCGTCACGACGCTCTTCGAGAAACAAAGAGGATAGGACCAGAAAAGTGTGGAAGTACCCT
>QHZQ01000351.1:2288-7257 GCA_003224725.1 Acidobacteriota bacterium | reverse complement strand
TCAGCGCGGGGCTCGTGCACAATTTTTCTTGTTTGGGACCCGCATGTCCATTGGAGGGAAGAATGAAACAAAAGCCAACGCACTGAGGGGCCACGCTAATGAAAAATGGAGGTCATCTAACACCGAATCGAAATACGTCACTGTACTTTGAGCCGGTGTAGCCTAGGGGTTTCCCCGATGAAAAAAACAGGGCTGGCCCCGATTGACAAATGGAGGGGCTCTTCTTAGGCTGAGCTATTACATCCGTGCTAAGCTCAAAAGGAGGCCAATCACGTGAACTGAGGTCAAAAGGTTCATGGGAATTGGCTTAATGCATCCGACTGAAAGGGGTACACTTTCGATGAAACGCCAATAATTAGGTCGGAGGTCACGAAGGGACATTAGAGCGGTCCGGGTGCTTCATTGATTTAGTTCCAATAGGTGGCGATGAAGTTCAAACTTTGATCAAGTTTGTTAACCTGCCGTCCCCTCACCCAGGGAGCTTTCTCAAAGCTCCCATGCCTCTCCCATTGGGAGAGGGTGGCCGAAGCGACGGCGGTCGCGGAGGACGGGTGAGGGGTCAGCCGCCGATGGAGCCGTAAGACTGGGCGGTCTGAGGTTGCTCGCTACTTTTTGGTCCGAACGAACCAAAATGGAGGTCTGCAATGCTAATTCGAAAAAGGACGTTCTTGGGAGGTGCACTGTTGTTGGTTCTTTCCTTTCCAGCTTCCCTCTCCGCCCAGACCACCTTTGCCACGATCACCGGCACAGTCACCGATCCAACGGGCGCGGTTGTGCCTGGTGTTACTGTCACTGCCACCAACCTCTCCACCAACGTTCCCACCACGGTCAAGACCAATGAGGCCGGCGTCTATACCATCGCCACTCTGAAAGAAGGTATCTATAGACTCGCGGCTCAGAATACTGGCTTTAAGGAACTGGTCGTCGAGAATGTCACTTTGGAGGCGCGCGACCATCGGCGCTTGGACTTGCGTCTGGAGCTGGGCGAAGTGACACAGTCTGTGGAAGTCGCGGGCGGAGCCACCCTCATCGAAACCGAGACCGCCCGCATTTCCGACACCAAGAATGCTGATCAGATCAACGCATTGCCAGTGGCTTCCTGGCGTGGAATGTGGCCGCTTTTGTCTCTGACACCGGGGGTGGCACCCAGCATTAGCGGGGGTGTTCGGTTTGCCGGCGGCAATGACAATCAGGGGCATTGGTCGATCGACGGCACTACAGCCAGCGACAGCAATGCCACAGCCAATGGACCAATGTACAACTACATTGAATCCTTCCGAGAGCTCAAAGTCGATTTGGCCAATAATAGCGCCGAGTTTGGCACCGTTGGTCAGGTCACGGTGATTTCCAAATCGGGTTCCAACGAGTTACACGGCTCCTTGTTCGACTATTACGTCACACCTTTTTTCCGTGCCCGTAATCCTTTTGCTCAGAGCAGAGACCCAGGGATCTGGCACTTTCCCGGGTTTTCAGTAGGCGGCCCGGTTTACCTGCCCAAGATTTACAACGGCAAAGAGAAGGCTTTCTTCTTTAGCTCCTATGAGACATCGAGAGGGAGCTCGGCCGTGGATTTCTTTACCCCCACGGTTCCTTTGGCCGCCTGGCGCGAGGGCGATTTCTCCGGACTAGGCACGCCTATCATCGACCCACTTACCGGCCAGCCGTTTCCAGGAAATCGCATCCCTATGGATCGGATCAATCCGGTCTCAACCAAGCTTCAGGAACGCTTTTACCCGTTGCCCAATGTCGGCGATCCTTCTTTATTCAGCTTACAGAATTACAATGAGCAACTTACTCGGGACTGGGATCCCAGCACCTATTTTACAGTCAGAGGCGACCATCATTTTTCGGATAGGGACGCGGTCTTTGGGCGCTTCACCCTCACTCATGCGCCGATCCGCTTTACTAACGGACCCCTGCCCGCCCTGGGCTCGGCTAATGGCAAGCGCGACACCCGGCAGGTGGCTTTCTCCTACACCCATACTTTCAGTCCGACACTGGTTAACGAGTTCCGTTATGGCCTGGCCTATAACAACCTTCCCTATCACGGTTCGATCAATGGGAAACAACTGGTTGAGGAACTGGGCTTGGCCGGACTGGCGCCTGATCTGCCCGACATCGGCGGGGTGTTTAAAGTGGATTTCTCTGGATCGGGGTTGACAGGCATCACTCAGTGGGTTGACTTCACCGACCCAGGCTATCGCCAGTTCGGTCATGAGTTTCAGGAGCACCTGAGCTGGTTCCGTGGCCGGCATTCTCTCAAGTTCGGGGGCAGTGTCAGCCATTATACCTGGGGCGATTACTCAGCTCCGTTTGACTTGTTTGGGAGCTCCGCCTTCACGGGTTCCTATACTGGACATGATTACGCCGATTTTCTGCTAGGCATTCCAACCTCTGTTAGTCGGTCCTTCCCGCCCAAGCAACTCGACCGCAGACGGTGGCAACACGCCATCTTTGTCGCCGATGACTTCAAGATGACACCGAGGCTGACCCTCAACCTCGGGCTGCGTTACCAATACCATCCTGCCTGGACCGAAAAAAGCGGCTTGGCTTCAATGTTCGACATTGATTCCGGCAAGATCGTTGTTCCGGATGGCTCTCTGTCACAGGTCAGCCCGTTGTTTCCGTCGGGTTTCGCGGACATTGTCGAAGCCGGCCAACTGAGTTTGCCGGGCCAAACCATCGTGCGGAGTGACAGAAACAACTTTGCACCACGGATCGGCATCGCTTATCGACCCTGGGGCAACGATACCGTTTTCCGCAGCGGCTTTGGCATCTTCTATGACGTGACGCCCGTCACCGTTAATTTCGGGGGTCAGCCTTTTGTCTTCAGTGAACCAGGCTACGACAACCGGACCACAGAGAGTCCTGCCGTCGTCTTCCCCCGTGTATACCCAGCCACCGGTCCGAGCGGCACCCGCGAGACTCCGGGCCTTCCGGCTGCCATCAATCGTGACATCCGGATGCCCTACGCCATGCAGTACAACTTCACCATCGAGCACAGCCGTTGGGACACTGGCTTTCGGCTTTCTTATATTGGCACAGCTACCCGCCAAGGGAACTGGTTTTACGACATCAATGCCCCTGTACCGGATGCGCGGCCTTACGTAGAAAAGCCCCGTCGTTTCCCGAACTATCCCGGCATCACTTACACGACGAATGGATCCGGAAACCGGTACCATGCCTTTACCGCCCAGGCTCAGCGCCCAATGTCCAAAGGGATTTACTTCCAGGCTGCCTGGACCTGGTCTCGCGATATCGGAGACTTGATCAGTCCATGGTCGGGCAACATCTACCGGAACCCCTATGATCGACGAGTGGAACGAGGAGTCGAGGCGGATTATCCGACACACCGGTTCAACGTGAATGCCACCTATCTCTTCCCGTTTGGCAGAGACCGTAAGTTCCTCGGTCGGTCCAGGCGGGCGGTGGATCTCATCTTGGGGGGATGGGAAAGCAGTGTCATTTTTACTGCCGCCACCGGTCCATTCATAACCCCTGTTTACTTCGGGCCCGATACGACCGGCACCGTTTATGCCGAAAGTCCAGAAGCTCCTCTGGTCGCGTTTCGACCCGACCAGACTGGCGACCCGAACCTGACCGACTCCCAGCGGTCAGTTAACCGCTGGTTTGACGTTGATGCCTTTACCGCTCCTCCTTTGGGTCGCTTCGGCAACGCAGCCAGAGGTGTCATCAAGGGACCTGGCACTAATATCTGGCACATGAGTTTGAGAAAGACCTTCTTCTTCCGCGGCGAGAATGGCCCCCGGCTTCGTCTGGAGATGATGGCTATCAACGCTTTTAACCATCCTAACTATGGGAGTGTGGGTTATGGTTACGCGGGTTATGGGGCCGGGGCAGCGACTACCCCGGTTAACCCTGGATTTGGGGGTGAGGTCATTTATGGGACTGGATCAGCAAACTGGTATGATCAGGCAGGATCTTCTCGCCAGTTCCGCGCCGGCGTCCGGTTTGAGTGGTAGTTATGGCGAGCCGGTATCGGTCGAACCCGGACAACCTGTGACTTGCGTTATGTCGTTTGAGCGCAAACAAAATGGGCTCAGCGAGACGCCGCCTCTGACCTCGCCGTCTTCGTACTCGTCCTCGAAATCCGTAGCCAATAGCCAACAAACTCCTCTTTGGCAGTTGGAGAACTGTTTCCTTGAGGCCAGCGAACGATGATAAGTTGACACCTAAGCACTGGAGAAGCGCTCCGGACTTGCCATCGCTTCTGCTGGGCTTAGTTTGTCTCCTGGCGCCGTATGCTCATGTGCCAAACTCTTTAGCATGGCCAGGCCCTCCCCAGGCGCAAAACCATGCGCACAAAGGCTTCGAGCTTGCGCAACAAGGGAAACTGAAAGAAGCAGAAGCGGAACTGCGGCGGGCCGTCGATCTGGCTCCTGAGAACCCCGATTATCTCTCCGGGCTTGGCAGCGTCTTAAGCACCCAACAAAGGCTACGAGAAGCCGAGAGTTATTTCCTCAAAGCTGTGAAGCTGGCACCTCGCAATCTGTCCTTCCGTCGCAATCTGGCGGCCAACCAGTGGGAGTTGGGCAAGCTCCAGGAATCCAAAGCTCTCCTGGAAGTCATTCTAAGGAGTTCCCCGGGAGACGAGCGTGCCCTCTTGCTACTTGGGATGGTCATGGAGAGACTTAAGAATTATGTGAAGGCAGCCGAACTCTTGGGTTCCGTACCCGACCTGGTCAAACAGCGCCCGGAATCGCTAGGGGCTTTGGTGCGTGCCTACTATCAAACCGGACAGAAACAAAAAGCTCGGCAAACGTTGGAGATTCTGTGCGAGCATCCCACGGGACCAACCGCTGCGTTCCTTGGCGCGCAAATGGCAACCGAGGCCGAGGACTACGAAATCGCCGAGACCCTGTTCCGATCGATTGAGGCCGTCTACCCGGACAAAGCCGCACTGGGTTATCACCTGGCTTTGGTTGAGTACCGTATGGGTAGGTTTTCG
>QHZQ01000351.1:976-2256 GCA_003224725.1 Acidobacteriota bacterium | reverse complement strand
AGAGGCTGATGGAGTTGAACCAAAGGGGAAGTCCTCAGAGTCGCGCTTATAATTTGCTCGGCTGGTGCTATCTAAAGCAGGGACACCCGAAGGAGGCGTCACACTCCTTAGAAAGGGCTATTGAGCTGGATCCATCTCGAGAATCCAATTATCTCGATCTCGCCCTGATCCTGGCCAGCCACAGACGACTTCCGGATGCTCTGGCAGCGGCCAAAGAGTGCGTGAGAAAGCAGCCTACTTCCTACCATGCGCACCTGATGAAAGGCATGATCGAACTGCATATGGACCAATACATCGATGCAGTGACGTCATACGAGAAGTCGATTGAACTGCAGCCTTCTGACCCTGAGCCTTACCGCGGCTTGGCGGTAGCGCAGTTTGGCTCCGGAATGACCCGAGAAGCATTGGCTACCTTTGAAAAAGCGCTCAAGCAATTTCCGCAAAGCGCCCTGCTTAACCAGGACTATGGGAAAGTGCTTGTGAAATTGGCTGAGACCGGCCAGGCGGACGCCGAAACGAGGGCAGCCAACCAATTTCAGAAGGCGTTGGCCTTGGATCCGTCGTTGTCTGAGTCGCACTATTTCCTGGGCGACCTGGCTCTCAAGCAGGGAAGGATTACGGAAGCCGTTCGGTGTCTGGAGTCTGCAGCGCAGCGTGATAAGAAAAGCAGCAGGGTCCACTACGCGCTGTCCAGGGCCTATCGGCGGATCGGCCGAACCGAGGAAGCAGCAAAGGAGCAGGAAGCCTACCTGCGACTAAAGAGCCTGGAGGAAGAGACCCCTCCTGGCTTGTCAACATTGATCAAGGTCAATTGATAAAGCGAAGATGGCCAGAAACTCGAGGATCGAAGATCGCTCCATTGAAGACTGCTGAGAATTGTTTTCGCTCTCGGCAGCCACATGCGATCGCTCGACGCAGCAAGAATTTCTTTTTTGGCTTGATATAGCTCTACAGCTATGATAACAAAGTTTAAAGTTTCTCGAGTTCCTCGGTGTAATACTTCCGTAAAGAATGTCCCACTCCAAGCTGTCTTCTGGAACGGTCTTTTTTTGAGATTCTATCTATGTAACCAAATAATTACATATTCACGAAGGAGAAAATTATGTACGTCGTTGCTGGAGTTACAGGACAGACGGGAAGGGCAGTCGCCCAAGCCCTGTTGGAGCAGGGCAAACCGGTGACTGTAATTGTGCGCACGGAAGAAAAGGGCCGTGCGTGGCGATCGAAAGGTGCGAAAGTAGCGGTCGCCGCATTGGAGGATGCGGCCGTGCTGCAAGGCG
>QHZQ01000351.1:0-929 GCA_003224725.1 Acidobacteriota bacterium | reverse complement strand
TATGGGGCGGAAACATACATGGAGGACCGGTGCCGAATTGCGGATGCGCTGGCACAGGCTGTTGGACAGAGCGGGGTTCCCCACGTGGTGTTTCTATCTTCCATTGGCGCGCAGCTTGCTTCCGGGACGGGACCGATTCTGGTCAATCGTTACGGAGAATCGGTTTTAACACCGGTTGCCCGGAATCTGACCTTGTTGCGTCCGCCCTACTTCATTGAGAACTGGGCGGGGATGCTCAGTGGGGCCAAGGAAAAGGGAGTTCTGCCCTCGTTCCTTCACTCCCAGCGGAAGATACCGATGATCGCGACCAAGGATATTGGACGCATCGCCGCCGAGAGTCTGCTGAACCCGGCTCATGGCTGCCGGATTATCGAAATGGCTGGGCCACAGGAGTACAGCCCGGAAGACATTGCTCAGGCTCTGGGGACACTGCTGCGCCGCGAGGTGCGGGTGGAACCGCTACCGTCGAGCGCCGTGGTGCCTACTTTCAAATCCTTCGGCGTTTCCGAGGATCTGGCGCGGTTGTTCGAAGAGATGTATGTGGGAATCAACTCGGGCCATATCGGGTTCCAGGTGAGCGGAACCGAGTTCTGGCGCGGGACGGTGAGTGCGGTGGAGGTGCTAAGCGGGCTGCTCAAGCAATGAGCGCCAAAAGCCTGGAAGGGGAGGCTCAACCGTGACCACGAAGACAGGAAGACCAGGGCAGGTGAACAGACTTGACCAAAGTTTGAACTTCTTCGCCACCTCGTAACCCTAGTGTTCCTTGCTGCTGACTGCGACGGGGCGTGCTTCCTTCAGTGACAGGGTTGCGGCTAAGCTGACTCGCAAGGCTGCCAGACCATCCCCACATGTTATAGAAGGAGGCCGGCCCAGGATCACATTCTCGGCGAAATCTTGCAGTTGGGCGATGTAAGCCTGTTCAAAACGCT
>QHZQ01000350.1 GCA_003224725.1 Acidobacteriota bacterium | reverse complement strand
GCCGAACGCTGGCCGACGGCAGCAACGGGCCGCCTGATCGATAAAACGCTTCCAACAAGAGAGCCATCCTGCCGGGCGAGTACAACATTCCCGCTCCGAACCACGCTACGCACAGGCACCAATCCAGTCGAGCTGTCAGGGGAGCGATTGAGGCCACTTTGGCGTCATAGATACGTGCAAATCCGTAGACCTGCGCCAAACCGTGCCATACCCCCCACAACAAGAGGAGAACCTGGAGGGCAGTAAGTCTCCAAAATTCGAACAGAACGCAAATTGTCAACAGAAACAAGGGCGACAACAGGAAGCGCAACCTGAATCGCTCAAACAGTTCGCGGTCGGCATAAGCACGCATCATGCCAGGCAAGTGATGCCCTACGGCCCCGAAGGCGCCGACATAAAGGGCGATCTCCTCCAGGGAGAGACGAGACTTCGCGACAATTGCGAGCGGGATGATCAGGATGGGGGTCGCAATGAACAGGGGTAAGTCCTTCCAGGAATCGAGAATCCACGGCGAGGAAGTGCGTGGATCTTTTCCGCCTTGAGCAATAGTGCTCCCTGGACGCTTACCATGCCTGTTTAAGGCACGATGCACTTGGAATCTCCTGGACCTGCCTTCACTCATGATGTTCGGCTGGATTGTTTCATATCCGGATTGCGGAGCCATGGCGCAAACCAGATGAGATCGAGCCCAGAAGTACGGAGTCTCTGTGAGCTTGCTTTGGGCGGCCCGTTTTGAAGTGGAGCTCGAGGTGCGGAATGCGGCAAGTCGGCCCTATTCTGGTATTACCAAAAGTAGGTTGTCAACAGGGAAACACAACAAATTCCTGCTGCAACAGGAAGAACACTGCTACAATGTGCCTCAAAGTAGCATCTGGAGGCTCAGGCGTACCCGACTCAGCAAAGGCGGAGGTTACTCATGGCTGATCAAAAAGCCGGTGCAACAAAGTTTGCCATCCAAACCAGCAAACGCCGGTCGGACCAAGCTTTTCAGCAAATCTTAGCACTGATTTTCGAAGGGCGTTTGTCTCCAGGCTCCCGGTTGCCTGGGGAACGAGAATTGACCGAAACCCTCGGTCTCAGCCGTACGACGCTCCGGGATGCGTTGAACCGGCTGGAAGCTCGAGGCTACATTAATCGACGGTCGAAAAGCGGCAGCTTCGTCTGCACTTCACTGCCCCAACCCTTTCGCGAGCCGATCGAGGAAATCGTTGATTCCAATGTGATCAGTACGAGCGACATCATCGAAGTACGAAAAGTGCTTGAGTTATGGGCAGTCGGCAAGGCGACCCAGTTGCCGGCAAGAGATTCGCTGAGTGCCTTGGCCCGTTGTCTCAGAGGGATGGAAGCGACCTCCGGTTTTAGGAGTGACAGTCAATTTACGCGCTATCGTGACGCCGATTTGAAGTTTCACCAGACCATCGCTGAAATGACTGGCAATCTGCTTTACGTTCACGTTTTTCATTTCTTCCTCGATCTCGTGCGGCGCTCCATATCTTTGTCGAGGCAGTTAGTACCCGGTAATTTTGCCAAGGATAACCTCCGTAACCATGAGGAGATCTACAGAGCCATTGAAAAAAAAGACCCAGAAAGGGCAAAGCGAGCCATGTTGGAGCACTTTCGATATGTGGAGCAACACATCTCCCCAAACAGGCGCCGAATGTCGAGCCACCACAAGAAACCTGGTGTGGTCACCTTTCGAGGCCGAGCCAAAATTTCATAAACACCATTCAGTATTCCAATCTGGTCCTTCCACAATGTTCAGGTAAAGACCTGGCCGGCGACAGTCTCCATTGTGGATCAATCGGTGCTACAGCCCAATGGGACAGTGAGGAGCCGTTGCTCGATCAGGCGGGGTCAATTTTTGCGCCGCCTTTGACGCTCTGCACGTTCATGAAATTTTTTCTTGACAAAATGAATGTGGTCATACCAGAATCGCCCTACATGAAAAATGGTGGGAGGACTTTGTGGCCTCTTTCGCGATTTTCCGAACGCCTTTCATGAGGCAAGCATGCGGATTGGTTCTTCCCGGGGCTCAGGTAACGAGTTTGAGATCAAGCCATCCGATTTAGACGAGTCCTTCATTTTCTGTACCGGCGAACGGTTGTCGACGTCGTCGAGTACCTTTGCGGTACTCGTGAGCGGCCCATGAACAAGGGCCCACGGTCAGGAAATGCACTGACCGTGGCTACCCAACGCGAACAAATTCTCGTTTTAGCCCGACATAACGGGCTAAAAACGCTGGTCCTACTACGGAGGAGATTATGCGATCCTGGTTACAAGAAAGAGATGGCCTGAGTTTAAGAATGAGGGACCTGCGTTCAAAGACGTGGCTCAAGTGGACCTTCCTGTGTGCTGTGTTTCTGTTGCCTGCAGACTCTTTGGCTCAGATGACTACAGGTACGATCTTGGGAAAAGTTACTGATCCTTCCGGGGCTGCGGTTCCTGGTGCTCAGGTGACGATCACGAACCTCGGGACCAGGATCGTCAAGACTTTCGCGACCGACGAAAACGGGAATTACCTCGTCTCGTACCTATTGCCGGGGAGTTACGAAGTCACGGCGGAAAAGGCTGGCTTCAAGAAGAGCACCCAGACCGGCATTACACTTCAAGTGGACCAAAAGGCTCGGGTCGATTTGGCGTTGGAACTTGGCGAGATGAGCGAAAGTGTCAGCGTTATGGCGGAAGCTGCTCTAGTCAAGACGGAAAGGTCTGAGTCCGCCCAGGTCATTAACTCCAAGCAGATTGTCGATATGCCTCTCAACGTGCGAAACTTCGCCCAACTGGTAAACCTGAACACTGGGTCAGTGCCTAACCCCGGGTCGCTGGGTGGGAACATCAACCCGGACAACCCCCAGGGAATTTCAGACACAAACGTAAACGGTATCCAGGCCGACGGAAACAACTGGCAAATTGACGGCATTACTAACAACGAGGCCTTTTTCAGCATTTTGAGCGTGAATCCCTCAATTGACGCCATTCAGGAGTTCAAGGTGGCGAACAATAACTATTCAGCGGAATTCGGACGGGCTGGCGGAGCTAATGTGCAGATTGCAATCAAGTCGGGTACGAATCAGTTGCATGGAGGCGCATTCGAATTCCTGCGGAACTCTTCGCTAGACGCAAATGATTTTTTCAGTAACCGAGCTGGGGTGTCCATCCCTCCCTTTCGGCAGAATCAATTTGGCGGCAACATTGGTGGACCGATCATCAAGGATCGCACCTTCTTCTTTGGTGACTACGAGGGCTATCGCAGCCGTCTGGGCGAAACCTCCAATCTGACCATACCCACGCTGTTGCAACGCCAGGGAGACTTTTCAGAGCCCGGCAATCCGGTGATCTATAATCCCTTTGACATCGATCCCGGGACCGGCCATCCACGACCGTTCGCTGGCAACAGGATTCCGTCGAACCTGATAAACCCTGCTTCGGCCAATGTTATGGCCCTGCTGCCACCTCCCAACTTGAACGTACCGGTTGGACAGGCTAATTTTAATGGCAGCCACTCCATCGCTCACGACGTAAATAACTTCGATGTTCGGATTGATCACC
>QHZQ01000349.1 GCA_003224725.1 Acidobacteriota bacterium | reverse complement strand
ACGCGGCATTCAGCAATCGTGTCAAGGCAGTGAGCTTCTGCTCCTGGCGCCTACGAGAGGGGCAGCGGATGATTTCGCTCGAAGACTCTGTGCAGGCGCTGCAGGATTGCTGGGCCTGCACCGGATGACGCCCGCCCAGTTGGCAGCGGCTTTGGCGACCGAAGACCTGGCCGAAAGGGGGCTGGCGCCTCTCAGCCGTTTGGGAGTACAGGCACTGGCATCGCGTTGCATCCACCGATGTCTTCAGGAAAAAGTGCTCGAGTATTTCAGGCCGGTGGCCGGCATGCCGGGGTTTGCCCGTGCTCTAGCCGCAACTCTTTCCGAGCTTCGTTTAGAACAAATTGATCCGGGTGAATTGGCCTCCAGCGGGGAGCCAGGTCGCGACTTGTCTCGCCTATTAGGTCAGTTCGAAGCCGAACTGGAAGCAGGTGGCTTTGCAGACCTGGCCAGAACCTACCAATTGGCAACCGAGAGCACACGCAAGAGCACGTCTCGGTTCATCGGGCTACCGCTGTTCCTGCTCGATGTTCGTATTCGCTCAAGTCTCGAGAAGCAATTCATCCGAGCCCTGGTCAATCGGGCTTCTGTGGTCCTGGCTACGGCAATCCCCGGTGACGAAGAAGGCAAGCGAGCGCTGGAGGACGTTCTTGCCGTTGAAGCTGAAGACCTCGACAACCAGGGAACGGTTGTTTTCAAAGGCTCGCTGGATCGCGCCCGCCATTGTCTCTTTCGCGTTGAAGAGCCACCCGTCAAAGAGCTGGATGACAGTTTGGAATTCTTCTCAGCGGCTGGAGAAGGCGCCGAATGCGTGGAGATCGCCCGGCGGATACTCCAGGCGGCCAACGACGGAGTCGCCTTCGACCAGGTGGGCATCCTTCTGCGCAATCCTCTGATCTATCAGCCTCAGCTGGAAGACGCTTTTCGCAGGGCTGGTATCCCCGGCTACTTCAGTCGTGGAACGGTGAGACCCGATCCCGCAGGGAGGGCATTCCTAGCCCTACTGGCGTCTGCTGCTGAAGGTCTTTCCGCCTCCCGGTTTGCCGAGTACCTGTCGCTGGGTCAAGTCCCGTACGTAGCTGATACGGGGGGCCCACCGAAAAAAGTTACGCCCTGGGTGACACCAGGCGATGAAGCCCAAATGGTCTTCAAAACAGCGGAGGTTGAAACTGAGGAGACGCCACCGGCTCCCCCCGAGACGGACGAGTCTCCGGTGATTGCAGGGACTCTTCGAGCTCCGGTTCACTGGGAAAGGCTGCTGGTTGATGCCGCTGTCATTGGAGGAAAGGACCGCTGGATGCGGAGACTGGATGGATTGGATCAAGAGCTACGGCTGAAGCTGCAGGAAGTCGAGGACGAGATGACGCAAAAACAGCATCTCGAGAGCCAACTGGAGCGTCTTGCCCACCTCAGGAACTTTGCTATTCCAGTCGTTGGATTCCTTGACGACTTGCCCCGTCAAGCCAGTTGGGGGGAGTGGCTGGATCTCCTGCGCAAATTGGCCGGCATGGTGCTCCGCAAGCCCGAATCGGTTCTGGCGGTTCTCGCTGAGCTGGAGCCCATGCGCGAGGTAGGACCCGTCGGGCTTGGTGAGGTGCAGGAAATCCTGGCGGATCGGCTCAGGTTTCTGCGAACGGAACCTCCGGAAAGACGTTACGGAAGGGTTTTTGTTGGGACCCTCGAAGAGGCGGCTGCGTGTTCGTTTGAGATCGTCTTCCTTCCCGGCCTGGCCGAAGGCATTTTCCCTAAGAAAACACTCGAAGACCCGCTCCTGTTGGACGAGTATCGCCAGAAGCTTTCATCGGCGCTGCCTCTTCGGCAGGACAAGAGTGAAGAAGAAAGACTCTTGCTTCGCATGGGTTGTGCGGCCGCACAACGCAAACTGGTTGTCTCCTACCCGCGGATGGATGTGGCCCAGGGCCGGGCTCGCGTTCCCTCTCTTTACGCCTTGGAACTACTGCGGGCAGCGGAAGGCCGGCTGCCGGATCTCGGGCAATTGGAAAGGCGGGCAGCCGAGGCCGCCCAATCCCGGCTCGGCTGGCCGTCTCCTCGCATTCCTGAAAAGGCGATTGACGACACGGAATACGATCTGGCGGTTCTCGACGGCCTGCTGCACAACCCGCATCAAACGGTGAAAGGTAAGGGCCGGTTCTTGCTCGAGGTTAACCCATACCTGGCTCGGTCGCTGCGGGCCCGCCACAAGCGATGGAGACCGCAGTGGTCCGATGCGGATGGCATTGTCGCCGCCGACGCCAGAACTCGAGAGACGCTCGAACGCCATCGGCTCTCCAGCCGGCCTTACTCCGTTACGGCTTTGCAGAGCTATGCGGCCTGTCCTTATCGCTTTCTTCTTTATGGGATTCACCACTTGCGGCCGCGGGAAGAAGCCGTCGCCATCCAGCAACTTGATCCGCTGACCAGAGGGCGCCTGTTTCATGCCGCTCAATTTGAGTTATTTCGAAGACTTTCGCAGGCAGGTCTGCTTCCAACCAGGAGCGAATATCTTGACCGGATTCTCAGCCTGGTCGATGAAACTCTGGATCGAGTGGCGGCTGAATGTGCCGAAAGATTGGCGCCGGCCATTCCCCGAATCTGGGAAAGCGAAATCGAGGACCTTCGAGTCGACCTCCGCTGCTGGATGCGGGAAGTTGTCAACCAAGAGCAAAGTTGGAAGCCCATTCATTATGAGTTTTCCTTCGGGCTTCCGCTCCAGAGAGACAGGGACTCTTCGAGCCGGGCCGAAGACGCCGTGATCATGGATGGAGTCCGCCTTCGCGGCTCGATTGATCTCATCGAGTATGACGAATCGCGGAAGGTTCTCAGGGTTACGGACCACAAGACGGGGAAGCTGCCTCAGGCAAGGCTTCAGTTCATCGGAAACGGTGAGATCCTCCAGCCTCTGTTGTACGGCTGGGCGGCGGAGGACCTTCTGGGCATCCCGGTTGAATCGGGCCGTCTTTACTATTGTACCCAGCGAGGAGAGTTCCAGCAGCAATCCGTATTGCTAAATGACCTGTCTCGACGTGTCATTCAGCAGGTCACCGGCACCATCGATCAAGCCATCGCACGCGGCTTTCTTCCTGCAGCACCACGAAGGGATGCCTGTCAAAACTGTGACTACCACCTGGTGTGCGGCCCCTATGAAGAAATTCGCACCAGGAGCAAGCCTGGGAAAGAGCTGGAGCCGCTCGAGGAGATACGAAGGATTTCATGAAGAGTGACAGTCGCACAGCCTCAGACCAGAGCGCGCGCCAACGGATACGCCATTCCCTGCGGGAAAGCTTCATTGTGGAAGCGGCGGCCGGGACCGGGAAGACCTCAGAACTGGTGCGGCGCATTGTGGCCGGGCTTCAAAACGGCC
>QHZQ01000348.1 GCA_003224725.1 Acidobacteriota bacterium | reverse complement strand
GGCAAGCAACCTGCACACGATCCTGCAGCAGCTAGAAACCGCTGCCCATGCAGGAGCTGGCCTGGTCATTTTTCCTGAATGCGCTTTGACGGGATATTGCTTCGAAAGCTTGCAAGAGGCCATTCCCTTTGCTGAACCGGTCCCGGGCGTCAGCACACAGAAGCTGGCCACGGCTTGCCAGTCGCACCAGATTCACGCCATTATGGGAATGATCGAGAAAGATGGAGATCGATATTTCAATACGGCTGTCCTGGTGGGACCCAGCAGAGTCCTGGGTAAATATCGTAAAGTCCATCTGCCGTTTTTGGGAATCGACCGGTTTGTGAACTCGGGAGACCTCGGGTTTGATGTCCACGAAACTCCCCTGGGGCGTATTGGGCTCAATATCTGTTACGACGCCAGCTTTCCTGAAAGTTCACGGATCATGGCTTTGCGCGGAGCTGACCTGGTGGTGTTACCGACCAATTGGCCCACAGGATCGGAAGAAATGGCGGAGTATGTCATTAATGCTCGAGGCCTGGAGAATCATATCTATTACGCCGCCATTAATCGGGTTGGAGAGGAACGAGGGTTTCGTTTTATCGGGCGCAGCCGAATTGTCGACATCCACGGCAGAACCCTGGCCCAGGCCAGCCCCGATCAAGAAGAAATCATTTATGCTGAGATTGAACCGACCAGGGCGCGAGACAAGCATATCGTGCGAGTTCCGGGGAAACACGAAATTGATCGCTTTAAAGATCGGCGGCCGGAGTTTTACGCCTCCATCGCGAAACGACAGGGAACCGGTTAGTGCCCTCGCAGTAAATATCAACTAAAGGAGATCGATCATGTCTAAAGCCATGCCGCAGCCTTCGCCGGAACTGTTCTTTAACACGGTGAACGCTTATCAGCGTACAGCCGCACTGAAAGCGGCGATCGAGCTGGATATGTTCAGTTGCATCGGCCAGGGAAGGGAAACATCGCAAGAGCTAGCTGGGAAGTGCGGAACTTCTGAGCGTGGGATACGCATCTTGTGTGACTACCTGGTGGTGCTGGGATTCTTAACCAAGCATGAAGGACGCTACGCTCTCACGCCGGATTCGGCGATGTTCCTGGATCGACATTCTCCTGGATACTTAGGCGGCGCCCTGGAATTTCTTCTCTCTCCCATGCTGACTGACGCCTTCAAGGACGTTGCAGCGTGCGTGCGAAAAGGGGGTACCGTGATGCCAGAAGAAGGCACGGTCTCAGCCGAGCATCCTATCTGGGTTAAGTTTGCCCGCGCCATGGCTCCCATGATGGGTCTACCGGCCCAGCTCATTGCCAACCTGGTCAACGGTAATGGGACTCCCAAGTTGAAAGTGCTGGATATCGCGGCCGGTCATGGGCTGTTCGGAATTACGCTGGCTCAAACCAATCCCAATGTCGAAGTTGTCGCGCTGGACTGGCCTCATGTCCTGGAGGTCGCCCAGGAAAATGCGCAAACGCGCGGAGTAGCCAGTCGGTATCGCGTCCTCCCTGGCAGCGCTTTTGAGGTCAATTATGGAAATGGTTACGACCTGGTGCTTCTCACCAACTTCTTACATCACTTCGACGTGCCTACCTGTGAAACCTTGTTGCAGAAAGTCCATACTGCGCTGGCCGCGGGCGGAAGGGCCATCGCTCTGGAATTTGTTCCCAATGAAGACCGGGTTTCCCCGCCCGGCACGGCGCCCTTCAGCTTGATGATGCTCGGTACCACCCCGAACGGCGATGCTTATACCTTCTCAGAATACGAGCGCATGTTCCGCAGTGCGGGCTTCTCCCGCAGCGAGTTCCATCCGCTTCCTCCCACCTTGCAGCAGGTGGTGATTTCCCACAAATGAAGCGCCGTGAATTTATTAGAGGCGTGATACAAGCGGCAGGGACGGTCGCGACGACCGCTCTCTCCGCCAGCCAGGTCCTGGGTGCCAATGAGCGCGTGATCGTTGGGCTGATTGGTTGCGGCGGACGAGGTCGATACGTAGCCAAACTGATGCGCGATGTTCCCGACGTGGAGTTTGGCGCGGTCTGCGATGTGTACGATGTCAACACGGCTTCAGCCCAGGAGTGGGCGGGCGGCAGAGCTCGTGCCTATAAAGACTTCAGAAAATTGTTGGAGCAAAAAGATATTGACGCCGTGGTCATCGGCACGCCGGATCACTGGCATGCCATCCCCGCCGTGCTTGCCTGTCAAGCGGGCAAGGATGTCTATGTCGAAAAACCCTTGGGTCACAACATCCAGGAAGGCCGCGCCATGGTCCGAGCTGCGCGCCGGTATCATCAAATCGTACAAGCCGGCACACAGCAGCGGTCCGCCTCACATTATCGGGAGGTGGCTCGCATTATCCAAAGCGGCGAACTGGGTGATGTCCGGTACGTGCGCGTCTGGAACTTTTCGAATAGGTTCCCTTATGGAATGGGACGGCAGCCAGACTCGGCTGTTCCTGAGGGACTCGACTGGGACTTTTATTTGGGACCAGCCCCTTTGGTTCCCTTCAATAAGAATCGCTTTTTGCAAAATTATCGGTGGTTTTGGGATTACGCCGGCGGAACAATTACAGATTTCGGAACACACCGCTTTGACACGGTGCACCAGATCATGGGAGTGGATGCCCCTATCAGCGTCGCCGCCACAGGTAACAGGTATGCTCTGAATGATGGTGGAGAAATGCCGGACGTGCTGCAGGTCACTTACGAATATCCGGGCTTCACTCTCAGTTATGAGGCTTGCAACCTCAATGGGCATGGGTTGGGAGGTCGCACTCCCGGAATGGCCTATTACAATGCGCGTGACAAAGAGGATAGACCTAACGGTGAAGCTTACTACGGTACCAATGGTGCTCTTTTCGCAGACCGAATCGGGTTTGAAATCTTTCCCGAGCTAAAGCCCGTTCCCCCTCAAGATTTATATGAATCTGAGAGACCCATCGCCTCGGGATACCGCATGGCACGAAAACAGGTTTCCACAACCGACGCGACAGCGCTGCACGCAAAGAATTTCATTGAGTGTGTCCGGTCCCGCCAGAAGCCGGTGGCTGACGTGGAAATCGGACATCGCTCCACGATCGTGGCCCACCTGGGAAATATCGCCCACAAGACTCGGCAGAAATTGCATTGGGACGCAGCCAGGGAAGATTTCAAGGATGCGCCTGAAGCTTCGAAATGGCTGGGCCGGCAGGCCCGGAAGCCATGGGATTTGATTTAAATGGTAGGGACAGGCATCCTTGCCTGTCCGTTGGCCTCGAAGGCCAAGGTTTTGGCACGGGCGGCCAACGACAGGCTGTCTGCGGCGCACCCTACCGTCCCGCCGCGACCCTTGGAAAAATTCAAATTCCGACGCTGAGCCTTCCCTGGGCTGGACAGGCATCCTTGCCTGTCCGTTGGCCTCGAAGGCCAAGCTTTTGGCACGGGCGGCCCGCGCCAGGCTGTCCGCGGCGTACCCTACCGTCCCGCCGCGACCCTTGGAAAAATTCAAATTCCGATGCTGAGCCTTCCTTCGGCTG
>QHZQ01000027.1:22692-40433 GCA_003224725.1 Acidobacteriota bacterium | reverse complement strand
CGGCCCAAGTACGGCATGAGGATGATCGTCCGGCGGAGAAAGGAGCCGCACAGGATTGTCAACCTGGAGCATCCGTCGGATCCGACTTCCTGGGACCCTGTGCCCCCTTGCCAAGGGGGGACTTGAGTGGGTCAACTACAGATTCGTAGCAATTCTTAACTGCGTTTGTATTAGTAATCCTTTCTACACCGATTATTGGCGCAAACATCCTCTTACTCTTGCTCGATTAGTCGACACAAAGCCCGAGCAAGAGCAGGAGCAAGAACGAATGGAACTAAAATTCCTCGCGCTATTTGCTGAAATGGCGGACCAGCGAAGACACTTAATAAAGTCGACTCCCGAAGCTTGAAATGCCCGGGCACTTCCAGAACCAGCTTGGGTTCTTCACCCTTGAAGCTTTCTCAAAGCTTCAAACCTCCCCATAATCAGTCCGAATGCTATAATGCCAAAGTCGAACACAGTCCCGCAACTGGTCCAGTTACGAAAACCCACTGGATTTACGACCTGGCCCCGAAGATACGAGCAATATCAATTCGGCAAGTAAGCATCTCGTCTGTTGATTGTGGAGGTGACGAATGAGAGGGGATGAATCGCTCAAGTCTCGTGAACTTGAAGACCCTTTGATCGAAGAGCAACCAACCCATAGCCAAGATGGAGTCGATTTAACCCTGATCCGCTGGATGCTTTCCCTGACAGCGGCTGAGCGCCTTCAAGTCCTGCAGGAGAATGTGTGTTCCGCCGACTAATCCAATAAGAGCATGAGCAAGGGCCTCCGGGGACCTTATTATTTCCAACCTCGACTAAGCGCCGGAAAGCAAATCCGAGCGCACGCATTTTCCATAGAAATCCCCTTCTCCAAATGATAATCTTGTGATGTTTGAAAGAGGGGGTGCCTATCCACCCCTCATCCCACCAAGAAGCCATGACAGATACAGAACTTGTTGGGCGCTTGCTGTTGTCTCTCCTTTTTGGCGCACTGATCGGCATTGAGCGCCAGTGGCACCATAAGACTGCGGGGCTCAAGACAAACACGCTGGTGGCAGTAGGAGCCGCTACCTTCGCTCTTGTCTCCGAGCATGGTTTCGGTCCAAACAGCAACCCGGCGCAGATTGCAGCCGGAGTCGTGACCGGAATCGGCTTTATCGGCGCCGGGGTGATCATGCGACGGGGTGGCAGTGTCCAGGGAGTCAATTCGGCTGCAACCCTCTGGGCCACAGCCAGCATAGGACTTGCCGTTGGCTCTGGCTATTCTAAACTGGCCTGGTTTGTCCTGGCAGTCGTTTTGGTAGCCCAGTTTTCACTGCGGTGGGCTGCTGCTTGGATAGACCAGCGTTCCGGACAGGTTGTGCCTCACATCACCTATCGCCTTGTCGTCAGCTTCATTCCGTCTGCGTCGGAAAGTGTTCGGTCCACCTGGTCGGCCTTCACTGGCCAGTCCGGGGTTTTAATCCTCCATTTCAAGGAGACTCTGGGCAACGACTCCGAGAGCCTTTTGGAAGCCTGCTTCGGCCTCTCAGAAGGACGAGTGTGTGACTTGAAGGCGCTGTGCCAGAAAATCGGCGAAATCCAAGGCGTCTCCCGAATTGAGTGGTCGCAGGCGACAACCGCAGACGGCGAGGAGGGCCATCGGCATCCTGTGCCTGAGTCTTCTCTCGGGTAAACGCTCGTGGGTACCCCCGTGGTCTTCTGCCCCCTCAGTGAGTCATGATCTCCTCCAAGTGACCTCATGGCCAGTTCCTATCCTCTCATTAATCAAAAATTTCTCCTCGCTGTGCTCAGATCCCTGCCGGACTGGGATTTCTCGAACAATGGGGCACTCCGGATTAAGAGTTCGCGCATGGCGGTGGCTACCTGGAGACTTATAATGATCAAACACACCCGTCGCAATAAAACTAGGAGACTTCTGTGGATTCTGTTAATCAGTTATTTTTTTTGGCCGGCTTCGAGTCCAGGCCAATCCCTCCTATCCGTCGAAACCACAACCCATGAAAACCATTCACAGGAGGCACTATCATCTCAAAAGATGAAGCTCTCTCCAGGAGCCAGCGAAGTAGCCAGGCTGATTGGCGTCGCACCGCTCCTGGAACAGTTCGAGCGTCTGCCCAAGCCTGAGCAAGCAGGGGTTGGTGGAGCCATGAGCCCGGAGGCCCTGGCATTGAGACAGCGCATCACTGAAGCGGTCCTGGGCGCCTCGCTCGAAGTAGACGGCGTCTTTGCCGAGCTCGACAGCGAGATAGCGCAAACCAACGAGATCCGTACCTTCCTCGAGTCTCGTCGTGACCATGCCATTGGCATCAATGCTCTCTCCAATATTGTTAGCGGCGGCGGACTTGGTATCGTCGGCTCAGCCCTGCAAATAGGGGAGAGTACTAACAAAGTCGGCAATGCTGTCGGGATTGCTGCCGGTAGCGTAACGACCGTACTCTCAGTGCTGGGTCTCCGCCAGCAGCATGGGGGGCACCACACTCTCGGCATTGCTCCCAATATGCTGGCCAAGATTTTTGACCGCCAGCCAGAGTTTCATAGCCACTATCCGGACGAGGTATGGACTTACCTTAACGCCACACCACCCAGCGAATCTGGAACAGAAACACGGAGAGCGCATTTGATAAAAAGATGGACCGAACTCGGAAGGATTGATCCTATTGAGACACCAAGGGGTCGGCAAAAGGTTCAATTCTTAACCAGTAGTGTTTCCGCGCGGCGCGCCCTGACCATTGATCTGCTGGCCGACCGTGCGGCCATGTTATCTGATGTCCGAGCCACAGTCTCCTTGATGAAGCGAGACCTGAGCAAACTGATGCTCGCCATGAAGTCGTGGTAAAATGATCTCAGCCTTGAAATCTGTTAATTTTTCATTAGCCCCGTGCTTCAGCGCGGGGACTTTTGTCGTTGCGTTCTTCCTCGAGCAAATGTGTGCAAGGCCGTCCACCCCGCGCTGAAGCACGGGGCTAATGAAAACGAGCACGTGTCAAACGCATCCGGCGAAGCAGGCCTCAGGTAAATACGTCAACGTAATTGCGAAACCCAGTAATAAGTTACTCTCCTGAAAATCCCGTCTCTAGAGGGGCAGAAGGCGTCAGCCTTTGGGGTGGGTCTTTGCGGTTCGGGGTACCTGAATGAACAGGCGGTGAGAAAGTCATGCGGCAAGATATTAAGGGTTTCTTACTGGACCTCGACGGCACCCTCTACACGGACAACACGGTTGTGTCCGGGGCAGCGGAAAGTCTCGACCAACTCAGGCGTCGCGGTTATTCCTTTCGCTTCGTGACCAACACCACTAACAAAAGCCGGGCGACCCTCAAGAAAAAAATTGAGGGACTCGGAATCCCGGTGAGCGAGTCAGAAATCTTCAGCGCTCCTTTTGCTGCGGCTCAATGGTTGCAGAAAATTCCTGAAGCGAGGTGCTGGGTCTTGACCCGAGGAGACTCCAGCACAGATTTCGAAGGCCTTCAGTTAACCGACCAGGATCCGAATTTTATAGTGTTGGGCGATCTTATGAGTGGGTTTACCTTTGAGCTGCTGAATGACGTCTTCCGGAAACTTCTCGGTGGAGCAGAGCTCGTAGCTTTGCAGAAAAACAGGTACTGGTTGACAGAAGGGGAACTGACGATTGATGCAGGCGCCTTTGTGGCCGCTTTGGAATACGCCTCAGGCAAAACGGCGCACCTTGTCGGCAAGCCTTCGTGTGACTTTTTCAATCTGGCTCTGGCCAATATCGGCTTGCCCGCAAGCCGGGTTGCGATGGTGGGAGACGATATTGAAGCCGATATCGAGGGCGCTCACGGGGCAGGGCTGAAGGCGATTCTGGTGAAAACCGGAAAATTCCAGGAGGAGGACGTTCAGAAGGTTGGCATTCCACCGGACGCTCTTATCGAATCTATCGCTGATCTACCGGTTCTGATGGGTGATTCCTAGGACCTTATTCTCCGTAGTGGATTTATTACCAGCCCATATCTTGCGGCACGCGCTACCTTGGGGATGGAACCGGTTCCATTCGCGAAGGTAGCTTTGTTTCTATGTCCCATGGTAGTGGCCTTGCCGCGACTCTGGGCTGATTTATCAGTCCCCTTCGGGAAAGAGCCGCTTCTGTTTGTCGCCGAAAGGAGCTTAGCTTGCCGGGCCTCTGTCGGTCCATGAGGAATGCTATGCAGTGGGGATTCGATCCGTGCTTCTCGGCATCAATTTATAAGAAAAATGTTTTGAGCAAGGCAGCGGAAACATTTAAGCTTACAGGGCGGGTTTGTCAATAATCTGCGTAAGAAGCCGCTTGGAATCCGAAAGATTCAAGGAACCCTTAATACTGCGGATTACCGAGAGGCATGCTGCGAGAAGAGATCATGACGAATCATCAAGTGAATCAACCGACTCTCCGCCACTTCATCTGGATGGGAAGTAGCCGTTTTTGTCTGGCAGGCGGAGTGGTCTTTGCCACGGTCGCAGTCGGCCAGGGCGGGCTGTACCAGCATCTCGGTGTGTATGGCGCTTATTTGTTCTGGACATTCCTTTTCATGCTGTTGGGCGGTGCCCTGTTTAGCAGTTTGATTATGGGGCCAAACCGGCTGGTTCGCTCGTATAGCCTCTTTGGTCTCGGTTTCTTCCTATACGCGGCCGCGTGGGTGGCGGCTTATTTTACGGTGCGGGGACTTCCGGGAGAAGCCCTTGGTTCTTTGCTGGGCCCGGTCTTGATGGCATTGGGATTCATGATGGTGCTTGGGACAAGGCAGGCACTCTCCAAAATCATTGCGGGTCTGGTGATTGCTCATTCGCTTGGATACTTTCTGGGAAGGCCTCTTCTGGGCATACTTGGCGAGCAGCTCGGCATGATTTGTTGGGGGCTGATCTATGGACTCGGCTTTGGGGCTGGGTTAGGTTACGCTCTCTTTATGGCTCAGACACCGTTGGCAGAGTGATCGCTGCCTCCAAGAAAGAGGTTAGACAGGCTACCATTTTCTTGCAAGGCTCAATCAATGAAAGAGAGAAAAGCTATGCGCAAGCTGACACTCGAATGCAAGATTGCGTTCTGGGCTGTGCTTTTTGGGCTTGGACTGCAGGTGACCAGTCCAACGCTGGCAGAATCAAAATTCTCCTTCGCCTAACTTACCCGAGCAGGCCGCCAAACAGGTGGCCAAGGCGGAAAGTATCCGCTTCAAGGCCAATCTCAAGCAACGTGAACTGCCTAACATTGACCAATGGATCCGGAGCCAGACGCAGTAGCGGGAAGCCCGTCGGTCCCTCGAATTTGGACATTTCGAGAGAGAGATTAATGGTTTTCTGGCTCGCGGGGACAAGCACACGATGAATTGAAGAACAAATTCGTCGTGGCTGCCAAAGCGGGTCCCTCGGCCAACTACCGAATCAAGAGGACAACATGCTCAAACCGCTCTTTTCAGTGTTTCTGGTCTTACTGAGTTTTTTTCCCCGGCTCGTCACAGCCGGAGAATTTCAGGATGACCTCAAAGCCCGCCGCGCCAAGGCGATGGAACGGCTGGGGCCAGAATCTATGCTCATTCTGTGGAGTGCCCCGACCAGAGTCTATTCTCGCGACGTCGATTATGAGTACCGCCAAGATAGCAACCTTTACTATCTGACAGGCATAGACCAAGAGGACACAACCCTGGTTCTGATGCCCGGGAACCTCACGCGCAAGGAAATTCTGTTTGTTAAAGAGAGGAACCCGCTCCGTGAACACTGGACAGGACACATTCTAAGCAAGGAAGAAGCGACCACTAAAAGCGGGGTTGAGAAGGTACACCTGGCAACGGAGTTTGAGACTTTCATCCATAATATCCTTTCGCGCCAGCCTTACGATTTACCCCCCTATAGTTCCTCACCAGAATTCGACATCTTCTTCAAGGCGTTAACCAGTGGGCGAGCCCGATTGGAGTTGATTCTCAGCCCTAAGCCGGGTCTTTCTGAACCGCTGGGGCCCACTCTTGAGTTTGCCAATCGTGTCAAGGAGCGATCGGCCGGGCTCACTATCCAGGACGCGACCGACATTCTGCGCGATCTAAGACAGGTCAAGACATCCTACGAGAGAAAAGTGCTGGAGCGCAGCCTCGAGATTTCAAACCTGGCACACCTGGCCGGGATGAAGGCGGCCCGACCGGGAGCCTATGAGTACGAAGTGAAGGCAGCCATCGAACAGGTCTACAAATCGAGTGGGGCCATGGGGTGGGGCTATCCCCCGATTGTTGGAAGCGGACCAAATACCAACATCCTGCACTACGAGAAGTCGAATCGCAGGATGGAGGCGGGTGAACTGCTCTTGGTGGATGCAGCGGCCAATTACGAGTATCTCACCGGTGACATCACCCGTACTTACCCAGTCAGCGGCACGTTTAGCCCTCTTCAGAAAGACATTTATCGGATCGTGCTGGCCGCCCAGGAGGAAGGGATGAAAATCGCTAAACCGGGGGTAAAGCTGAGTGACATCCATCAGAAGACCGTGCAGGTGGTTAAGGACGGACTCCTTAAGCTCGGGCTTATCTCCGACACCTCGGGCGACCAGTATAGAACCTGGTACACCCACGGAGCGTGCCATTTCATTGGGATGGACGTTCACGATGTAGGTGATTACGACCGCCCCCTGGAGCCGGGTATGGCTTTTGTGATTGAGCCCGGGCTTTACATTCGAGATGGAGCCTTGGAGGACCTAGCCAAAAGCCCTGAAAACGATGCCTTCAGCCAAAAAGCCCAGCCAGCTTTCCAAAAGTATAAGAACATCGGCATTCGTATCGAGGATTCCTTCATTCTTACCGAGTCGGGACCGAAACAGCTCTCGGCCAGGGTGCCCCGGACGATCGAAGAGATAGAAAGTTTTATGCAGGCGCATTCCAGGACGAACGTAAACCGTTAAACAGCAGGAGCTGGTTATGAACATATGTCTGGAGACTCCTGTGGGGTTGGTGGGCCTCGGGAACATGGGAAGCGGCGTGGCGGACAATTTACTCAAGAAAGGCTTTCACCTGACAGTTCACGAAAGGAGTGAAAAAGCTCGACGATGGGCCAAAGGGAGAAGTGGAGTCGTTCTTACTCCCTCACTCAGGGAATTGGGATCGCTCAGTAAGATCGTTCTAATTCTGGTCACCGACAATCAGGCATTGGACGAAGTACTCTACGCCACAGAGGGGCTCCTTGCCGGCATTCGTCCTGGAAGTCTGGTCATCGATATGACCACCGGTGATCCCACTCTGGCCGTTGAAAACCATCGCAGGCTGGCGGGGATGAGGGTGCGCATGCTGGAGGCTCCCATGACGGGTGGGGCTACCGGGGCGAGAGAAGGCACCTTGCTTCTGATGGTCGGAGGAGATCGGAAGCTCTGTCGGGACTGCCAGCCCTTATTCTCGGCCATTGCGCGCAAAGTGGTTTATGCTGGAGGTCCTGGCAAGGGTCAAACCATCAAGCTGCTCCAAAATCAACTCTCCTTTTCACTTTTCCTTTCCACGTGCGAAGCTCTGTGGGTAGGCAAGGCCCTGGGTTTTGACGAGTCCTTGCTCATTGATGTTTTTCAAAATAGCAACGCCAGGAGCTACGAGACTGAGCTTCGCTTTCCCAGATTTATTCTGCCCAAGAATTTTCAATCAGGCGCGGCCATTCGAACCGCCTACAAAGATTTGAAACTGATTACTGACTTGGAGAGTCGCCTCGGCATCGAATTGCCACTGGCGACGCAAGTGCGGAAATACTGGGAAGCGGCCATGAGCCGCATCGGCGCTGAAGCCGATTTCACGCGAGTTTATGAGTTGGTTAAAGGAGAAAAGGAATTGAAAGCCCTGGGCATAGATTGGAAGGAAAAAGATCGACCCCGGAGATGACAAAGATCGCAGAGTTGGGCCGGTGTGGCGCCGTGTCTCGGCGATCTCTGCGGCCAGTGCTACGTCTCAATTGGAGTTATGGCCAAAGGCCAGGGTGAGGGGGAACTATTTAGTTTTTCACACCTTCAGGAGCAGGGGTGAGGGGGAATGGGACGGTGAGGTTGCAAGCCCGTTTCTGATACTCCCTACTACTGTGTTTCAAATTTGACCCTTTACAACTTCGCAACCGTCGTCGCCTTCTTCTTTCCGTCTCAGCTCCAGCGACTGAGAATGACCTTGTTACGGGTGTAGAATTGGACTCCTTCACTGCCCTGCACATGGAGATCGCCAAAGAAGGATTGATTCCATCCGGCAAAAGGAAAGACGGCCATCGGGGCCGGGACACCTACGTTGATACCCACCATGCCGCATTGAATTTCTCGGGCAAATCGCCTGGCAGCACCTCCATCACGAGTGAAGATCACAGCGCCATTGCCATAAGGCGATTGGTTGGCGCGCGCGAGCGCCTCACCTAAGTCTTCGGTACGCATTACGGTAAGGAGAGGCCCAAAAATTTCGTCCTCCGCCAGTTGCATTCCGGGCTGGACTCGATCAAAGATGCTGGGGCCCAGAAAGAAACCGTCGCTGTGCCCAGCCAGAACAAACTTTCGTCCATCGGTCCTAAGGCTGGCGCCTTCCTTGATTCCAGAATCAAGATAGCGAAGGACGCGGGCTCTGGCGGCCGGATCAACCAACGGTCCCATGGCCACAGAATCGTCGCTATCCGTAGGGCCGACTCTTAAGCCAGCGGCGGCATGATCCAAGCGCTCAATGAGAGCATTGCCCACCTTGCCCACCGCCACAGCCATGCTGCCGGCCATGCAACGCTGCCCGCTGCAACCGAAAGCTGAACTCATAATCGCGCTGGTGGTGGCCTCCAAATCAGCATCCGGCATCACAATCATATAATTCTTGGCTCCACCTGCGGCCTGCACACGCTTTCCCTGGGCAGTTCCAGTCTCATAGATATACTTGGCCACAGGAGTGGAACCGACAAAGCTGATGGCAGCGACCTCAGGATGACGCAACAGGGCTTCTACCACTTCTTTGCCTCCATGGACGACATTTAATACGCCGCCAGGACAGCCTGCCTGGCTGGCCAGTTCTGCCAGACGCAAAGCCGTCAATGGAACTTTGGGAGAGGGCTTAAGAATAAAAGTATTGCCACAGGCGATCGCTACGGGAAACATCCACATGGGCACCATAGCAGGAAAGTTGAATGGGGTGATCCCCACACACACTCCCAGAGGGTAACGCTCTACCTGCCCGTCAATGCCGCGAGCCACATTAGCCAACGTCTGGCCCATCAGTAAAGACGGGATGGCGCAAGCCAATTCAACCACTTCGATGCCGCGCCGCACATCGCCGCGGGCCTCCTCAATGGTCTTGCCGTGTTCGCGAGTGACCCCTCGGGCAAGCGATTCGAAGTTTTCTTCCAGCAAATGTTTGTAACGAAAAAGAATTCGAGCTCGCTCGACGACCGGGATTTCCGCCCAGGCAGGAAAAGCCGCACGAGCCGCAGCCACGGCCTGGTTGACTTCCTCGGTGCCGCCGGCAGGGACCTGGGCAATCACTTCGCCGCGAGACGGGTTGTAAACGGGTGTGGCTTCCATTGTCCCCGCAGACGCCCATTCCCCGCCAATATAGTTTTTGATCAGCGTAGCCATAGGAGCTCCTTTTGATCAAAGAAATCATTGACTAACATAGTACACCTGTTTATTTCCGCAAAATCGTGAAACCCGCGGGAGTTTCGTTTGTCAAGGCCGCGTGGGGGTGGACCGAGGGTTGTTCACGTCATCTATGTCCCGAGGTCTTCTTCGTGTCCTTCGCGTCTTCGCGGTTCTTTTCTAACCTGGTTAGCCTCGAGCCCTCTCGCCATCTTACCAGCACCACCGTTTTCATCCAAGCTGTTCCGGGCGTGCATGAGGTCTGCGGCGTTGCTTCCTTTTTTTTCGCTTGTTTCATTCTTTTTGATTTAGACTTTTCTCGATGGTACTCAAGTTTGGACATTTCATTAACCCCTCGATTCATCGAGGGGACCTTAGACCAGGTTAATCCGCTAACCGTTTCAACGGTTTCCCACGCGACGGAAGCGACGGTAGCAAGCTCTTCGTGTTCTCCTATGTTGAAAAACCGCTAAAGCGGTTGTTTGGTTCTGAAGTTTTTCCAACCCCTCGATAAATCGAGGGGTTAATAGGATTCGATGCCTGCCGAATGTCCAAACTCCATAATGGTCAAAGAGCTGAAACACAGATTGTGTGGAGAAAATCGTGGATGCATTTAATTACCAAAAGGTGTTAGCGCTAATATGGGATAAAACTGACGAGGCGGCCAAAATCCTTTTCATTATCGTTGGAAGTTTCATTTTACTTCGGCTGGTCCGAACGCTGGCTGATCGGCTAGTCAAATTCGTGCACCACGATGGTTCCGAGGGCATTAGTGAAAGGGAGTTACGGGCCAGGACCCTCGCCGGCATCTTCAAGGGCGTTGCCAACATCGCGATCGTGATTGTTGCGGGCTTAACGATTATGGGGACGTTGGGCATTTCCATTGCACCCCTTATTGCCACGGCTGGAGTGGCAGGCCTGGCGATTAGTTTCGGAGCCCAGAATTTGATTCGTGACGTCATCAGCGGCTTCTTTATTTTGCTCGAAAACCAGTTCAAAGTGGGAGATGTCATACGGGCCGCCGGAGTCGCCGGCCAGGTCGAAGATATGAATCTAAGAGTCACGGTGCTAAGAGATACCGATGGCGCGGCTCATTTTATTCCCAATGGCGAAATTAAAGTTGTCAGCAATTTAGCCAAAGAGTGGTCTCGCGCCGTGGTCAACATCGGGGTCGCTTATAAAGAAGACCTGGATCGGGTGATCCAGGTTCTGAACCAAGTGGGCGAGGACTTGAGTAAGGATGCGCGGTTTGGCCTCAATATCTTGGAGTTGCCTCAGGTGTTAGGAGTTGAAAGCTTTGATGAGTCTCAAATGACAGTTCGAATTTTGACCAAGACCAGACCTTTAAAACAATGGGAAGTTGCCCGCGAGCTGCGCAGACGCGTCAAGGCGGCCTTTGAGCAAGCAGGGATCGAAATTCCCTTCACCGAACGAGTCATTTATTCCCAGGATTCATTCTCAGAAAAGAAAACAAACCGGCCGAGGGAGACTTGACACCTTTCCAGGAGTCTCCCCTTGCCAAGGTGATTGTCCCATATCTTTGTATCCTGAACACAGCTTGAAGCGAATATTCGTGAACTGAGGGACAGTCGTTTGGAGTGCGCTGGCTTGACAGCGCTTTGGAGCAGCCTGCACAGGCAAAGACTGTTAACGCTCGCCAGCGGTGGCGTCAAGCCGCCACCAAAGAAAGCGGTGTCCAGCCACCGCACTCCAAAATACTGCCAGCCTTGGTTCTGCACCTCGAGTCCTCGGCGGTATGAGGTTGCTGGCTAACGAATAGCTCTCTCTGCAGATCACGTTGACAGTTCCAAATGCTTTTGCAGCAAACGCAAGATCTCATGCCGTCCCACCATTCCCAGCAGCCGGCCTTGCTCCACTACTGGAACCTGGTTAATGTCCTCACGATCCATGTACTCCAGAATCCTGACGATGTCTTGATCGGGACTGACCCATTTCAATTGCTGCAAAGGAAGCATGATTTCTTCCACTCGAATCTGATTCCAGCGATCTCGGGACGTTTTGTTCACTTCATGAAGCGTGATGATACCTAACAACAGGTCCTGATCCATAATCAGGAAACAGTGCCGTCCCGTGCGAAAGAGGAAGTCTTCGATGAATTGGGCCAACGTAATTCCCTGAGGGATCCGAGGACAATCGCGCGTCATCATGTCATTCGCTTTGATTCCCGAGAGAGACTCGCGCAAAACTACCTGTTGGAAACTCTGCTGAGCCGCATTGAGTAAGAACCATCCTATAAACCCAATCCAGAGGCCGTTGATGAAATTGCCACGCAGGCCAATCACCACTCCCAAAATAATGAAAAGGTAGGCGACTAGTTTTCCCAAAGTTGAGGCAGCTCGCGTAGCCGTGGCAAAATTTCCCGAGACGCCCCAGATGATCGACCTCAAGATTCTTCCCCCATCTAAAGGAAACCCGGGAATTAAATTGAACAAGGCTAGCATAAGATTGATCTCGGCCAGCCACTGGCCAAGTGCGGCAACTACTTCATAGGTTCCTTTGCTCAAAAGCCAGAGTCCCCCAAAGAAAATGGAAATCATGATACTGGCGGCCGGCCCGGCAGCGGCTACCAGGAACTCGGTTGCGGGCCGGCTGGCTTCTCGACTGATTTGAGCCACACCGCCGAAGATAAACAGGGTAATGGAGCGCACCGGTATCCCTTTGGAAATGGCCACAGCACTGTGTGCCAGCTCATGGAGGACCACCGAGGCAAAAAACAAGATACTCGTTAAGATCCCGACAATCCAATAAGTGAGGGGTGTCCAATGTGGGTATTCTGCGTTAAACCGGGAGGTTAATGAGAGCGTGATCAGCGTGAAAACCACAAACCAGGTAGGATCGATTTGAAAAGTGATGCCTAGCAGCTTGCCTAATCTTATTTTCGGACCGTTCATTCACTCACTCATTTCGCAAGCGCTAAGTTGACTCCTCTGAGGCTCACTCTGCTGCAATTGTTGCCTCCCATGAAATTGGCCCGAATTCCAATTCATGCTTTTCCACTCCAATTAGGACTGTAGCCCAGGAAAAATGAGCCGTCAAGCGGCACTGCGGCCAGATTTAGGGGTGGGAAGAGCTGAGAGTTGATGCACCGCCTGATCGGAAAGCTCTTCGGGAAACACTGTACTTGAGTTCAAATTCCAATACCCATCCTCGCCCCTGACGGACGGGGTTTCTCACGCCTTCAGCGTCTCCTTAATCACACGGCCATGGAGGTCGATCAATCGACGTTTGATCCCATTGTGATAGAAGGTTGGCATTTCGTGGTTCAATCCCAAGAGGTGTAACACGGTGGCATGGAAACCATAAATAGTGGCTACGTCTTTCACGGCCCGGCGGCCAAACTCGTCAGTGGCTCGCAGAGTGGCCGTCAACGACGCCCCTCTGGCTCTTCTATCACTAAAATCTGATCCGCTTTGACGTTCTCCCGTTTCTCGACTTTGCCGGAAGGCCAGCGGATTTCCAACTCGTCGATGCGATCCACCGATCCTAATCCAAAATGCGCCCGGCTGTCACAATGGGACCCATAGCTCGATCCGGCTTTGATCTCGCGCATCTGTTGCAGCTTGGCTGAGCGCAGCAACAGACGCGTTCCAATAGCAGACCGATTACTTTCGCGACCCGCACAGCGGACCAGAAGCCAATGGTTTTGGTTGCCTCCATCGTTGCGCAGCAAGGTCGGCGGACCATCCTGATTATTGATGAGAACGTCCAAGTCCCCGTCGTTGTCGAAGTCTCCGTAAGCGGCGCCCCGGCTGCTGTCCGGCCGGTTCACCGCCGTACCCCACTCGTCATTGGCCAGCCGAAACGTCTTGGCGGTCTGATTGATAAACACCAGCTTGCGCTGTTTGTATTTTAGGCCCATGTCGAACCGGTCTGCTTCCGGATACAGATGACCGTTAGCCACAAAAATATCTTCCCAGCCGTCGTTGTCCAGATCGGCAAAAAAAGTTCCCCAGCCGACGTAAAGCCAGGTGCTTTCTCCATGCCCGAGAGCATAGCTCTTCAAAGAGAAGGTCCCGTTCTTGTTGTTGACTGCAAATTCATTGGTTTGGTACGAGGAGTTCGTGTAGTAAAGGTCCAGCCAGCCATCGTTGTTGAAATCTCCAAAGTCTGCCCCCATGGATCCTTCTTCCACGCCATTCTCATCGAAAGCGGCTCCGGCCAGCACAGCAACTTCCTCGAACTGTCCCTTTCCCAGGTTGTGGTAAAGAAGGTTGGGTGTCAGATCATTCGCCACAAAAATGTCGGGCCAGCCATCATTGTCGTAATCACCAATGACGACACCCATTCCGTATAGAGACTCGGGGTCGATTCCTCTTTCGGCCGCCACATCCCGAAAATGCCCCTTGCCATCATTAAGGAACAGGGCGTCGCGCGATCCGGGCAGTCCCCTTGGCCCGCAAAACACATCGAAGCCTCGATAAGTGCAGGAAGCGGTGCGGTCAGGGAGTCGGCTCAGGTCGTATTCAAGATAGTTAGAAACATAGAGGTCCAGGTCTCCGTCGTGATCTATATCCGCAAAAGCGGCACCGACGCTCCAACGAGGATCCGCCACCCCAGCTTGGACCGAAACTTCCTGAAACTTGCCGTTGCCGAGATTACGAAAAAGGTAGTTGGGTCCATAACAAGTAATATAAATATCTTCCCAGCCATCGTTGTCATAGTCTGCCACGGCAACGCCCATTCCCCAGCCGCGTGCCGTGAGACCAGAAGCCTCAGTCACATCCTGGAAATGACCCCGTCCATCGCCCCGATAAAGAGCACAAACGATATCCCCTCCCTCACGGAAACGCTCGACAGTCGTGCCGCGCACTAGAAGAATATCCAGGTCCCCATCGTGGTCATAATCAAGGAAAGCGGCCCCACCCCCCATGGTCTCAATGATGTGTTGCTTGGCCAAACTTCCCTGGACATTCTTGAAGCCGCTGAGCCCCGATTCCCGAGTAACATCCACAAATACCGGGCCTCGCGAGCCTCCTGAAACTCTCCCCCAAAGCAGTCCTAAGAGGAAAATAAACCACAGTGAGTGCCTTGAATTCATTTCTGGAATCTTATCTAACTAGACAAGGGCTTCGCCCTTGATATCCCTGGTGGAACGCTCGCTCCGTCGCGCGTTTTCCAGCGTGCGCAGAGCGCCCGCTCCACCACAAGCGGGCCAAACGAGAACAAAATTTTCGTTCCGATGCACCTAACCGGCTAATCACACCGTTTCAAACAATACTCTTCTTGGCTTCCCAGTAGCACCCCAAAATGGAATTGTATCAGGGCGCAGGCATGTTTGCATTCAAGCGAGCTTCATCCTCAGTCGCAACCTGGAAATTTTCCACAGACTGGCGGCAGGCCACGAGTATCTCGGTGCGGCTTTGGCTAGCAGCGTGAACCTTTACGGAACAAGCCCGTGGCCTCCTGTAGCTACCAGCGTCAACCTCATTCACAGGGCCGCGCGAGGGGTGGGTTTTCGAGGTATGACGGCTGACTTTCGAATTGAGGATAACTAAAAGTGTCAGTAGCCGAAGTAGAAATTACGTCACTTCCAATTTCAAAAATGTCCTACCGTCTATATCAGGTCACAAAATTTTCCTCCGGAGTGATTCCCAAGCTTTGAAGCGCCGAGTTCAAAAATAAGAATTCTGCCCTTAGAACCAGCAAGTTAGCTAAACCATTCCTCACCCTTCTTCGATTTACATTCGGACATTCAGGCATGGGCAGAAGCTTGCTTTTGCCGTGTCGCCACTTTGAGATTGGGAGAAACCAAGTTGACGAAGAGGATAAAAGAGAAGGCTGTAAGACAAGAGGCTTCGCGGGGCAGGCTCGTAAGATTCACTGAGCTGAGTTCCTTCAGAATGTCGATTGGGGCAGCCTTAATTATTCTAAGCGGTTTCTCTCTACTCCACGCCGGCGATGCGACATCGACTGCCTCACCTTCTTCTGAGAATCGTCCCGCCTTCCATTTCAAGTCTGAGGAACGGTCTTCGGGAATTGAAGCCTAACCAAACCTTGAAAGAAGCCGCACGGAACCAAAGTACGAGTATGGCCCAGTCCGGATATCTAGCTCACAAGGATTCAGCCGGACGGGATTTGAAGGAACGCTTAAGCACAAGAAGTCCCCTCCATTTTCGCGCAGCCGGCGAAAACATTGCCAGGAACAGAGGATTCTCGGATGCGGCGGGCCAAGCCGTGGGTGACTGGGCTAAGAGTCCAGGGCACTTGGAAAATATACTCAATAAAGAATTCACCGAGACCGGCATCGGCGCAGTAATCGATTCTCAAGGAACTTTCTATTTCACCCAGGTTTTTCTGGCAAAGTGAACCTGGTCCACCTTTGAATTACAGCCCTCAACTTAAGTCTTCTTACCTGCTTTGTATCCTGCTCGAGTGTCCGTTTGATCAGCCCAAAAACAATAGCTCCAGTCATTGATGCATCGAGCAACTCAAGAAGCCAAGCCTCCGGCTTTTTCAAGGGTATTTAATCTCGGACGCTTCAGGACAAAAAGAGTCTGAGTTCATCACTCTGATCTTTCCGCCCCTGCGTGTAATGCGATAGTTATCGAAGCCACCTCTATCGATCGGGGTTGTGGCAATGAACATGCCATGCAGAACGACCTATCCGTAAGGGCCCCAAACCATTGACGCATCACTCTTGCGCCACTCTTGAAACCCTGACCACCAGATCGTATGATAAGCTCGAACCGTAGCCTGCGGCCGGCGCTCCAAAACTCATCATCGCTTTTCGCCTTGAGCCCTCTTTTGGTCGGCCTCAATATAGTTTTAAGGAGACGTAGTGAGCACACTCCGAGATACTTCTTTGGGACGGTTCGTTCTTGTCCTGATCTCGACGCTGTTCAGTCTGTCACTGGCCGAAGGAGTTGTCCGGGTTTTGGCGCCGCAACCCCTGACAGTTCCCTGGGCAGACGAGGTAAACGGGGTTCTGGCTCCACGACCAAACGTCCGGGGTCGCGAATATGTCCCGCACACTTATGACGTCACAATCTCTTTCAATTCGCAACGGTTCCGGGGCCCAAGGGAGTATCGGCCGCAACCCGGACCAGGAGTCACGCGCATTGTCACTTTGGGGGACAGCGTTACCTTCGGCAATGGAGCCAACGACGACCAGACCTATCCGTCTCAGCTTGAAAAAATTCTTCAAGAGCAGTCGACTGAAAACGGTTCGCATGTCAGCTACGAAGTCATTAACGCCGGGATTGGCGGGACCGGGACTGCGGAGCAGGCCCTTTGGTATGAGAATTGGGTCAAACAATTTCACCCTCATGTAGTCGTTCTTAACGTCTTCTGTAATGACGTGGACGGAGATCTTACCAGCGGTCTGTTTTATATTGACTCAATGGGAAGGGTGTTGCCACGTGCCCGCGACGAGATCCGGACTGCCGGCCAGAACTTCCGTCCTGTTCAGAAACTAATCGGAAACTTGCCGGGATATAGTTTTCTAGCGGAACATTCCCAGTTGGCTAATCTGTTTCGGATTACCATCGGAGGAGTCATCGACCGCAAGAGAAAGACTGCTCTGGTCAGGGGATCAATGCCTCCTGCCCCAAACGGTCATGTCGAACGGTTTCACGAACAGGGTCTCCCGATGCTGGCGGGAGAGGTAAGATGGTTGAAGGCGCAGTGCGATGCCGGGAGACGATATATGCTTCCCAGGCTTCGTGGGCAAATGAGGTTCAGGAGGAGTCACCTGCAATCGTGGCCTGTCTTCGGGAGGTAGCCTCAAAAGAAGGAATTCCGTTTGCGGACCTGACGCCAGTAATTCGTGAACGAGCTCGGCAATTGGATGAGCCGCTTTATTACAACGGGCAGCTTGATACCCATCCCACTCCAAAGGGTTACCGGGTTATAGCAGAAGCCGTTACAACATTTCTTTCCGAAAGAAGGATAATCCCGAATCCTCCTTCTGACTAGCCAAGGGCTTCGTCCTTAATGTCCCGGCACATTGTATTCGTCGTTGTCCTCATACTCGTCGTTTTCGAAATCCAAAACCCGAGGACGACGACAATTCCAGAACCGAGAGCAAAAAGCGCTGACCCTATCTACACCAGAACGAAATTCTCATATCATCCGACATAACCGAGTTCAAAAGTTGCCCGGGATCGAATGGCCAGGGCGAATCGTTTTGTTGCTATGGGCCGACAGCCGGGAGCTCTCGAATCCAAATGTTACGGAAGCGGACCGGCTGCCCGTGGTC
>QHZQ01000027.1:15124-22675 GCA_003224725.1 Acidobacteriota bacterium | reverse complement strand
GGGACGTTTCATATAGGCAGTGGGACCCGTCAGCTCGACATTGTCCTGAGCAAGCACGCCGTTGTGAAAGACGGTCATGCGTGCAGGATGAACCGCCTTTCCCTTAGCGTCAAAATGGGGTCCGTGGAAGATGATGTCGTAGGCCTGCCACTGGCCCGGTGGGCGAGAGGCGTTAACCAACGGCGGGTATTGCCCGTAGATGGCTGCAGCCTGCCCATCTGGGTAGGTCTTGTTCTGGTAGGAATCAAGTACCTGCAACTCATAAAGGCCCATTAGATAAACGCCGCTATTCCCCCGTGCCTGGTCCTCGCCGCTGGGTGGATCAGGCGTGGCCCACTCTACATGCAACTGGCAGTCCCCGAACGCCTGCTTGGTCAGGATATCGCCGGTATTCTGACCAACCTCCATGCAGCCATTCACAACTTTCCATTTCATTGGTTGTCCCTTCTGAGACTGCCACCGGGAAAGGCCTTTACCATCGAATAACACAATGGCATCAGACGGAGGCTGGCCCGCTTTATCTTGGGTGCTGGCGGTGCCGGGAGCGATCACAGGCGGCTGCGGCCGGTTCTTGTCGTGCACCTTCCACTGCTGATCTAGTCTGGCAGCCGGAGCCTGGCTGGTGCAGACGATACCCATTCCAAGGGCAAACATCAAAGCTACTCTCAGATGATTGCATGCGAAAGCGTTGCTCTGCATTATTATCATTCTCCTTTCGAACACGCACAGCGCGAGCGGGCTCAGAGCGTATCACGGGGTTATCAAAAGCGCGAGTCAATTGATGCTCCTTGCAGGGTCCCGTCAAAGTCCTTGCCCTCCCTCACGGTCGGGCTACTGAACAGGCTGAGGCGCAAGTCAGTAGCCCGCGCGTCAGCAAGGGGTGTGCCTCAACGCAATTTGCTTACGAGACTTTGACGGGGCCCTTGGTGTGCGACAAACTTGAGGGTGGGTAGAAAGCAATAAGGTTCAAAAAAGCCAGGAATAGGCTGGCGGAGCCTCGTAGAGGCACCATCTTTATAGCCAGCGCCTTTCCTTCTGAGGAGCTAGCCCCGGCGGGGCGCCATCTACTGCCCAACCTGCAGCGAAGAGCAGATACCGCTCCTATCGGAGCTGAGAGGCCCTTTTTTTAACCATGCCTCACTATAACGATGCCACCTCTACGAGGCTAAGCTTAGCAGACCCGAATCGAATAAGGGTTCCTGATCGCAAATTTGTCGCAGACCCGATGCTCGCGCAACCCGCATTCATCACGCCACCCCGGGGCCTCGATTTACAGTCCATTTATCTCTTACCATTCCTCTAGCTAAAAGTCTCGCCTGTTTCGTAAAATCGACAAGAGAAACAAGTGGGGGAAATTTTGGGTAGAGCAATGACATTTTTTCTGATTGGCGGATGGTTAACGGGCACTGCTCTGATGTGGGTGGTGGCCACACAGAACTTCAGGCGTGTTGATGCGGTCCTGGCGGAGTCACGGCCGGAACTAAAGCAGCGTATCTCGCCCATGCCTGAAGGGGATGCCCGGCTCGTGCTGCGGTTCCTGGCTTCCGAACTCAATCGCTTCTATTTCCGTGCCTGGGGAGCCGCGCAACTCGTGCTCGGCGGGATTTTGCTGGCACTCATCTGGTGGACATTTCGTTCCGACCTCAGAGCCCGCATGTTGGTGGGATCGATGTGGGGAATTACGGCAGTTCTGCTGATTTTCATCGTCCCCCGGTTGGTCCAGCTCGGCCGCCAGATTGATTTTGTTCCGCATGTGCCCTCCCCACCGCAAATTGTTGTCTTCTGGCGATTACACCTCGCCTATACATTGGCCGATCTGGTCAAGTTCGCTTTGGGCATCTGGGTGTCGATACGACTCGCCGGAAGTCCAGAGCTGTTCCGTGCCAATCAAAAGCCCGAATGACGAATCTCTGATCGAGGTTTTGCATCGAAAGGTTACTCAGATTGAAAAATGGTTTAGGATTTCAAAGGCAAATAGGTAAGGCAGAGGAGCCATTCATGCCGGCGTGGCCGACGCCACAGAGCATGAAAATGGGCACCACGAGGAATGAACTTGATTCCCCTCCTCGGGAGGGGTGTAGGGGTGGGTTGTTCCAGAGGGGCAGAACCCACCCCTGAAGGCTGAAGCCTTCTTTCCCCTCCCGAGAGGGGATTTTCAGAGGAGTTTTTCATGATCCTTCGGATCACCACAGGCAATGAAAATTAGTCCCCTCCGCGGGAGGGGTGCAGGGGCGGGTTGTCCCAACCGGCAGGACCCCACCCCGAAGGCTACGCCTTCTGCTCCTCTCAAGGAGGAGAGCCGTGAGAAATTGGGAGGGCGAGCCTCCTGGCGAGCCATCGCCCCAGCAAGTCCTTGCCCCATGAGGCTCGGCGGGAGCCTCGCCCTCCCGATTTTCAGGAGGAGGTAAATGAAAACTTATAGCGCGGTGCTGGGGCTGGCGTTGCTTGGATCGGCCGTATGCGGCCGGACCAGCGCCTTGGACAATTTGACGACAAGGACCAGTGGTGCTGCCCGCTCGTCGCAGATCAAAGTATATTCAGCCCAGCAAGGAGGATTTATTATGGTCGACAGGGTGGTTAAGACCGATGCGGAGTGGAAGAAACAACTAACACCGGAACAATTTGAGGTTACGCGAAAGAAAGGGACCGAAAGAGCTTTTACAGGTGAATACTGGAATAATCACGACAAAGGAATTTTCCAATGCGTCTGTTGCGGCAGGGACCTGTTCAGCTCAGAGACCAAGTTTGAATCGGGAACCGGGTGGCCAAGCTTCTGGGCGCCGATTGCAAAAGAGAATATCCGCACGGAGTCTGATAACAGCCACTTGATGCAGAGAGTGGAGGTCGTATGCAGCCGATGTGATGCCCACCTGGGCCACGTATTCACCGACGGACCCAAACCAACCGGCCTGAGATATTGTATGAATTCTGCTTCTCTGAAACTTCGTAATACAAAATGAGTCTCGAAGCTGTGACGGTTTGGGTCTAAGCGAAGGTCGGGCTAAGCTTGTAGCGAGCAACCTCAGACCGCCAAGGAGCGCGGCTCTGTCGGCAACTCACCCCTCACCCGGCCTGCGGCCACCTCTCCCCCAGTCCCCCAGTGGGGGCGAGGGAGTTAACTCTAATGTCCTCTCCCTCGCCGCATCGGGGGAGAGCGACCAGGCTGAGGGGAAAGCTATTTCGTACTCCGCCGGCTCTGCCCTTGGTCTTCGATTTACAGGCGCCAGCCCTTGCGGTAATCGCGCTTTACCCACTTGTTAGCTTCAGGAACATTGGTCACCTTCATTTTTTCACCGTCCCAAAGCAGCTTCCCTTCGTAACGTAGGGCGAGATTGCCCAAGATTACCCATTCGGTGAATGGCCCCGCGTAGTCAAAGTTCGAGCAGGCCGGGGCCCCTCCTTTGCATGCCCGAATCCAATCTCGGTAATGTCCGGGAGAACGGGTCAGGAACGGTTCGGGGAATTTGTAGTCTTTCATCAATTCATCCGGCAAAAGTCGCGTGCCCTCACCATAAGTTCCGGTGGTGATGATTCCCTTGTCGCCAATAAACAGCGAGCCATTATCCCCGTCACCGAGCTTGACATCTTCTCCGATCCCTTTGGGGCGAGGAGGCCTTTCACCTCCGTCGTACCAGTAGAGAGCAACTGAGGGCATGGAGCCGCGAGCCGGAAATTCATAACGAAGAATGCACTTGGTGGGATAGGTATAATCGTTCTTGCCTTCCTGCTTGAGGCACTCAACACTCGTTGGATATTTAAGTTGCAGTGCCCAGTTGGCCGGGTCGAGAATATGGCAAGCCATATCTCCCAGAGCCCCACAGCCAAAGTCCCACCAACCCCGCCACTTGAATGGAGCATATCCGGAATTGTAGGGCCGTGAGGCTGCCGGCCCCAACCACACCTCCCAATCGAAAGTATCCGGCACAGGCTCCTGAGGCAGCGGAGCGGAAATCGCTTGAGGCCAGATGGGACGGTTCGTCCAGGCGTGCACTTCACGAACGTTGCCGATCTGGCCAGCCCAGATCATTTCGCAGAGTTGACGGGCTCCTTCGTTGGAGTGGCCCTGGTTGCCCATTTGAGTGGCCACACCGTACTTGCGAGCGGCCTGGCTCAGTTTGCGCGCTTCAAAAATAAGATGAGTCAACGGCTTTTGCACGTACACGTGAATCCCACGTTCCATAGCCCAGGTGGCGGCCACGGCGTGTGTGTGATCGGGCGTCGAGATGGTCACTGCGTCGATGCCTCTTTCCTGGTCCAGCATTTGGCGGAAATCTTTATACTGTTTTGCCTTGGGATATTTCTGGAACGTCTCAGCGGCATTTTTCCAGTCGGGATCGCACAAGGCCACGATGTTTTCACTACTACAGGCTTCGATGTCAGAAGCTCCTTTCCCTCCAGCCCCAATGGCGGCGATGTTGAGCTTCTCGTTGGGCGATTTATACCCCAACCGGTTCAGCGATGACTTACGAGCCAAGGCATTGCCAGCCGCCACCATGGCGGTGCTACTCAGCAAGAATGTGCGTCGAGATATTTTCTTGTTTGTCATGGCGCTCCCTTCTCTTTTACGATTTCGCTCATTATACAAAGAAATTTTGGTTTAACCCGCCTTAAAACTTATGATAGAACTTCAAGGTCAATATCATCCTTAAAGGTGGGTGAGCTAATGAAACTTAATGGAAGAGTGACGCTGATTACCGGTGGTGGCACTGGTATTGGCCGTGCGATTGCTTGTTCTTTTGCCAAAGAAGGAGCCACGATTGTTATCAATTATTCCAAGTCCGAAAGTGACGCGGTTCGAACTGCCGCCGAGGTGAAAGCACTGGGAGTCTCCAGTTCCATCATTCGGGCGGATGTTTCCTCCGACTCTCAGGTCCGCGCCATGGTGGATCAGGTCCGGAAAGAATTCGGGCGAGTTGATATTCTGGTAAACAATGCCGGCTATACTCGCTTTATTAGTCACGCCGACCTGGAGGCCATGGAAGAGGAGACTTGGGACAGAATCTTCGCCATTAACGTCAAGGGTTCCTTCTTCTGTAGTCGGGCTGTGGCGCCACTCATGAAGCGCCAGGGGAATGGGCGGATCATCAACATTGCCTCGGTCGCCGGCTTGACAGGTCAAGGGAGTTCCATTGCTTATTGTGCCTCCAAGGCGGCGCTGATTTGTATGACCAAGTCTTTGGCTCGCGCTCTGGCTCCAGAAGTCCGCGTGAATGCCATTGCTCCAGGACTGATCGATACCCGCTGGCTGGAGGGTGGTGCAGACCCAGATGCCATGCGGGAGCGATTCAGAAATGCCGCGCTACTTAAGCGCGTGGGAACCGCGGAAGATATCGCTGCCGTTGCCGTTTCTCTTGCCGTGGACTGGAGTTTCGTCACCGGCCAGGTCATTGTCGTGGATGGAGGAATCTCTTTGGGATTGTCGATTGCCAGTTGTCGATTGCTGAAAAATTCGTGAGTCCTTGCAGAAGCTCGTTGGTCTCGGATCGTTCCCCCTTTTCCAAGGGGGACCTGGGGGGGTAGCCACTGTTGAATCAAGACACCCCCCTGAAGTCCCCCCCTCGTTCGAGGGGGGACCTGTTCCAGGCGCTCCCTCAATTCCAAAGGTGTGAAAAAATTCAAAACCGGCCGAGGTCGGGAGGGCGAGGCTCCCGCCGAGCCTCATGGAGCAAGGACTTGCTAGGGCGACGGCTCGGCGGGAGCCTCGCCCTCCCAATTTTTTCACACCTTCGCTTGGCAAGGGGGGGTGAGGCTTCGGCAGCAAACAGGACTTGGTGCGTTAACTTTTGCAATCAATCTCTGATCTACAATCCAGAATCGCCAATCAACAATCGTTTGGGGGAAGAATTCATGAGAATAGGCTCTTGCGCCATAACGTGGCTTGCTCTCTTGTTGCTGCAAAGCCTTCCTGCCCGGGCGACCAAGCTGGTCACCTATTCCATTTATAACGAGGTTCGCGCGGGAGCGGTGGAGGGAGATTATGTAATCGATTTAAATCGTGCATATGCCTTTTACCTGTTTAACAGCCTAAAGGCGGGACCGCGGTCCAGTGACGACCTGGTGCCGGCGGACCTTTTAGGTGTGCTCGAAGGCGGCGACCCGACCCTGGAAGCATTACACAAGACCCTGAATTACACGCGACGACTGCTTTCACAGCCCGATGAGCTTGATCGGCTGGTGACGGCCGGCGCCGTGAGAACCCTTAAGAACGTGAAGTTGCTCACTCCCTTACCCAAGCCTCATCGCATCCTGGCCATTGGAGTGAACTATCGCAAACATGCCGAAGAGTCCGGACAGAAGATTCCGGTCGCGCCGGAAGTGTTTTCTAAGGAGTGCTTGCCCATCGGGCCGGGGGAAGCTATCCGCATTCCTAAAGCCGTAAAGCAGCCCGACTATGAAGTGGAATTGGCCTTTGTGATTGGGAAGCCGGCGCGCAATGTTGCCCGGGAAAGGGCGCTGGATTATGTGGCCGGTTACATGGTCTTTAATGATGTGACCGCCCGGGATATCCAGCGGCGAGGTTCCCAATGGGTGCTGGGGAAGAGCGTGGATACCTTCGCCGTGGCCGGTCCCTACCTGGTGTTGAAAGATGAGATTTCCGATCCGCAAAAGCTCGAACTAAAGACCATTGTGGGCGAGGAGGTGCTGCAACAGGCCAACACTTCGGATATGATTTTCTCGGTAGCCGATATTGTTGCCGATATCACTCAATTTCTGACCCTCCAACCCGGAACCATCGTTACCACCGGCACCCCCTCCGGCGTCGGATCGTCACGCAAGCCGCAGCGTTGGCTGCGTCCCGGCGAGAAAATTCGCCTCGAAATTCAGGGGTTGGGGACGCTGGAAAACCCAATTGAATGAGATTGTCAAACCAGAAAGCTGTGGCCCGCCCTTGACAAGCGGAGCTCTCAGGCCGCCTGAAGTGCGGCAATCAGCTAGCCCAGGGCAAAGCGTCAGCGGCGCCCTGGGTCACCGTCCTCGCCGAACCCTCATGGGGACGATGCAGCCTCCGCTCCATCGTTCATAAAATACAATCTCCTTCTTACCCAGGGCCTGCTGCGGGGCTACCGCCCCTCCGCTCTGCCCCATAAGCGCTAACTTTATGAAGTTTTCGGCTTGCTGCCGGAAGAACGAAACGCCAAGACCGCTAAGGACGCCAAGAAAAGAGAATGCAACTGGGCCTGTCGCGTTAATTTCTATTCCTCCCCAGTTGGTCCGGACTGTTCTAATCACGCGCTAGATGACGTCGCGTAACAAAATTACGTTCCAAGTGATGATCAGCCCCAAAAGACGCGCACTTAATCTCAAACAGGCCAGCAGCAAAGCCCCTGCTCTTGGCGGTCTTTGCGTTCTTGGCGTTTCCGTGTTCTCGGAGCCATGTGCCCAACCGGAGGGCTCGGGAATGAGCAGATGATCCAAATTAGGTTAGCAGCCGGGGCTAAATTATTGAGGCCTCTGACACTCAAGCCATGCCGTGTCCAAGAACAAAGATATGGCAATGATCATCTTGGCAAGCGGGATCAAGCGCTCTGGCATTGCGTTTCGCCACAACAT
>QHZQ01000027.1:0-15075 GCA_003224725.1 Acidobacteriota bacterium | reverse complement strand
GTCTTCACGTCGTCTTCCTGCATGGGCACAAGGGTGCGCAGCAGCCAGAGCAGAAGGCAACCAACTGCCGCGCCAAACAAGGTCTCTGCACCGATCACGAAGGTGAGATGGCCATAGATGTGTCGCAAGTGCAGCGGATCATCGTGAGGTATGGAGAACTCGGGGTGGGTATAAATATTTTCGGTTTTAGTGATGACCGCGAAAAGAATGGCTGCGACAATCAGCAGTTGGGCCCAGATGTTGAGGAGCAGGCTTGCCATGACGACGTTAGGATAACTGCCAAAACGTCGCACATGGATCAGCACCACGGCCAACAAAACGCAACCGGCGGATGCTCCCGTCACGCTCATAATCCGAGAGCACCAGAAGGGGGCCCCACATGCTCCTAGCGCCATACGCAGCGCCCAAACTACCGTCAGCAGTCCAAACAGAGGTGCCAGCAAGCGCAGGTGGTCTTTGACTCCATGCCCTCTGATCTTCATTGTCCCTCCTTGTCGAGGCGACATTTGCGACGCTTCAGATCCGTCCTCAGATTTAAATGGCCCTCACAATGACCAGTGTCATGTCATCTTCCGGTTCTTTTCCCGACCAGTGGCGGACCGCTTCAAGGATGCGTTCCTGGATGGTCGCCAGAGGGTCATTTCGATGCGCGGACACCAGAGCCTCCAGACGGGCTTCGCCGAACTCCTCGCCGCTGGCTGCGGCCGCTTCGGTAATCCCATCGGAATAAAGCACCAGCAGGTCTGATGGTTGCAGGATGACTTGACCCATGTCAAACTCAGAGGCCGGGAACATCCCTAGCGGTACGCCTCCCTGAGTCAACCGCTGACTGTGGTTGGAACCCAAGAGGATGGGCAGGTGGTGTCCGGCATTGACGTAACAAAGGCGTCGCTCAGCGGGGTGCCACTCCGCATAAAAGAAAGTAGCGAACCATGCCGGGTCGGTTACCTGGTGAAGATGATGGTTGAGCTTGCGGCACACCTCGCTCGGAGAAGGACTATCGGCAGCTACGGTGCGGAGTACAGCCTGCAGGTTTGCCATCAAGATCGCCGCAGAAATTCCCTTGCCACTGATATCGGCAATAGCCAGGATTAATCGACCGTCGGGCAAGGCCAGCATGTCATAAAAATCCCCACTGATACCGCTGGCCGGAATACATACAGCCGAGACCTCCAAGCCATCACCACGGGGTAACGTGCGGGGAAAGAGCGCCCGCTGAACCTCGCGGGCAAAGTTGAGCTCTGCTTCTTTGCGAGCCAGCTCGAGCCGGCTCGCTTGCAATTTAAGCCGGAGCCGGTAAAGTAACACCAGCAAGACGGCAACCACGGTCGTCCCCCCAAAAGTAAGCCCCCAGGTCACAAGGACTGATCTTTGAAGTAGACCGCGACCGAGAAACAGTAATACCCCGGCCACCAGCAGAAAACTGATGAGGTAGATCTTGTCGCGCACGGATACTAATGGTCTTCGCGAATTATGGTGATCCGCCCCCTCACCCGGCCTGTCGGTCCCCCTCCCCACTGTCGTGGGGCGAGGGGTAAGAAGAATGAAGACACTCCCTCGCCCCTGCTGCAAGGAGAGAGGGGCCGTGGGTGAGGGGAAATCTGTCACTCATTTACGCAACCCTCAGTAGTTAATATCAATTTGCTTTGGAAGTGTAGTTTTTTTGACTATGGCTTCTGAACCAGCTTATTTCGATCGATCACCACTCCGTCCACGATCACTAATGAGACCTTTCGAGCGGCGCTGATGTTGTCCAGCGGATTCCCATCGACAGCAATGATGTCTGCGAGTTTTCCTGCCTCAAGGGTGCCCAGGTCGTTGCAGCGTCCCAGGAATTCCGCGCCGACTTTAGTTGCTGCCACCAGGGCTTCCAGCGGAGTCAGACCGGCCTCCACCAGCAGCTCCAGTTCACGATGATAAGCGAATCCGAATTCGGCATGAGGAACCTCGGAGTGAGAACCCACTACCAGGCGGCCCCCGGCCCTGTGAATCATACCGGTAAAGCGCTTCATGTTCTCCCACCCTCGGGCTTGGATTTCCATCTGCTCCCCGGGGTCACCGGGACGTTTCTCAAAGACGGCCAGTGTCGGATCGATAAAGGTCCTCCGGGCGGCCAGGAACTGTAGCAGGCGGCGCGCCGCCGGACCATCCAAGTCTATCGAAGCCCACATCCCGTAACGTCCCAGACGTCGGGCATTATTGTCCTTGAGAACTGCCTGGCGGTATTTCTCACCTTGCATCGCCGGAACCAGGGCCAAACCCAACGAGGTGATGTGTTCGATACCGTCTAGTCCGGCCTCGATGGCCTCCATGGGACTAATGATTTCCAGATGAGCCGTGACTGGAACCTTAAGCCGGTGGGCTTCTTCGGCAACCGCTTTAATGCAGTCCAGCGGTAAGCGAAAATAGACCTTAATAGCCGTGGCTCCCTGTTCGATCTGACGGCGCGTCTGAATGCGCGCCTCGTCTGGGCTGAGGATGACGACTGAATCTTCGGGATACGCGGGCCCCGGCCCATCCAGGTGGGGTCCGCAGAGGAAAAGTCTTGGTCCGGGAATTTTGTTCTCCCGTTGCCACTTTTTGAGCGATTCAAAATGCTCCATCCAGGCGCCGGGATCGCGTACTGAAGTAATTCCGTTGGTTAGAAATTGTTTGGCCCATTGCGGACGTCCCTCCATATGGAAATGCAGATCGACGAATCCGGGTAGCAGTGTCTTTCCTTTGGCATCGATCTTTCGCGCCCCGCGAGGAATAGGAAAACTCCCAGCCTTGCCTACGTTTTCGATTCGATTCCCTCGAATAAGAATTTGCCCATCCACGATGCTCGAGTGGCCAGTGCCGTCAATGAGGCGATCCGCCAGAATTACGGTAAGATCAGGGGCTTGTGCCCGGGGTTCGCAAGGACGGGTACTAAGTATGAGCAGACAGAAAACGATGGCCAGACTTTTTAAGCTTTTCATGGCGAGGCGTTCCATATTAAGCGTTGATTGCGCAAGCATCTTCTCACTGTTATTCGTGCTCTTACTCGATTAGTCGGCAGAAAGTCTCTCGCTTATGGAGTGGTCGTTGTTCTCGCTCTCGTCGTCGGGCTCGGCTTTTTGGATCGAGGACGACTTATGAGGACGACGAGCACGATGTGCCGGGATATCAAGAGCCACGGCCCTTGCTTAGTTAGCCCTGCGGGGATGCGTATGGAGGGCCCCAGGTAGGTTACGACAGGCCTCCGGCTACTGCCCCTAAATGATCTCAAATTCGCGGAACATGTATTGGTAGAAAGGATCCCGGATGTAATTCCGGACCCAGTTGAGGGTGAGGACACAACTCTCGAATTCTTCTGAGAGTTTGCCGAAGATCGCGACTGCAGAACGGTAGTTTTCCAATTCCCAGCGGATCCTGTAGGACCGGCGGCCATGGTCGGCATAGTAACTATGACTGATGCAACGCTTGCCCCGATTGAGGCTTTCGGGAAAGAGTCCTAAAACAAAAAGGCTAAAATCTCCCACGTGCTGGTAAATCTCCCGCTTGTCGAAGGCTGTTGAATTCTCTGCTTTTGCGAGCATGTCAATCACATATTCCAGGCGCCGCCCGGATTCGTCCCGGATTTTGTAAAGATTCTCGACGTAAATGAATTCCACCAGAAGATTGGACAAGTATTGAAGAATCTCAGCATCGGAAAGATTCGACTGCTCCAACCCCCTCTCTGTGAGCGAGCGAAACATCTGCCGAACCGGATGGCGTAAAGGAATTTTTTGGCTCGACTCCATACAGCCTCCTGTCTAATGATCCATATCGCACCAAAGAGCTAATCAAATTATAGCAAGTGAAGAAGAATTTGGACAGTGGATTGCCGCAGGGGTCCATTCCGGGTAGCAAACACAAATTGATGCGCGGAATGGGTTGTCAGCTCTATTGAGAATTGCAGGCATTGTTTAGTGTTACTTAGGCTGATTTCGCGAGCCCTTTTTTTCACCCTGTTGCCCCCTAGACTGCGACGGGGTTCGAGGGATGGGGCAAGGAGTTACGGTCTGGACCTGAGCGAAACACCCCATGATCCAAGTCTCGAAAGAGGTTGTCCCTCTCCTCTATTTCTTTCAACCAATCCAGATCAAAGTTTTGCCGCAGGATACTTTCATAGAGGGTCTTAAACCGGTGCATGTGGTCTCGAAAGCGCTTGATTGCGTAAAGGGCCGTGGTTCGGTGGCTTATCATAAAAGCCCAGTCACTGCTTTGGGCCAATAAGAGTTCCCGTGCTGCCTGGTTCAGCATTCTCCGGAGCGTTTGTCCAGGGCTGCAGTAGCGATTCGATAGCTCTATCATGCGATCTTCCGCCCAGTGCAGATGGCGGTAGAGCCACTGATTGTTCGAATTCAACCAAACGTGGTTATAACCTTCCGCTCCCCAGGTGGAAGCCGCAGGCTGTTGGTAGGGATGATGATCGTCTCTTTCCAGAAAATCACTGGGCGTTGCCAGACGAAAGATATTCTGTTCTGAGGCTGCTTTGCGAATGAATGTTTCCAAGAACTGGGCGCCCTCAAACCACCAGTGGCCGAAGAGTTCGGCGTCATAAGGGGAGACCACGATCGGCCGCCGTCCCAAGGTTTCATGCAGGTATTCGATCTGCCTTTCGCGATTGAGCATGAAATGGCCGGCGTGCTCTCTGACTCTGGCGAGGGCCTTTCTGCGATCGTATGGGGCGCGCTCTCCAAGATCACCCTCCCCCGTAATACGAAAGTATTTGATGCTGACATTGCGTCGGACTCCATCCCTGTGCAGGTAAGGTTTGATATACTCATAATCCGCGTCGTAGCCCAGATCGCGATAAAATTCACGATAGTAAAAGTCTCCGGGATAGCCCCCATGGACATTCCAAACCTGCCAGCTCGACTCCAGGTCCCGGGCAAAAGCCATCACGCCACTGGGAGTTTCGACCGGCGCGAAGATTCCGTACTGGGGTCTGGGTGTTCCGAACAACAAGCCATGTGAATCCAGGATGAAATAGGCAGCACCAAACTGTTTGAATAACCCCTCGAGTCCGGGTTCATAGCCGCATTCGGCTAGCCAAAAGCCACGTGGCGACTGGCCGAAGTACCTCTGATGGGTTTCGAAAGCGACGGCCACTTGAGCTCTTCTAGCCTCTTCTCTGGAAATGAAAGGCAAGAAGGCATGAGTGGCACAGCAGGTAATGATTTCTAATACGCCTGACGCTTGCAGATCTTTGAACCCAGAAAGCAGATTTCCCCTGTACCTCTCTTGAAAAAGTTGGCGAGCCCGGAGGAAATGCCTGCGATACATTGTGGACAGAGCATGGAAACACGGGGAATTTCGGGTGCGACGGACTTCTTTCTCAGCGAGTTCAATCCGCTGATCCAAGAAACGAAGATAGCGCGCCTGCAGCAGAGCGTCGCTCAACATCTCTGCCAGCGTGGGTGAGATCGAGAGGGTGAGACGGCAAGGGACCTGATCTCGAACAATGCGGTTGAGAACGGAGATCAGCGGAATATAGCTTTCGGTGATGGCTTCGAAAAGCCAATCTTCTTCGAGAAAAGAAGGATGTTCTGGATGTCTGATAAACGGCAGGTGAGCATGAAGAATTAACGCAAGATAACCCTTTTCCATATTTCCCATCGCTCAGGGCCAATGGCCGGCGGCCGATTGGAAACGACTGATACGCTCAATCGGAGGTTTGAATTGAAACTGCCTCTTTTGTAAAACGAGAACATCGCCTAATCCGCCATCGGCAATCCCTCATCACGAATCACGCCGTAGGTTTCAACGCCAAACCTGCCAGGGGCGGTAACGTCAAGGATACAGAATAAGGCCTTCCCTGCCAGGGGACTGGCTCTGCCATCTGGCCGCCTAAATTTCCAAGATTCTGCCCACCATACTGCTCAGCATCACTATTCAAGAGCTCTTGATAGTAGCCGGCTGCCGGAACACCAATTCGATAGTCGTGTCGAACGACTGGAGTAAAGTTGTAAACGAACACCAGGAAGTCATCGGGATTCTTGGCACGTCTCAGGAAGGTGACGATACTACCGTCACTATCATGAAAATCAATCCACTCAAACCCACTGTAGTGAAAGTCCACTTCATACAAGGCAGGCTGGGAGACATAGAACCGGTTCAAATCCTGCACGAACTTCTGCAGCTTTTGATGAGGTTGCCATTGCAAGAGATCCCAATCCAGGCTCTCGTTGTGGTTCCACTCCGGCCACTGGCCGAATTCGCCCCCCATGAAGAGCAGTTTCTTGCCGGGGTGGCCGTACATGTAGCCATAAAGCAAGCGCAAATTGCTAAATTTGTCTTCCAAATAAAATGCCGGCATTTTACTAAGCAGAGATCCCTTTCCGTGCACTACCTCGTCGTGAGAAAGCGGCAGGATGAAATTTTCAGTGAAGGCGTATATCAATCCAAAGGTCAGGTTATTGTGATGAAATTTGCGATGGATGGGATCTTTGGTAAAGTAAACCAATATATCATTCATCCAGCCCATGTTCCATTTCAGGCTGAATCCGAGCCCGCCCAGGTATACCGGGCGTGAAACGGCCGGCCAGGCGGTGGATTCTTCTGCGATGGTTAACACGCCGGGATGATAATGATGAGCCAGCTCATTAAATTTCTTGACGAAGTCAATGGCCGCTAAGTTCTCGTTCCCACCATACTGGTTAGGAATCCATTCCCCGGGGTTGCGAGAATAATCCAGGTAGAGCATGGAAGCCACGGCATCTACGCGCAGCCCGTCCAGATGATATTTTTCCAGCCAGAAAAGGGCATTGGACAAAAGAAAATTGCGGACCTCGTTGCGTCCGTAGTTGAAGATGAGGGTTCCCCAATCCCGATGCTCGCCTAGCCTGGGATCCGCGTGCTCGTAAAGGTTGGTGCCATCAAAATAGGCCAAACCGTGGGCATCTTTAGGAAAGTGAGCTGGAACCCAATCCAGAAGGACGCCAATGCCTTGTTGATGGCAGCGGTCAACAAAGGCCATAAACTCTTCCGGCGTGCCAAAGCGGCTGGTGGGCGCAAAATATCCAATCGGCTGATAGCCCCAGGATCCATCAAAGGGGTGTTCCATAATGGGCAGCAATTCAATGTGGGTGTATCCCATTTTAAGGACGTAAGGAATGAGTTGCTCCGCCAATTCGAGGTAAGTCAGGTAACGGTGGCCTTCGCCAGGGACTCGCATCCAGGAACCCAGATGGACCTCATAGATGGCTAGAGGGCCGTCCAGCCAGTTCTTGCTGCGACGTTGCTCTAGCCAGGGCTGGTCTTGCCATTGATACTGGTGAAGGTCGCGGGCTATGGAGGCTGTTTTAGGGGGACGTTCAAAATAGAATCCGTAAGGATCGGTCTTTTGAGCGAGGTAGTTGTTGTAACGAGATTTTACCTCAAATTTATAAAGGGTGCCTTCACCTAAGTCAGGGATGAAGATCTCCCAAACACCCGTGCTGCCCCGCACGCGCATGGGATGACGGCGTCCATCCCAGCGGTTAAAATCACCGATCACGCTGACCCTTTTAGCGTTCGGCGCCCAAACGGCAAACTGCAATCCCCGGATTCCTTGGATCTCTCGGGGATGAGCTCCCAGCTTTTCGTATTTTCGGTAGTGACTTCCTTCGCCTATCAGGTGGAGGTCGAACTCCGTCAGCACAGGCGGAAAAGTGTAGGGATCGATAAATTGGTATGCCTGTCCCTCATGGTCGAGAATTCGTAATTGGTATGAAAACAGTTCGCTTCGGTCTTTAAAAATCGCCTGAAAGAAACCATCGGGATGGAGCTTCTCCATAGGGAAAGGAATTTTCGGATTGTCATTCTCAACCACCCAGGCTGCCTGAGCTTCAGGAAGAAAGGCCCGAATGGCCACCGCCTTCTCCGGATTGCCAGTCTGGGAGGGAATCTCCAAAGGATGAGCTCCCAGGATGTGAAAAGGATCGGAGTGCTCTGAATGGATAATTTGCTCAATCTCGGTCTTTATAGCCGTCGATAGCATCACCGGCTCCGTTCATTGTAGATTGCCTTAATATTTCCCTGATGGGCTGCTGGGCCATCGGGTCTCTGCGGAAGAATCCGGAGCTGGCGCTTCCGTTTCCTGGGCAGGAAGCTCTTCTCCAGGCAGTTTCTCAGTTTCTTCCGGGCTGAGCCTTGGCCTGGGGCTCTCGGCTTCAAGTTCTTTGGTTAGAGGAGGCCTGGACTGTTCCTCGCCTTTTCCAAGGCCTGTCATGCGGACAAGCTCTCTTAATAACGGCAACGTGTGGGTGCTTTCCTGAACATCTACGGGAGCCGGGCCCAGCGAGAAGCGTGGAGTCGTGACCACATTAGAACTGACCAGGCGAACGAAACCGTAATCTTCACTATAGAGACACAGTCGAGCGTGATACTGCTTTTCAGGCACGGTGACAAACCACCATTGGCTGGTGGTGCCGATGTCAAACCATTCGAGCATGACGCCTCCCACCTCAAACCATTGTAAAACGATTTGAAATTGGGTACGGTCTTTTTCGGGAAAAGGGTCCAAGACTTCTTTAATGAGTTTTGCTGTCAATTCCCAATAGGCAAAAATCCCGAATGGGCTCTGCAGCATTAACTGCAGTCTATCAACTCCGTACTGGACGGGAAGCGGCGATCCCATATCAAGGTAAACTCCGGCGGGGAGCTTCTTGCGCTCTTCGGAGATCAAGGATTGAACGGACTCTTCCTCGAACGATGGTGGTACGCGAGACACCAATGAATCCTTCAATGTGAATCGACTTTTTGACTTTAGGAGCTGAATTCCAAATTCAAAATACCAAACTGGAAGGCCGATAAGCAACTGAAAACTCAGCCGCACTGCAATGCGTTAGGCCCTTATGTGGAGCGAAACGAGAATTTTGTTCTCGTTTGGCCCGCTTGTGGTGGAGCGGGGCGCTCTGCGCACGCTAACTGACGCGGGTCGGAGCGCACGTCCCACCACCCTCGCGCAATACCCCGGAACTAACGCATTGCGCAACACCCAGATAGTTCTTCAAGGCAATTGAAGCTCACTCAGGGTCGCGGCACTGACAGCAAGGTGCAGAACGACCCATCTATCCCACGACCTCGGAGACCAGTTCCCGACTGCATTACCATCCAACGGTGAATCGAAGTGACAAACAAATCACCCTGTGCTAGTCTGCCTCACCGGCCCCAAAACTGCGGCACTTGCCGTGTAATTGACCAGCGCCCCTATGAACGTCGTTGACCTCATCACGAGGAAACGAGAAGGACAGGAATTATCAGGAGCTGAGATCTCCTATCTGGTAGACGAATACACCCGGGGGGAAATACCAGACTATCAAATCTCTGCTCTGCTAATGGCCATTTTCTTTCGTGGGATGAATTCCCGGGAAACATTGGCGCTCACGGAGAGCATGGTCCACTCTGGACAAGTGATGGACCTCAGCCATTTGCCAGGTTTGAAGCTGGACAAGCACAGCACGGGAGGGGTCGGCGACAAGACCTCGCTGGTTGTGGCCCCTCTGGTTGCCGCCGCCGGGGCCTATGTGCCCATGGTTTCGGGGCGCGCCCTGGGTTTCAGCGGCGGCACTCTCGACAAACTGGAGTCCATTCCCGGTTTCAATGTTCGGCTCAGCCTTTCCCAATTCAAAGCTACTTTGCAGAACTGTGGTTGCGCTTTGATCGGCCAGACTGAGGAGATCGTTCCCGCGGATCGCAAGCTTTATGCCTTGCGGGATGTGACAGCCACCGTGGAGTGCATTTCTCTCATTTGCGCCAGTATCATGAGCAAGAAACTGGCGGAGGGCATTGACGGGTTGGTGCTGGATGTTAAGGTGGGCGAAGGCGCTTTCATGCGGAGTCTTGAAGAAGCCTCGGAGCTGGCGCAAAACTTAGTGAGCATCGGTAACAGCATGGGGACAAAAACCGTCGCCTTCATCAGTGATATGAACCAGCCCCTGGGATTGGCCGTCGGCAATGCTCTGGAAGTGGTCGAGGCGATTGAAACCCTGAAGGGCCACGGACCCGAGGACTTGACTCACTTGTGCGAAAAACTGGCTCTAAAGATGTTAACGTTGGCGGCACCGCCTGAAAAGGCCGGTGCCGCCAGGGAGAAGATCGCGCATTTGTTGCGCTCCGGCAAAGCGCTGGAGAAATTTCGGCAGATCATCCGCGCCCAGGGAGGCGATCCGAATGTGATCGACGATTATTCCAAACTGCCTCAGGCCTCTCACCGGCGGGACATTCTGGCACAACGCTCTGGTTATGTGGTGACTCTCAATGCCAGAATGATTGGTGAAGCCTCGATGGCACTGGGGGCAGGCCGAGAAAAGGTAGACTCGCAGATCGATTACAGTGTCGGCATCCTCTTGCGCAAAAAGATAGGAGATTTTGTTGAGAAGGATGAACCGTTAGCCACCATTCATTTTAACCGGGAATCCAAGTTCCAAGAAATCCGGGATACTGTCTTGACTGCTTTTGCCGTGGGTCCAGCCCGAGTCGATCCACCCAGCTTGATTAAGAACCTTGTGGAGACGTCCCTGTAAGGTGCTACTCGGAGAGCGATCGGATCGTCTATACAAATCGATGCCTGCCAAAAAAAACGAGAGTTATTATGCTCAGATCTTCGAGGCGGCAGATCATATCCGTAAGAACCTGGCTGTCCGTAAGATTAACAAGGCGGAGCTTTCTGTCCTTCTTGGTTCCGGGTTAGGAGATTTTGCCGATACACTTCAGGCCAGAAGAAGCATTCCGTTTTCTTCCATTCCTTACTTCCCTTCCCCCTCTGTAGCCGGCCATTCGGGCAGGCTGGTTTTCGGGGAAACAGAGGGCGTACCCATTTGCTGTCTCCAGGGAAGGGTTCACTACTATGAGAACCATGACGTGAGAGCAGTCACCTTTCCGGTGCGGGTCCTCGGCGCCCTGGGAATAAAACGTCTGATTGTCACCAATGCCGCGGGCGGACTCAATTCGAACTGGAAGGCCGGCGATTTGATGCTAATCCGTGACCATGTGAGTTTTTTCATGCCCAATCCCCTGCTTGGACTCAACCTGGATATCTTTGGTCCACGTTTTCCCGATATGAGTGAATGCTATTCTAAGACTTTGCGCCAACTGGCATTGGAATGTGCCAGGAGAATGCGTTTGAAACTGAGACAAGGAGTTTACGCAGGAGTCAGCGGGCCCAGCTATGAGACTCCGGCGGAAGTCAGAATGTTGAAGAAGATGGGCGCTGACGCTGTAGGCATGTCCACAGTACCAGAAGTCATCGTGGCAAGGCACATGGGTATGGAATGTCTTGGAATTTCCATCATTGCTAATCTCGCCGCAGGAATCTCCGGCACTCCCTTAAGCCACCGGGAGGTTTTAGAGACCGCGCAACGGATTCAGCCAAAATTGACAAAATTCTTGAGCTCGCTTTTTCATGCGGTTTCGAGGTTAAGCAGGAGGCAGTAAGCAGGAGGCAGTAGCCAGGAGGCAGGAAAGACCGAAGGAGGGTGATTGTGTATCGCGGATTTAGAGATTTGAAAGTTTACCAGTTGGCCTATAAACTGGCGGTAGAGATTTTTGTCGAGTCCAAAGCATTCCCGAAGGAAGAACGTTACTCCTTAGCTGACCAGATTCGCCGCTGTTGACGCAGCGTTCCTGCAAATCTCGCTGAAGGATACCGCAAACGGCGATATCGCAATATGTTCACCAGTAAGATAGTGGACTCCGACGCAGAAGGAGCCGAAACGCAAGTTTGGCTTGACTCCGCTCGTGATTTTGGCTATTTGCCGCAAGAACGTCATCAGCACTTGATCAAAGGATATGAAGAGCTAGGCAAGATGCTAGGCAGCATCATCAATGATCCAAGCCAATTCACGTAATTCTGCCTGCTGCTTTCTGGCCGCTGCCTACTGCTTTCTGCCTACTGCCTTCTGCGTTCTGCCCCACATGGAGCTTTTATGAGAAATTCTGATCAAACTTTGATCGAGGCTGCCAGGCAGGCCAGGGAGAGGGCGCAGGCAATCTATTCCAAGTTTAAAGTGGGTGCAGCCCTGTTAGGTGGTGAAGGAAAGATTTTTACCGGCTGTAACATTGAAAGCTCAAGTTACGGCCTTACCCTTTGCGCGGAGCGAGTAGCCCTTTTTAAGGCCCTTTCGGAGGGAGAACGACAGTTTGTCAGAATGGTCGTGGTCGCAGATACTGAGGCCCTGACACCGCCCTGTGGAGCTTGCCGCCAGGTGTTATGGGATTTTTGCGGTGATCTGGACGTAATGATGGCTAATTTGAAAGGCAACTCTAAGCGAACCCGGTTGAGCAGCCTTTTTCCGGATCCGTTTGGCAGGTGTTTCTTATAGAACTTGGAGATAACCGAGCTCCCTCAAAACTGGAGAACTTGACCAATGAAAGTCGATATCAAGCAGAGCTGGGTGGAACACGATGGTTTCGTGCAAATTGAAAAAGCGAGGCTTCAGTATGAAAAATTCAATGGCCAGATGAGTTCGGAGATTACGCGATTCCACTATCATCGCGGCGATGCTGTCGCCGTTCTGATTTATGACGAAATCACCCAGCGCGTCCTCCTGATTAAACAATTTCGTTATGCCGTCTATGCAAAAACCGGTGATGGCTGGTTGACAGAATGTATCGCCGGGATCATGGAAGAAAATGAAGGGCCGCTGGAACTTGCCCGCCGGGAAGTTTTTGAAGAGACTGGACTCCACTTAAAAAGCGCCGAATTGCTGGCCCATTATTTTTTTAGTCCCGGGGGATGTTCGGACAGAGTTCACCTCTACCTGGGAAAGGTGGAAGATCCGCATCAGTCTGTAGGCGTCGGAGGTCTGCAACAGGAGGGTGAGGAAATTCAGTCGCAGTGGGTACCGCTCGAAGAAGCTCTGCAGCGGGTAGATGAAGGCAAGATTGCGGACGCCAAGACCATCATTGCCTTGACGCTACTGGAGCGACGACTGAGAAAGCAGTAAGCGGTAGGCAGTAGGCAGTAGGCAGTAGGCAGTAAGTAGAAGGGCGGAAAGCAGGAGGCAGTAAGCAGGAGGCACGAGATAGTCCGACCCGAATCTTCTAGCGACAGAAAGAGGATCATCATGTATCGCGGATTTAGAGATTTGAAGGTCTACCAGTTAGCTTATAAACTGGCAGTAGAAATTTTTGTTGAGTCCAAAGCATTCCCAAAGGAAGAACGATACTCTTTAACTGATCAGATTCGCCGCTGTTCACGCAGTGTTCCTGCGAATCTCGCCGAAGGATACCGCAAACGGCGATATCGCAATATGTTCATCAGTAAGATGATAGACTGCGACGCAGAAGCAGCAGAAACCCAAGTTTGGCTTGACTTCGCTCGTGATTTTGGCTACTTGCCACAAGCACGTCATCAGCACTTGACTGAGGGATACGGAGAGTTAGGCAAAATGCTGGGCAGCATGATCAATGATCCAAGCCAATTCACATAAATTTTGCCTACTGCCTACTGCCTTCTGCTTACTGCCTACTGCCTACTGCCTTCTTCACTCCCACCTTTGGACACACTTCATTAACCACGCAGCGCGGGCATTGAGGATTGCGTGCCATGCAAACGCGCCTGCCGTGATGGATGAGACGATGGGAAAAATCAATCCATTCCGCCTGCGGTATCAGCTTCAGCAAATCAACTTCCACGTTCTCCGGCGTTTTAGCCCGAGTCAGCCCCAAACGATGCGCAATGCGAAACACATGCGTGTCCACAACTATCCCTGAAGCAATTCCATAAGCCGTGCCAAGCACCACATTGGCCGTTTTACGAGCCACACCGGGCAGGCTCAAAAGCTCCTCCATGGTTTTGGGAACCTCGCCTTGGAATTCGGTCACTAACCGCTGGCAGGCTGCCTTGATGTTTTTGGCTTTGTTGCGGAAGAAACCAGTCGAGCGAATCATTGTCTCCAAGTCCGCTTGAGATGCATCAGCAAAATCGCTGGCAGATGTGTAACGTTTGAAGAGGTCTGGCGTGACCATGTTGACCCGCACATCAGTGCACTGGGCCGAAAGCATGGTAGCGATCAACAGCTCTAAAGGATTTTTGTGGTTTAGAGCGCATTCGGCTGCCGGATATTCCTTTCTGAGATCTTCGATAATCTGGGGAACGCGCCCTTTGGCTGACTTCACTTCTTTCTCCTGGTCTGAAGCGCTTCGGGGCAACGCGGCTGGCTTATGGCCAGACGGATTCCCCGCTCATTTATCAATACTTCTCGTCGCACCTAATGTTGGAACATTCTGCAGAAAGTGAGTCCCAACCGTTGTGTTATGATGCCAACCTCGGATGGCATTATAAATCACTCTCGGAGTTTCCGCACTCTTACCAGTGGTGGAAGACCAGTCTTTGGAATGGAACCAGGCCAACGAAACCTGCAGACAGGGTTGAAACCCAGGTTGAGTCTCTCGGCTCCCCTGTGCAACTTCCTCCAGAGCATGAAAATGGCCACCACGACGCATAAAAATGATTCCCCTCCACTGGAGGGGTGTAGGGGTGGGTTGTTACGGACGGGAAGGACCCACCCCTGAAGGCTGAAGCCTTCTTTCCCCTCCCGAGAGGGGATTTTCACGGGCGGAGGCCGACAGAGCTTCCGGGGTGGTTGTAGGAGGTCCTCCTACCGCGGCGCCACCACGAAGAGATGAAATATAAGTTGATCGTGCTCGTTCTCGCCGTCGTCCTCGTTTTTCAATAGCCGAGGATGAAGGGACCACGAGGAGGACGATTTTCAGGAGACCGATCCTGATCCTGCTGATCTCCACGAGCAATAAAAATCAGTCCCCACCTCTGCAGCGGCCTGCAGGGTGGGTAGTCCCGAAGGACCGACCCGGAGGCCGATGCCTTCTGCCCGTCCCAAGCGGGGACTTTCAAGGGACCAATCTACTCAAGAACCAGCGTGCTGAGGCAGGATCGGCCAGGCGATACTGGGCCCGACTCGGACCTGGCCCCACATGCACAGCGAAGCTGCCAGGCGTCAGTGCAGCGAAAAGGTCTTCATCGGTGCGGTCATCACCCATCGCGAGAACTCGTGGGCCAGGATGTCGGCCTAAGAGACGGGGCACGATGATTCCCTTGTGGATGCCTTGCAGGCGAACCTCGAT
>QHZQ01000347.1 GCA_003224725.1 Acidobacteriota bacterium | reverse complement strand
GCGTGGGCCTGGAAGAGCTTCGTGCGAGGTCATAATACTCTTTTGATGGATTCCTGGGTTCCGATTCTGGGCCGGCCATGTGGGCATTGGAACTGGGCCTCGCGTCCGGGCAATCCAATCCGGGACCTCAATCGCAGCGAGCACTGGACGTGGGAGCCGGTCCGCAAAGCCATCGGCAATACTCGGACCTATGCCAACCGGATGGATATGGCTGCCACCAGCCCTCGGAATGATTTAGCTTCGACAAAGTACTGCCTTGCCAATCCCGGAGTAGAGTATTTGGTTTATTTGCCGGAAGGCGATGAGGTCACGGTGGATCTCTCAAAAGTTTCAGGAGAATTTGCGGTCGAGTGGATGCACCCCGTCGAGGGGATGATCACGCCTGGGGGCTCAGTTAAAGGAGGAGACAAGCCGAACTTCGCTGTGCCGTTTCCCGGTGCGGCCGTTCTATATTTGCGAAAAAAAGACGAACCGCAGAGACGCTGAGGCGCAGAGAGGAAGGGAATCACTGGGAAGGAGTGAGAGACGGCTGCAAGAATTGGAGGTTGAAAGCGTCACATTGGCTGAACCATAGGGTGGCTGTGACCTTGTGCTTAATGTTACTTGGTGGCGAAGAAGTTTAAACTTCGGTCAAATTTGTTAAGCTGCCGTCCCCTCACCCCCAGCCCCTCTCCCAATGGGAGAGGGTGGCCGAAGGCCGGGTGAGGGGTCCGTGGCCGATAGAACCGCACTCCTCGTTGGTCTGAGGTTGCTCGCTACTACTTAAGCTTCCGCCTTTAGTTTAGGCTGCGTTTCGGCAGTCGAACTTTTGCCCATCTCCCGATTTTCTCTGCGTCTCAGCGCCTCTGCGGTGAAAGAATCTTACAATGCAAGCATCATAGGGACCGCATGAGTCTCATCGGCATTGATGTCGGCTCGAGCACTGTCAAGACCGCGGCCTACCAGTCCGATGGTAGGCTGCTGGCCGTCGCGCGCGAGGCAGTCGTCCCCCGGCGACCCAAGCCGGGATGGTGGGAGAACGATCCCGGGGAAGTGTGGGCGGCCACGCTCAAAACACTGGGAAGGGTGGTTAGGGCTCGGGCAGTGAAGCAGGACCTCCCGGTGGTGATTGCCGTCTCCGCTTCAGGGCGCGAGGGATTCCCGGTCGATGAAGAAGGATTGCCTCTTGGCCCTTGTATTATGACGGCGGATATACGCGGCGAAGAATTGGAAAAGTCTTCTGCGGCGCACATGAGCCCAGACGATTGGTATCAAGTCTGTGGCCATATCCCGGAGCGCATGGACCCGGCTAATCGCTTTCTATGGTGGCGCCAACATTATCCGGGCGTGATGGACCGCACCAGGTACTTTCTGGGTTGGCATGAATTCTTGACGCTGCGTCTAGGTGGACGAGCCGTGACTGATCACAGCTTGGGAAGTAAATGGTTCACCTACGACCTGGCCCACCGAGGATGGTCGCTGAGACGTCTCGCTGAATTTCATCTCGATCCCCGCATGCTGCCTGAGATAGAGCCTTGGGGTAAACCGGTGGCCACTTTGAAGGCATCGCTGGCCGCAGAACTCGGCGTGCCTGCGACGGTTCAGATCGCAGTCGGAGCCCTGGATAGCACGTGTGCGGCGGTTGGGTCAGGCGCCTCCAGCGACGGGATCTGTGGGCTTTTATGCGGATCCTGGGAAGACCTGCTCGTTCCAACCCAAAACCCTCTGTCATCCGCGGCGTTGATAACGGTCGGGTGTACCTTCGGACCCCATCCAGGGACCGCAGGCTCGGCTGTACTTGCCCTGAGCCCCAATGGTACAACCATTGTGGACTGGGCAAGGAGCCTACTGCGTATTCCATTCCGGAAACTCGAGGCCGCATTGCAAGCGAGTGGTCCTCAACCAAGTCCAGTGCTGGCGATTCCTCACTATTCGGGGGCAACCATCCCCTGGAGAAATGCACGGAGATCACGCGGCTCACTCGTCGGGCTCACTTTGGCCAGTTCCAAGACTGATGTCATCAAGGCGCTGATGGAGGGAATCTTTTTCGATCTATTGCTCACAATGAACGCGCTGCGCCAAGCAGGGGTTGAGATCCAGGTGCTGCGGGCGTCAGGAGGTGGCACACGCTCAGACTGGTGGATGCAACTTAAGGCGGATTTGAGCAGCCTCCCAGTCGAAGTGATCAGCCAGCCTGAACCTGGGACGGTGGGTGCCGCCTTGCTTGCGGGACTCGCGACAGGCACCTTCTCAACTCTGGAAGAAGGCGCGAAGCTCTTTATCACCACGGCCCGTCGATATGAACCTAATCCAGCCAGGGCGCGCCTCTACGAAGAAAGGCTCGCTGCTTACCGGACGACGATTAGTTCATTGCTAGGCCTTGATTGGCTCAAGGGCGCCCACGAAACGGGGACCACTGGATTCGAATAAATCAAAGAGGGCTGAGGTGAAGGTCCAAGGAGTGCGTAATCGAGTGACAGGTTCTCCCTCACCCCCGGGCCGCTCTCCTCAAACACGGGTCTATTGTGTCTCCTGCTTTGTTCCGCTCGCTTAGGATTTTACAATCCCCCTTAGCCTTTTGTAATTATTGCCGCAAACGACCTTGCCCAGCACAACCGGATGTCGCGCTCCCGTAGCTGAGGGAATGTTCCCCGAATGAAGATTCAAAGTTTCGTTGGCTAAAATGGCAAACCCGACAGCTTCCTTAGCATTAGCCGGGATTCCAAAATCATCCGAGCGTAACACTTCAAGCTGAGGTAATAGGGCACGCAAGCGTTGCAGAAGAAAATCATTATATGCCCCTCCACCGGAAATAATCAGTTGGTCGATGTGAGCCTGGGGCAATACGAGTTCGGTAATGGCTCTGGCTACGCTCTGGGCCGTGACTTCGGTTGCGGTGCAAACCAGGTCTTCAAAACAGCGAGAGCCGTCTTGATCCAGCAGTTTCGAAGTGAAATGTTCTCCGAATTGCTCTCGACCCGCCGTTTTCGGCGGTTTCAAAGCAAAATAGGGGTCTGCCAGCAAATCTTCCAGGAGAGTGGGAATCACCTTGCCAGATCTGGCGATTTCCCCGCGGTGATCAAATTTCTTCTCGTTCTGTGTAAATCGACGAACCACAATATCTATCGGCATGTTCCCTGGTCCTGTATCGAAGGCCCTAACTTGAATTATTTTTGGTGAAGCAGGGATCGAAGTCACATTGGCAATGCCCCCAATATTCAATAAGACTCTACCCTGTCGAAGGTCCCTGAACAGAATATAGTCAACGTAGGGAATGAGTGGGGCTCCCTTCCCACCGGCTGCCATATCGCGGGGCCTGAAGTCAGAGATCGTAGTGACGCCGGTATTTTCGGCCAGGAAGGAAGGCTCCCCAATTTGTAGCGTTGAAGCAATCTTGCGCCCGCAAAACACGCTGGGCTCGGATTGGTGGAAGATGGTCTGGCCGTGCGAACCAATTAAGTCGAGTTGATGAAGGTCAATGCGAGCCCCTTTGCAGAGCTTGAATACGGCTTCGGAATAGAGAATCCCCAACAAGAAGTTGAGATGGCTGATGACCTGGGCCGACACCAACCTCCCAGAAGCAACCCTTAGGAGTTGGTCTCGAACCTTGGAATCGAAGGGTACAGAGTAAAAATATTTCAATTTGATTTGGGTAAGTAAACCCGACCCAATAATCTCTACCAGAGCGGCATCCACACCGTCCAGGGATGTGCCGGTCATCAGGCCAACAACAAGTCTGGATTCCTTCACGGGTCTTTCCTCTCTATCCTACTTGAGGTCTGCGGAATTGAGTGAGGTGTCTCCCCTCACCCCAGAAAAAATTGAAATCCGGCGAACGGTTGGCTATTCCCCCAACTCACCCCTGGCCCCTCTCCCCGCTGGGGCGAGGGGAAAGTAACACTAGACATAAGCGCTAACTTGGGATTTGTAACCATGGTCCATTTTGAACACCGCCCCAAAAACTTGGAAACGCAAAGAACGCAAAGATCGCCAAGGAGGGGTGCCTAGTGACTACCGACGAAGTAACTAAGAGAAAGGCAGGAGCGACGAGGGCACAGCAGGGATCAAGTTTGGGATCCAATCGTGCTTTTTCTTCCTTGGCGTACTTGGCGCTCTTGGCGTTTATTTTCTGGTGGCGGACTATGAGAAAACCTCACAAAGTTAGCGCTTATGGGCGTGGCTGTCACTGTATTCTGCAGCATTCAGGACAAGCACCGCTAAACCAGCTTAGCTTGCCCTTTCCTGTTTACCGCTGAAAGCTGAGGGCTGACCATTAATTTTACAACTTACTCTTAAACTCATTCAGCTTTTCCAGAGCCTGCAATGGGGTCAGGCTATCGAGATTCAACTGTCTCAGCTCCTCTAACACCTCGTGATCAGTAATCATGAACAAATTGAGTTGACCGGGCGAGGGCGCCTTTTTTCGTTTATAGTGCTTCGTCAGGTGATCGCTGATCTCGCGCTCACCTTCTTCATGCTTTCTCAAGATCTCTCGAGCTCTGTCTAATACCGACTGGGGCAACCCGGCGAGCTTGGCAACTTCGATCCCATAACTCTTGTCAGCGCTCCCCGGTTCCACCTTGCGGAGGAACACAATGTCGTGGCCTGATTCCTTAACAGCCACGTGATAATTCTTCACTCCCGGAAGCAGATCAGCCAATTCAGTCAGTTCATGGTAATGCGTGGCAAACAGTGTTTTGGCTCGGGTACGATGGTGCAAGTATTCAATCACAGACCAGGCAATGGACAACCCATCAAAGGTAGCCGTGCCCCGGCCGATTTCATCCAGAATGATCAGGCTCTTCGAGGTGGCCGTATTCAGAATTACCGCTGATTCCGTCATCTCCACCATAAAAGTGGAACGTCCGCGAGCCAGGTTGTCAGTGGCTCCTATTCGAGTAAAGATGCGATCCACGACCGGGAGTGTCGCCGACTCCGCCGGGACAAACGAGCCCATCTGAGCCAGAACAGAAAATAAAGCGGCCTGCCGCAAGTAAGTCGATTTTCCTCCCATGTTGGGCCCTGTGATAATCAGAATCTGATCGGACGAATCATTCAGGTAAAGATCATTAGGTATGAACTTTCCGGTTGGTAGTTGATCCCCCAGTTGTTCCATCACTGGATGTCGTCCCCGTCTGACTACAAAGTCTCCCTCCGCCTGCAACTCGGGTCGTGTGTAATTATAGACATGCGCCACCTCTGCCAGCGAAACCAGGCAATCCAGTTGAGCGAGAGCTGCCGCCGTTTTGCGAATGCGTTTGGCCTCTCTGGCTACCAAGGAGCGTAGTTGGCAGAAAAGGTCGTATTCAATTTCTACCACTCGTTCCTCCGCCCCTAAAATTTTCCTCTCGTATTCCTTCAATTCGGGAGTGGTAAACCTTTCGGCTCCCACCAGGGTTTGCTTGCGTTCGTAATCGGGAGGCACAAGATTCAAATTGGATTTGGAAATCTCCAGGTAATAACCAAAAATATTATTGAACTTGACCTTGAGATTGTGGATGCCGGTCCGTGCTCTTTCTCGAGCTTCCAGTTCGGCAATGAACTGTTTTCCTGATGTACTGACGCTCCTGAGCTCATCCAGTTCGGCATGGTACCCCTCCCGAATGAGTCCCCCTTCGGTCAAAAGGATAGGAGGATTGTCTTTCAGGGCCTTTCTGATGGAAGCGGTCACATCCTCGAGAGGATCGGCTTCTTCCGCCAGAAGCCGCAATCGCCGGGCGGCAAACTTCTGAAGATGCGTTCTGATAGCAGGAACTTGCTCTAACGAGGTCTTTAATGAGATTAAGTCGCGGGCGTTGGCAGTGGATAAAGCGACTTTGGATAAGAGGCGCTCCACATCGTAAACGCCCTTCAAGAGCGACTTGAACTCTTCCCTTTCAATGAGCTGTTGCTTCAGTTCCCCGACAGCATCCAGGCGGTTGGCAATTTCTTCCAAATCGATTTCCGGCCTCAGGAGCCAACCCTTTAAGAGTCGCGCTCCCATCCCGGTTGAGGTTTTGTCCAAACTCGCAATCAACGTGGCATGACGGGAGCCATCGAAAAGGGATTCCACCAATTCTAAGTTTCGGACGGTGGACTGGTCCAAAACCATGGCTCCTGACAAGTCGTAGTACCTTAATTGATCAATGTGACCCAGTGAAGCTTTTTGAGTCTCTTTCAAGTAATGTAAGATAGCCCCGGCTGCCGCCACCGCCAGTTTCTTGCCCTGGCATCCAAAACCGTCCAGACTCATTACCCCAAAATGCTCGGAAAGGAGCCGCTGACCATAATCCTGAGCAAAGGTCCAGTCTTCTACCGGGGTTTTCACCAAAGTGGTATTCTGCCCCCAAAGGTGTTCCTTAGAATTCATCATCGCTGGATAAATGACTTCCTTGGGCTGCAACCGCTCCAGCTCAGTTTGCAGAAGCTCCTGAGACGAAGACCCCAGGAATTCCGTTATTCTGAAATCTCCCGTGGAAAGATCTATCGAGCCCACTCCAACGCCGGAGCTCTCCTGACAAATAGCGCTCAGGAAATTGTTTTCCTGGGGATCCAAAAGGTTACCATCGGATACGGTACCGGGTGTCACAACCCTCGTGACTTCACGCCGCACTAGCTTTTTCGCCGTTTTGGGGTTTTCCACCTGATCGCAGATGGCCACCTTATAACCCTTGCGAATCAGCTTAGCAATGTAGCTGTCAGCGGCATGATAGGGGACCCCACACATGGGGACGGACAGCCCCTTTTCTTTGTTTCTTGAAGTCAGGGTGATTTGGAGTTCACGAGAGGCCACCACGGCATCATCAAAAAACAACTCGTAAAAGTCCCCCAGGCGAAAGAAAACCAATGCATGCGGAAATTCCTTTTTCACCTGGTGATACTGCGCCATCATGGGAGTGGAGGGTTCCATTCCTTGAAAAACACCTCAATTGGAAAGCTGTGGGCAGTCAGCAGTGGGTAGTCAACAATTGGCAGCAACTATTAGGCAAATCACTCCAAGCTTTCTCCTGCTATGGCTCTACATCACCCGCCAGCGCGCTCTGCTGTTCGCCAAGAACTCTAACTTGATAGTTATTGCATTTGGCATTTTGC
>QHZQ01000346.1 GCA_003224725.1 Acidobacteriota bacterium | reverse complement strand
TTCCGGATGCTTGCCAATGGATGGCCGCCAGCGATAAACCAGGGCCCGCGCCATGTAAACCTTCCCAATCACGCCTTCCCGCAGCTTCCGCACGCCTTCCTGCAATGCTGGAGAACTGCGCAATTGCACGCCGTGCTGGACGATGCGGTCATACTTCCGGGCCGCTTCGATCATTTTCTGGCCTTCCCAGAGGTTGTGTGAACCCGGCTTTTCCACGTAAACGTCTTTGCCGGCCTGGCACGCCCAGATGGTGGCCAGAGCGTGCCAGTGGTTGGGTGTCGCGATGCTCACGGCATCGATATCCCGGTTTTCCAAGACTCGACGCAGGTCGGTCTCTATGGGCACGGCTCTCCCATAGGTCTGATGGAACTCAGAAGCACGTTGAGCGGCGACGGTCCGGTCGACATCACACAGAATGGCCACCTCCACGTTCTTCAGTTTTTGATAACCCTGAATATGGTCTTTCCCCCGGCCGTTCACTCCGATGACCGCGACCCTAATCCTGTCGTTGGCACTGGCATTGACCGAGGGCAATCGCTGGAGAGCGGCAAGCGTGGCCGCGCTTTTCAAAAAGGTTCTACGCTGCATATGGATTTATGACCTCGCAAGTATTTGACTTCGTTTGATGTTCTTATACCAAGTTGGGAACAAGGATACATTGAGGCGAGCGATCCCCTCACCCGGCCTCCGCGACCACCGTCGCTTGTGGACGCTTATCACAAATTATCATTAGCCTCTGGCATTAGCCTCGGAGAGGCGCAAGGTAATTGCCCACGCCGCCGTGGGATAAGGCAGATGGGTGAATCAGCGCCGGAGGGGCGACAGACAAGGCGGAACAATTTATCTCCCATCCGGATTCTTTCGCCCCTGCCGGGGCTCGTCTCCTGCATGACGCTAACCCACGGCTGGCGCCGTGGGTTATGATCTGACGCCCCTCCGGGGCTACCCAATGACGCCGACGATGCATAATTTGGGTATCAAGCGTTCACCTCTCCCTCGGGGAGAGGCGAACGGCAGGTTAACAAACGTGACCGAAGTTTGAACTTCGCCACCGAGTAACCCTAGAAGTAATATTTGAGACCTAGCTGGATGATGCGTGGATCGCCGGCGCTGATGATCTGACCGAATGTGCTGCGAGAGACACGCCCTTCGACCCCACCGGTGGAGCGGGCGTCAGCGTGAAACGCGCCGAGATTCACGAGGTTGAAGACGTTAAACACATCAAAGCGAAACTCCAGGTGTTGTCCTTCGCGAATCCGGAATTTCTTTAACAAACCCAGATCCACGTTGCCACTGTTGGGCCCGATGACAACGTTGCGTCCGAAATGACCACGTTGTCCGGCCGTGTTGGCTAGAAACGCATCGGGATTAAACCATGCTTTGATCGTCTCGGCGCGCGAACGGTTGGACGAAAGATTCCAGTCTCCCACCACGTCGGGACGATCGTTTCTGGCGTTTCCGTCAAAGTCATTATCCTTATCAGTCAAGATGGGCACAGGCTCGCCTGAATAGAAGGTGGCAATTCCGTTCATCGCCCACCCTCCGAAGATCCGGGAAACGACTCCCTTTGCCTGGGTGCTCACAGGCAATTCCCAGACCCAGGAAACCGCCAGGGCGTGCGTCCGGTCAAAGTCAGCGCGCCCCTTATCCAGTCCCAGGTTTCGGGGGTCCAGCCAGAACGTTTGGGAGTCGTGCCAGCTTTGCAGATCGATTGTCTTGCCGAAGGTATAGGAACCTAGCAAGGTCAGACCTTGGCTGAAGCGCTTCTCGAGCCGGGCCTGAAGGGCATTATAGGAGGAGTCCACAAAGGCCCCGGACTCGGTTAACTGCTTGAACATTGGGAAAAACGGACGGCGCTGATCGATATTGTTACTGCCGGCATCGGGTGTGAGTATCGGAGAATTGATGTCGAACGTGCCCGCCAGCTTGCGGTTGACGTTTCCGACATAGGCCAAATCAATCATCCAGTCTGTTCCTATTTGCTGTTGCCATGACAGGTTGTATTGTTGGGAGTAACCCGTTCGCATGTTGAAGTCCTGGAAATTGTAGTTCGAGGAGGCCGGAAACTTAAGGTTCGATGGATCCTTTCTGAAAGGATAGGGAGATCCACCGATGGGAGCGAACGGATCTGCCAGAGTGGTGTCGCGAATCACCCGGCGCCCGAAGGCAAAGGGAGTTGAAACCTGTTGACCCTGAAGCGTATTGAAGATCGGAAACGCATAGGAGATTCCATAGCCAGCTCGCAGTACGGATTTCCCATTACCCGATAAGTCATAGGCGATGCCGAATCGGGGTGCGAAGTTATTGGTGTCGTTTTTCACTCCCGCCCGCGGCACTCCGGCGTCACAGGGAAAGACGATGCTGGGGGGAGCTTGAGGCACACAGGTGGATTGCCGCCCCGGAATGTAAGCGATGAGCTGATCGGCAGGGTGCACCGGCCAGGTATCCAGTTCGTAGCGCAGCCCCAAGGTTAGTGCCAGCCGGCTAGTGACCTTGAAATTGTCCTGGAGAAAGCCGTAGTAGGCCCAAGCATTGTTGCTTTTGTAACTTTGAGCGCCCAGGGTCAATTGCTGCACTCGACCGAGCAGCAGATCTGCCAGGGAATTGCCTGTCGAATTGGGATTGGCGGTTTGACCTTCGAATATGAATTCACCGCCCATGGCAGGACTCGCCGAGACGTCGAATAACCTTCGCAACCAGAGTTCCCCTCCGAACTTGAAGTTGTGCCTGCCCTTGATCCAGTCGAAGTGATCTGCGACGGCATAATTATTGGAAGTCTTAGGCCCGCCAAAAGTGGTTCCTGCATCGAAATAGCCGCTCACATTGAAGGAGGGCGGCATAGTCGGGCCTTCCGAAAGCGGTGAGAACTGGGAGCCCAGCTCGTTCAGGGTTACGTTGTTTGGACTGATCTTCGAGTTCCCCGCAGTTCGAGACAGTGTTGCCCGGAAGTGATTCAGCTTGGTCGGACTGATGGTCCAGTATTCATGAATGTTGGCATTCTGCTGCCGGCTGATCGTCGAGTTGACGGCAAAATCAATGTCCTTCAGGAAATGATCTTCAACCACCGACTTGCTTATGAAATAGGCCGCTGAGATTTTGTGCTTTTCGGAAATGAGATGATCGATCTTTCCAAGATACTGCCCGTTGTCGGTGGGTTCGCTGGCCGCTTGTCTGAGCGCATTGGGGCCCTGAGCAGGGTCGTTTGGCAAGGGGATGGCCAGGTTCAAGTAATTGAGCGCCACCGGGCTTAACCGGTCTGGCGGGATGACGTTGCCGAAAAAGGCTTGGCCCGTTACCGGATCTCGGATAATGATGAGCTGTCCGTCGCGACCCACGGTCCTCGAAAAATCTCTTGATCGCTCCGCGGCAGTCGGGACCAGGGCATTCATCCGGAAGTCCTGGGTTCGTCGGCGGAATCCTTGGTAGGTGCCAAAGAAAAAAGTCTTGTCTTTGCGAATGGGTCCGCCCATCGTTCCACCAAACTGGTTTTGGACCAGCGGGGTTGTGTCCGCCTGGAAGAAATTACGTGCATTGAGGGCACGATTGCGGTGGAA
>QHZQ01000383.1 GCA_003224725.1 Acidobacteriota bacterium | reverse complement strand
CTATTCCTTCCCCGCCAGAAAGGGCCAGGGGCTTCGGTTTGAAGCGGTCGAGGTGCAGAAATTCGATGCCGCGGCAACGGCGGGCAAATTCGCTCCGGAGCTGGCGCTCTACCGTGCTGGGGGAAGCTGGTTCGACCCGCATCGTCCCACCCGGGTCCTTTTTGAAGAAGAAGGCTCAGACCTCATGCACCAGGATGCCGGGGGGACTTACAGATTCTCAGTAGACGGCCAGTACTATCTGCAGATTTCCGGGCTGTTCGGCCAAGGATGCCCGGATTGTGTCTATCAAGTGCAGGTCCTTTCCCGCGAAGGGGCTTCTGGATGGATAGCTCGAAGCGAACCGACCTTTTCCGAATGGTCAGAGAGGAGCTTCAGCCGGAGCCTGGCAGACAATTGGATGGCGCACCTGGAAGGCCGCTCAGTCAAAGGGCCTGAAGCCAAACAGGTGTCCTCAGTCCAGGCGAGTGGCGCCCGTTCTGCCGCCGAGCGGGAACCTAAAAAACCGAGCGCGGTCACTCATCCTTTAGCGGTCGGAGAGCACGATCGCCATCAACGTGCGGCTCAGGCCAAGAGTCTCTCGGTTCCCGCTGTCATCGAAGGAACGATTGAACATCCCGGGGATGTGGACGGTTTCAAATTCAAGGTCGAGCCGGGACAAAAGCTGGCTTTTGAAATCGAGGCTTCGGATGCCAAGCCTCCTTACTTTAATCCAAGAGTGGGGGTCGCAGACAGCCAGGATCACGAACTCTTCTCTAATGTTGAGCGCCGCTTGTCGATGTTCAACAATAATGCCGATCCCCAGGTCTACCTCAAGAATGTGCAGCCCAAAGCCATTTACAGCTTTGAACGCGGGGGAGAGTACACCCTTCAGGTTCGCGATATCACGTCGCGCTATGGAAACTCCCGCTATCATTACAGGATTCTGGTGCGGCCGGAGATTCCGCATGTGGGAGAGATTTTGGTGCTGGCCCGAGACCGTCCATACGAGGTAGCCCCGGGAGCGCCCAAGCCAAGCGGGATTAATCGCATCAACCTGGCGCGGCGGGAACCGAAGAAGCTGGTTCTACTAGCCTCCTATGAAGAAGGATTTACCGGCGACCTGTCCTTCTTCTTTACCGGATTGCCGCAGGGCGTGCAGGTATTTCCGGCCGTGCAATTCAATGAGGGTCGAGCGCCGCTGGAAGTAACGCAGAACCCGGACATTGTCGCACCGAAGGAGCAGAAGGCCACGATTGTCCTGCTCGCCGGTCCCGAAACGCCGCTGACAACCGAACCCAGGATCGTCCAGCTTCACTGCCAACCTATCGTCAACGGGAAGGTGGGGCCGAACCTGCTGGTTCGCGAGATCCCGCTGATGGTCGTCGCGGGTTCAGTGCCGAGGGAAGAGAAGACACCTCAGTCCGGAAAGTGATTGGGAACCGCAATATCATGAGCATGAGATTAGCCAACAGCAAAGTTCTTGCGATTCTCTTCATCCTTACGTTCGCCGCCTTGGAGGGCCGCGCCGGAGAAGGAAACCGCGACTTGGCGCCGCCCGTTTCCCTCCGGATAGTTCCAGAGGAAGCGATACTGTGGGGAGCGCACGCCTCACAGCATTTTATTGTGTTGGGCAAATACACCAATGGGCTGGAACGGGAGGTGACGTCCACAGCCCATTTGTCTCTCTCGAACACCAAGATGGGTGAAGTTGACCCTTCCGGAAAGTTTGTGGTACGAAGCTCGGGAGAAGTGATACTGACGGCCGAGGTTGGCGGCCGGTCGGCCAAGACCACCATTCGTATCGAAGAAGCAGACAAGCCGCGTCCGTTCACGTTTGCGCGTGACATTGAGGGGATACTCACCCGGCAGGGCTGCAACGACTCCACGTGTCATGGCGGCGTGAAAGGGAGAGGGGGATTCAGACTCTCGATTTACGGTATCTTCCCGCGGGAGGATTACAAGTGGATTGTGGAAGGTGGGACATTCCGAGTGCTGGTCACCGACGAGAATCCGAAGTATTCACGGATTGATTTGAAGCAGCCGGAGAAAAGCCTGTTACTGCTGAAGCCCACGTTCAGTGTTCCCCATGGGGGCGGGTTGCGGCTTCAGGTTGGTTCAGCAGACTACGAGACGATCCTGAACTGGGTTCGTTCGGGAGCGCCTTACGGAGACGAGGCTGAGAAGCAAGGGGTGACAGTCGAAAGAGCGGAAGTCTCACCCAGGGAGGTGGTCCTGCAGGGCGGAGGACAGCAGCAGTTGGTGGTGACGGCCTATCTTTCCAATGGACGGCGCGAAGATATCACGGAGCAGGTGCGGTATATCACCAATGACCCCGCCGTGGCCGACGTCAGTCAGACGGGAGTGGTACAAGCGAAAAAGAGGGGCGAGACGAACATCCTCATTCGGGCTGCGGGCCACACGCTGAGTGCGGACGTGGGAGTGATCGAGAAGCCCATGGCGAAGTACCCGAAGATCGAGGCGCGCAATTACATCGATCAAGACGTGTTTGCCAAGCTGCGGAGATTCCAGGTCCTGCCCTCGGAACGGTCGAGCGATCAGGAGTTCCTGCGGCGAGTGTGTCTGGATTTGACCGGCACATTGCCTCCGCCGCAACGCGTGCGGGAGTTTGTGGCCAACCCGGATCCCAACAAGCGCGACCGGCTAATCGAGATCCTGCTGAATTCTCCCGAGTACGTGGACTACTGGAGCTTTCGGTTCAGTGACCTCCTGCGCGTAACCTTCGTGACTTCGAACAGTATTAAAGGAGCGAAGGCCTACCAGGATTGGATCACCAACAGTATCGCGGCTAACAAGCCTTACGACCAGATGGCTCGGGAGCGCATTGCCGCGCAGGGTTACAGTGCTCCGGCGCGAAACTTCTACTATGTGGAAGAACTGACGACCCCGGATGTGATCATGCCCGAGCTCATCCGGCTGTACATGGGCCGCCGCATCGAGTGCGCCCAATGTCACAGCCATCCCTTCGAAGCCTGGAGCCAGAATCAGTACTGGGGTTTGGCGGCGTTCTTTGCAGGCTACTCGGAATTGAGAGAGTCTGCCCTGATTATCGACGTGCTGGGCGGGGGCCACGTGGACCAACCCAAAGACATGAGGGTCAGTCATCCACGCACAAAGGAAAAGGTGGTCCCGGCATTCCTGGACGGGACCAGGCTGCCTCAAAGCCAGTGGATGGACCCGCGAAAGGCGCTGGCCAAGGATTTCAAGGACCACGGTTATGACTTGAAGCACCTGATGAGAACCATCGTGCAGTCGCGGACCTATCAATTGTCCGCCACACCGAATGAGAGCAACAAAGAAGACAAGATCGGCTACTCCCATGCCCTGTCACGGCCGCTGGAGGCTGCCGTTTTGCTGGATGCGATCACGAGTGTGGCCGGTGTGCCGGAGAAATTCGAGTTT
>QHZQ01000382.1 GCA_003224725.1 Acidobacteriota bacterium | reverse complement strand
CCACGGCTTGCTACCTGGCACAGCGACAGCCGCTCAAGGGGTAGTCTTTGGAAGCACTGCTCAGAGCATCAGGGTTTGAATTTTGACAATAGCCACTCATGCCGCTTTCAGCGGCCTGAAGTTTGGACATTTTTTATTCCCCGAAGGGGATAAGTTTACCAGCCCGGGGTTGTGCGGCGGCGCACTACCCTGGGATAGTTCCGATTCCATTTTTCCCCGGGGATGAATACGCCAATCCCTAGGTTATCTATCCCCTTCAGGGAATGGAAACGTGGCTTTATTACTGTCCCAGGGTTGCGGTTGAAGCCGCTACCCTGGCCTGACTTATGAATCCCCTTCGGGGAAAAACGCTTCGTCGCTTGAATCCTTACTGAGCGAGGCCACATGATTTCTGTCTCTGATCTTCCGGCTGTGAACGCGACCCTCAATGGCACCAGCGCCATTCTGCTTTCAATGGGCTATTATTTCATCCGGCGAAAAAACATACCCGCTCATAAACGTTGCATGTTGGCAGCTTTTGGAGCTTCCCTGCTCTTCTTGACTTCTTACTTGGTCTATCATTCGCAGGTAGGCTCCGTGCGCTTTACTGGTACCGGATGGATTCGAGGGCTCTATTTCACAATTCTGACCTCACATACGCTGCTCGCTGCTACCATCGTCCCCTTGGCTATCACCACCTTATCTCGCGCGTGGAAAGCCCGCTTCGAAAAACACAAACGGATTGCCCGCTGGACGCTTCCTCTCTGGTTCTACGTTTCGATAACCGGCGTCATCATCTATTGGATGCTCTATAGACTATGAGTGAGTCCACTCATCCTAATCCGTCGAGCTCCTCGTCCACCCGCCCAGGATGGCGCGCCAAGCTCCTGGTGCTGTTGGTCACGTTCCTGACAGTTTTGATCCCTTTTCTGTTTTGGCAGGGGACCTGGTTTGGCAGAGCCCTCACCGACCGGGAAATCGAAAAATACCTGGGCAAAGATGCCAAGCCTCGCAAGACACAGCATGCCCTGGTGCAGATTTCGGAAAGAATCGTCCGGGGTGAGACTAATGCGGTTCGAAAATGGTATCCCATCATTGAAAGCCTGGTCAGCCATCCTGTTCCGGAGATTCGCGTCACGGTGGCCTGGCTGATGGGTCAGGACAACCTGTCAGAAGCTTTTCATAGTGCCCTATCCGCGCTAGTCCGAGATCCCAATCCGCTGGTGCGGCGCAACGCGGCCTTATCCCTGGTCCGTTTTGGGGACACCAGTGGCAAGGCGGAGATTCTTTTGATGCTGCGTCCCTATCGGGTTCTTGCTTCTAAGGAAGGCATTCTGACTTTTCGTCTGAGAGAGGACGATTCAGTCAATACCGGAACGCTGTTGGCTCGCATTCAGTCCGCCGAAAAAGAACCCTTTGAAGTACGTTCGCCTCTTCCCGGATTCTTTGATAGGAAATTAGCCGAAGAGGGCAAACAGGTTTCGCTTGGAGAAGAGATCATCCTTCTTTCTCCCGCGCAGGAGCAGGTCTGGGAGGCCCTGCGCGCCCTTTACCTGGTGGGGCTGCCCGAGGACTTACCCGACATCGAGCGCTTTGCCGGCCGAGCCCCTCACATGGCGGACAGGATCCGCCAGCAGGCCCTGCTGACCATCGAGGCCATCAAGCGAAAGAGTTTTCCGGTAGGATTGACGGAGAATGAATTTTCGGATCAAGGTTGCCATTTTCGCTTCCTTCGGCGGCACTGACCAACGGACAAGACAATTCCCTTGTCTTCACTCTATGAGCCACACCCCCACTCACTGTTCTCCCTCTCCTTGTGGGAGAGGGTGGCGCGAAGCGACGGGTGAGGGTCAATCGCGTTTTTCGGTGCCACAAATGTCCAAACTCTAGAGCCCCCGCGCTGAAACGCGGGGCTCTGGGAAATGGACATTTCGACGCCATACGAAACAGGCCAGATGCGACACGCATTGGCGATTCGGGCGAATTAAGGGTTTCGTTGCACAATAGAGAGTCGAGCATGAAGCGCTTCATTCCCCGAAGGCATGTCAGATTGGCCGTTACCCTGGGTTAGGTATCACGATGAATTCCCATCCCTGAAAGGGATGAATACGGGGTTTGTTATTTATCCCCTATTAGGGAATGGAAAAACCAACGGCATGCAGCGGACGGCAAACCGCGCCGGCGCTGATGCCGAACGTTGGGTTGCTCGAACGTATGCACAATTTACGATTCGTTATCCCCCTGTTCCTGCTTTTCGTCTTGTCCTGTAGCACCTCTCCGGACTACGTCCCTCGCGACGGAGACATCATCTTCCATACATCTCGCTCTTCGCAAAGCCTTGCGATTCAACGTGCAACCCATTCTCCGTATAGCCACATGGGAATTGTGTATGTCGAAGCTGGAGAACCGTCCGTGTACGAGGCGGTCCAACCCGTGAAACTCACCCGACTCAAGGATTGGGAGAAGAGAGGCGAGGGTGGGCATTTCGTAGTCAAACGCCTGCAAGACGCAGACCGTCTCCTGACCTCGTCGAACCTTGCAAAAATGAAGGCAGAAGGCAAAAAATTCCAAGGAAAGAGCTACGATCTGTACTTCGAGTGGTCCGATGACAGAATCTACTGCTCGGAACTCGTGTGGAAAATCTACAAGCGGGCGCTCGGAGTCGAAATCGGCAACACTCAACTTCTCCGAGACTTCGACCTCTCCGATCCGGCGGTGATGAAAAAGATCCAGGAGCGGTGGAATGGTCCACCTCCCCAAGATGAGGTCGTCATTTCACCAGGGGCGATGTTTGACAGCGATAAGGTTGTCACGGTGTACTCCCGCTGACCGCAGCCCAACACGGCGCTGCAGACCGCCGAGCGGCGCTCCAGCCGACGCCCGCAAAAGCGCCGGCGCGGCTGAGCTTGATTGCGCTAGACAGAGCAAAAAAGGAGGCGTCCGTTCTTTATTACTTCCGGAAGGGTAGGTTTTTTAAGTACACTACGAGCGACTAATGCTGGCCTCACAACGGGTCCAGCCGGCCCGGCAAAAGGCGCGGTCGGCTGAGCCCTGGAGTCGTTCGGCCTCTCACACGCCGTAACCACAGATACAACCACCAAACTTAAAAAAGAGGAGTGCAATGCCATGAAAAGCCAGATGCAAATTCCATGGGTCCTGTCCCTGACTGCGTTCGCGGCCGCGTTGCTTGTCTGCGGTGCGCTAACGATTTCCGCCGCTGACGAAGACTTCACCACTCTGGTCAACCGCCTCCGGCAGCAGAAACCGATGTTCGCCAAACGTCATCAGGAGTTGCTCGCCAAGCGCTATGACCTTGCCGACCGCCCCGCTCAGGGAGTCACGATGTCCCGCGGCAAACCCGTGCAGGAGGGCGTGCGCGTGCGGCTAGCCAAGGACATGACGTGGGAGAAGCTGGCCGCCATGTCACCGGAGGAAACCAAGAGCAAGAACCTCTGGCCGGCAGGCTTTTTCCCCTTGCCCCATCCCCATCACGAAGCGGGAGGCATGTTGTTCCCGCAGTCGCTCATTGACGAAACTAAGCTCCAAACCGGGCGCGACCTGACGCGCTTTGACCTCGACTTCGACTTTCCGCAGCATCTTCTGCCCGAGTTTCCGGCGCCAATCTATCTGACCACGCGGCCGGATTTGGGCGATGTGTCACGAGGCCAACTCGTCACGCTCAACAACTTCCACGAGCTGTTCAAAGACATCCTCAATCCCAAGCAGATGGAAGGCTTGCGGCTACTGGTGACGCCGTTTGCGCAAGCGCAGTTCAACGCCACCGAAGACCGGCGCAGCCTCCAGGCCCACCCGGGCGTGGCCTGCTTTGACTGCCACGCCAATGGTCATACGAACGCGGCCACGCACACCGTCGGTGACATCCGCCCCAACGAGCACCGGCATCGCATTGATACCCCATCGCTGCGGGGCGTCAACATCCAGCGCCTGTTCGGGTCGCAACGGGCGATGAAGAGCGTGGAAGACTTCACCGAGTTTGAGCAACGCGCAGCCTATTTCGACGGCGACCCTGTCCAGGCGCAGCAGAAGGGCGTCAACATCCTGGAGCGCGGGAGCCAAGTGCATTTCATGGCCGAATTCCAAGACTTGCTCGACTTCCCACCCGCGCCCAAGCTCAACGTCCTTGGCAAGCTGGATCCCACCAAAGCCACCGCGGGCGAGCTGCGCGGCCAGCAGCTGTTTTTTGGGAAGGCCCAGTGCTCCAGCTGCCATATCCCGCCCTACTATACTGACAACCTCATGCACAACCTGCGAGTGGAGCGCTTCTACAACGAGACCATGATTAACGGGCGCAAAGCCTCCGCCGACGGCCCGATCAAAACGTTCCCCTTGCGTGGCATCAAGGACTCACCCCCGTACCTGCACGACGACCGGTTGCTGACGCTGGAGGACACGGTAGAGTTCTTCAACCTCGTCTTGGAATTGAAGCTGAATCAACCGGAGAAGAAGGACTTGGTAGCGTTCCTGCGGACGCTGTAAGAGAGGACCGAGGAAACAAGCTACAGAGGGTCGCGTCTCCCACATTCTTTATATAAAAGATGACTCAGTTTGTTGAAAAATTCGCAGCCCAACTCGGCTCAGTCGACTCTCAGATTCTGACTGACCTCTGTGGCTTCGATGACTGGCAGACGCAGCGGCAAGGGAGGCCCTTCCTACCTGATAGGAATGATGATGTTGCCATTCGCTCTTATTTGCTTCACTTAAAACTGAATGGGGCCCGCCGATCAATGCTTCAGCGTACCATCGCCTCTCTTAAACGCTTCTACGATTGGGCCCAGGTCAGCCATCTTATCGCGAAGTCCCCCTTCGACAGTTTCGACTTCAACCGTCCCCTATTGAGTCGCCAGCAGATCAGGCGACGCGAGGAAACGCGCTTTGCTAATCCAACTGATCGTGAAATCGCTCACCTCCGGGCACTCAACCATCTTGCTGAGCAACTTAACCGATCGGCGGATATCCGTACCTTGTTGGGCACGGTGGTTGAAACGCTGGTCGAAGTGATGGGGCTCAAGACGGCCTGGGCTTTCCTCTGGACGAAAGCTGGTTTATACAGCACAACGGGTACTGCCGATCCCCCGCATGACTTTGCCTTAGCCGCATGCTGTGGTCTACCGCCCGGACTTGAAAAGGACAATCGGCGCTATCTGTGCCAACCGCCCGATTGTCACTGCCAAAGTCTGTTACGAAACGACCAGATAGTCCGTGCTATCAACATAGTCGAATGTACCCGCTTGCATGACGCCGCTCGTCATGCCGGTGAGACCGCAGGGTTACTCTTTCATGCGACGGTGCCTCTCATCCTGCAGAGCCGACCTGCGGGGTTGATCAATGTCGCAACAGAACAATGGGAATTCCTGACGCCGGCTGATCTCCAATTCCTTTCGACTGCCGGTTCACAGGTCGCCATCGCTCTCGAACGGGCTCGGTTGTACGACCTGGCAGAAACACAGCGGATCCGCCTGGAACAGGAACTCGAAATGGCTCGTGTCGTACAGAAAAGTCTTTTACCCACCCAAGCCCCCGATATCCCCGGTTTCGCTCTCGTGGCGGATTGGCGTTCAGCTCGTGAAGTCGCTGGCGACTTCTATGACTTTTTTCCGCTACCGAATGGTCGTTGGGCATTGATTCTTGCCGACGTTTCCGGGAAAGGCGCGCCGGCGGCATTATATATGGCTATGACCCGTAGCCTGATTCGTTCCGAGGCCGGCCGCTACGCCACTCCTTCCGCTGTATTGAGGGAAGTTAATCGGAGACTTTTGATGGAATCATGCAACGAGATGTTTGTGACTGCCTTCTATGCGATTCTCGATCCCGTCCTGCGATCGCTTACTTATGCCAACGCCGGCCATGATCCACCCTTCCTGCGACGTGCTTCAGGCGGAATGGAACGCCTCGCTTCCGGGGGGCTCATTATGGGGCTATTTGAGCCATTGACTTTGACCGACGAAACGCTGAACCTGGAGAGCCGTGACACCTTAGTGGCATACACTGACGGCCTGACCGATACAGTGAACCACCAGGACGAGGACTATGGTCACACCCGTCTGGCTGACACCATCCATAGTGCCCCTGCCGCTGCTCGAGACATACTTGCTCACATTTTGAAAGATCTGGAAGCCTTTGCCGGGCCAGTCCCTCAGCCAGACGATATTACCCTGCTTATTCTGACGAGCGACTAGGCTAGGGTTCCTTGGTGGCAACGAAGTTCAAACTTTGGTCAATTTTGTTAACCTCCCGTCCCCTCACCGCCTGCCCTCCCCCCTGGGGAGAGGGTGGCCCCAGGCCGGGTGAGGGGTCAGCTGCTTCAGGAGACCCGACCCTTGGCGGTAAGAGGTTGCTCGCTACTTCTAGGCTT
>QHZQ01000381.1 GCA_003224725.1 Acidobacteriota bacterium | reverse complement strand
CTTAATACCCTCGGTTTCCTTTCGTGGAGGCACTTCACCAAATAAACTTCAAACCAAACTGAATGTCTCTAGGTTCTCCGGCGCTAAAAATCTTACCGAAGTTTTCATCTGTTACTGAAGTAGTGGGAACTCCAAAAGGCGCCATGTTAAAGGCATTAAACATCTCGGCTCGAAACTGCATTTTCATGCGTTCCATAATCTGGAAATCTCGGATAATGCCGAAATCCCAATTCTGGATTCCCGGCCCGTCCAAGATGTTCCGGCCGGAATTGCCAAACCTGGGGGTTCCGGCGTTGAAGGCCGCAATCAAAGCGTCGTTGGTAAAGCATTTGGTATCGAACCAATGGTCGGGTGTTCTGTCACCTGTCGGAACAACACCACTACAGGTACGGTCTGGCCGAGTAGAACCTGTGCCAACGTTGCCCACGTCGTAACCAGCCCCTGGGGTAAAAGGAAAGCCTGTTTGGAAAGTGACTATCGCGCTCAGCTCCCAGCCACCTGCCAGCGCGCTCATGACTCCACCCTGGTTTTAAGACCAGACGCTGCCTGGCATCATTCACTCCACGGGCTCGTTCTTCTGCACGGTTGTTGTCATTTTGTGCGAGATCACCGCTCGCATAACCCCCTTCCTCTCCTTCGTTGTTGGTGATTGACTTTGCCCAAGTGTAAGAAGTCATGAAACTCAACCCCTGTGACATTCTTTTGGTCAGCTGAACTTGCAGGCTGTTGTAGTTGGCGCTTGCACCGGAACCTGTATCGATTAAAAAATTGAAATCTGGGTAGAGCCGCCGAGGCTGAATCGGACCAGGGCCCGGAACAGCCTGGTTTCCGAAAAAGTGAAAGTGGCTCATTTGGATGGCTGACAATCCCAAGTAACGGACTTCTAAGGCTATATCTGGGGTGAGTTCGGTCTGAATGCCAAACGTCCATTCGTGAATATAGGGCTGCTTGAAGTCGGGCTTGGCATTGAGGGAGAGGAAGCCCTCCTTCAAGGACAAGGCGGCTCCGGAGCCAAACGCTGTGGCCGTGGTGAAGGGAGGCTTCAGAACTCTGAGAGTTCAAAAAACATCCCGTACCCGCCGCGTAGAACAAGACGGTCAGAGGAAGTCGGCCGCCAAGCAAATCCAAAACGTGGCGCCCAATTGAAACGATCGGGGAACCAGAGTGACCTCTCCGCCCGCCCGGTGAAGCCCAGTTGCTTCATAACGTCCGAACATGCCAGGAGATGGTGTTCCGTTGGCAGCCCTTGATCTACGATGTACTGAGGCTGATTGCAAAGCGAGTCAGCCTGGGCATATCCGGGTACCACCAGAACTGCATTGCCAGGTTGGAACCAGGGTTTGCCTGGAAGGGGAACGATCACTGCTCCTGTGTCTCTCCGATCCGTGGGCATCTGGTGGTACTCATAGCGAAGGCCTATATTTAGTGCTAACTTCCTAGTCACATGCCAATCGTCCTGGAAAAAAGCGCTCCAGAACTTGCCATCATGGTACGTCACAGCCTTTGCGATGCTGCGGCCTGCCGAGGATGGATAACCCAGCATAAAGTCCGACATGGGGTGGTTGCTATAAAGATTGCTATAGCCGAATTGGCCATGCGGAGAAAAGGGCGCCTGGTTGCGCAGGGCCTGGTAGGGTTGAATGTCAAAGCCCATGGCGAGAGTGTGCCTTCCCTTAGTAATGGTCAAGGTATCGTTAAACTTCTCTACCATATCGTTACTTTCCACAGGCCGGTAGTTGGAGTCTCCTATTTGAAAGTACCCCTGGGCAAACTGAAATACAGGGAATCCTTCGTCTTCAGCAGAGAGCCCCTTGAAATTCTTAATGCCGAAACTCTCGATGAATCCCGGAGCTCGTGGACATTCCGCGCAAGTTCCTATGTCCATATTGCGGGAGAATCCGAACCGAAACTCATTCAGCATTGTGGGGCTGAAAGTGTGGCTCCAGCTAATGGCTACGTTCTGGCCGCGATAACGGATCTGGTCACCAAAACCAGGCAACTTGCTGTAGGCCTGGTCGGGAGTCAGAGTCAACGAGTGGCCAAGAAGATAACGGCCATACACAGTGTCGTTGGGACCAAAGGTGTTATCCACCTTAATGCTAACCTGATGGTCGTTCCGGTTGAGCTTAGGGCTCGCAACAAAATTGATGTCCCCCGAAGCATTCGGCTGGGGGAAAAACGGAGCCACTTTCTGAGCGACCGGATCGATACGGTCTGGAGGAATGATATTACCGGCAAACGCCTGGCAGCTAGCTCCGAAGGGCGGATTGTCGCAAGTCAGCGGATCAATGATTTTCGTGTCCGGCAAGAGGGCCGAAAAGTCTCCGTTCAGCATCGCAGGTGTAGGCACCAACCCGGTGTAGGTGAGCCCCTTGCGAGTCTTGAGGGCATCATAACCTCCAAAGAAAAACGTTTTGTTTTTCCTGATCGGGCCGCCAATGTATGCGCCGTACTGATTGCGGCGGAAGGAGGGTTTGTCTTGGGCAAAAAAGTTTCGAGCGTCCAGCTTATCGTTGCGCAGGAATTCGAAGGCGCTTCCATGAATTTCGTTCGTTCCCGACTTGGTGACGAGGTTGATGGTCGAGCCGGCGTTCTTTCCGAAGACAGCCGAGAAGGACTCTGTCTGAACTTTGAACTCCTGAACGGCATCGGGTGACGGTTGAATGGAGAAGCCACCGGTAAAAAGATTCTTGGCGTCCACTCCGTCAATCAAGACGTTGTTGCCCGAGCCACGAGCTCCATTGGATGCATAAGTGGTTTCGCTGAAAGGAGAGCCGAAAATGTTGGCCGAAAAACCACCATTGTCGGGCACTGCCCCGGGGAACAGGAGAGGCAAGCTTCCAAAGCGACGGATGTTGAGTGGTAATTCTGTGACTTGGCGGGTATCCACAACTCCCCCAATGCTGGCAGAACCGGACTCCACTAACGGAGCGGCACCTGTCACTTCAACCGTCGTGCTGATTTCTCCTACTTCGAGTTGCAGGTCCAGGCGGGCCTTCTGAAAGACCACTAACGTGATACCTGTCTGGACTGATTTCTTGAATCCGGTCTTTTCGACGCTGACCGTGTAGGTTCCAGGTGTGAGTGCCGGCACTACGTAGCTCCCATCGTTCTGAGTTGTGACCGTAACAGTTTTGCCAGTTTCCGGATTCGTGATCGTGACGGCGGCGTCCGGAACGCTGGCTCCGGCCGCATCAGTGACAGTGCCAAAGAGCGTGGCACCCACCTCCTGGGCCGAGGCGCTTGGTGATTCGAAAGCCAGGAAAATCAACCCGACGAGAAGGGCAAACCAAACAGCAGAGGATTTTTTAGTTTCGTATCCTGCAACAGGGTGCTTCAACGACATACTTACCTCCATGGCAATTTGCAAAGCGGGAGTTCCGCTTCAGCAGGTGTCGATTGCCAAGAAGACTCCTTTGCTGAGCGGTTTGAAGTGTTCAAGTCGAAAGTCGAAACCGTTCACTACCGTTGAAAAACGCAGAAACGTTGGGCGCTAGCGTTTGCGTGAAATTGTCGCAATAGTGTCACAGGCACGCAAATGCTGTCAAGCGAAAATTCAGGCGGAGAGCTCTGTCTTGGTAGCCACGGCGAGTGCTTTTCTCGCCGTGGGCTTTTCCACGCGGTTGGGCGAACAATGCCCAAGACATCAGAGTTTTCTGCTGATTCTCTGCTAAGGAAGATCGTCATTTCTCGTTTCTTTGGCCGTTTTTTGCATTCTCATCCCTGCGGCTGCTCTTGGTGTCTTGGTGGTTTTCTTTGCGTCCTTCGCGTCTTCGCGGTTCGATTTTTGGTTCCGGCCTTTGGCGCCCTAGGTCTGCACCACCTATCCTCGATCCTCTATCTTCGATCTTCGGCTTTCCTCAGGCGGGCCGGCTTGAGGCCCAATTCGTGCGTGGGATCTCCACGTGAGCCGCTGGCTTTCAGAAGACTTTCCTGTTCTTCCAACTTTTGCTTTTGGAACTTTTGAGACAATTCAAGTTCACGATGAAAATCAGCCGTGCGCTTCAACTTCTGATAGACTCGAGCCAACTGGTAGTGAGCCTCCGCTCGGGTAGGCTCGAGCCGAAGAGCCTCCTGGAATTGAGGCACCGCGTCTTCGTTGCGGTTGAGCTTTTCCAAAACGTTCCCATAGTCGAGACGAACTCGTACATTCTTAGGATCACTCTCAACTAACCCCTCGAGAATTGGCAATGCTTTTTCCGGTTTCTGGTCGGTGAGATAGGTATCAGCCAGATAAAACTTGGCCTCGTCGAACCTGGGATCGATTTTCAAAGCTTCCCGGAGCTCGACTTCAGCTTCCTCAAACCGGCGTACCTTCCAATACATGAAGCCCAAAGAGAAGCGCACGGTGGAATCTGCGGGCTGTTGCTGCCGGGCCGTCTCAAATTCCCGGATGGCTTTGGCGTAATAGCTCAGGCCGTCGTAAGCCTGTCCCTTCAAGATATGGACCCAGGGTGAATTGGGATCGAGTGCTTCCAGACGTTCAAAGCTGGCGAGGGCCTTCTCGTATAGCTTTGTTTCCAGATAGGCCCGGTTCAACAGATAGATGATCCCGATATCTTTCGGGTTTAGGGTGGCGACTCTTTCCAGATGTGGAAGGGCTCGCTCATAGTCGTCCTTCCCAATCAAAGCGACGGCCAGCAATTGCCTGGCCTGGAGATTATCGGGATCCGCTCGAGTCGCCTTTTCCAAGGGGACGGCCGCCGCCACGTAGTTCTGGCTCTTAATATAAGCAATGCCCAGGTTGAGGTTCGTTCCGAAATCGTTTGGAACTAATTGCAGCGCCTGTTGGTAGTACTTGATGCCTTCCCGGAACTTCTCCTGTCTGACATAGAGTGCGCCTAACCGATTCAGTGCGGGAATCGATCTGGGGTCGAGTCTTAGGATCTCGCGGTAGGCCGCCGCCGCGTCGTTCCACTTGCCCTGGGCTTCCAATCGCTCCGCGCGTGCAGCAAGGTCTTCTACCTTCCCCCCTTGCGAAACCGTGTGGGCAAATGCAGAACTGGCCAGCAAGACTCCAGCAATAATCGCCTGTTGGCTTCTCAGGTGATCAAACAAGCAGGCCAACAGATCCATCATCAGTCTGTGAGGCTTCATGATCCTAAATCCAGCAGTTGAGTGCACAGAGCAAATGAGTGCTTCGCCAGAATTCAGTAGATAACCCAGCTTGAGCCCCGTCAGCCGGAGGTAGATCTGTAGTTGTTTTCTGTCGGCCGCAACCACCTGTTCCACCGACTTCAGCTCGACAATGACCTTTCCGCCCACAAGCAGCAATGATCGAAGACTGCAATCGATCCTCGATTCTCTAACCTCAATCCTCAGTTTTTCCTTCTCTGCGTCTCTGCGCGAGCATTGTCTTGGCTCTCGCGGTTGGGACGGACTAGGTCCGTGTAGGGCAAGCCTCCTGGCCCGTCATTGCCATTTTCTAAGTGGTAAGAGACAGGCAAGGATGCCTGTCTCTACCTTTGGGTCGATTTTTCTCAGAAGGAAAGCTTCAAGCCGAACTGGATATCGCGAGGTTCTCCAGCACGACTGATCTTTCCAATATTCGGGTTCCCCACGTGGGGTTCTGGTGGGAAAAACTGAGCGAAGTTAAATGTGTTGAAAAACTCGGCGCGGAATTGCAGTTTGACCTGCTCGGTGATCCTGAAGTTCTTGAGTAACGCGAGATCCCAATTGTGCAGTGCTGGTCCTGTCAAAATGTTTCGGCCGGAATTCCCAAATTGAGGAGTGCCGCTGGCCAGGGCCGCCTGCAAGGAATCGATGGGGAAGCAACTCGCGTCAAACCAACTCTCGACGGTCTTCTGGCCTACACCAGTGCAGGTTCGGTCTGGACGCGGGGTCGTGCTGCCGGAGTTCGAAAAGTCCTGACTGGATAGCGCACTAAACGGGAATCCCGACTGGTAGCTGGTGATACCGGAAACTTGCCAGCCGCCCAGGACTACATTGACCCCGCCACCTCGGTTCAAAAAGCGCTTTCCATTACCAAAGGGCAACTCATAGATGTAGCTCAAGACCAGGCGTTGGCGGGCGTCGTTCACGGCTCGTCCGCGATCGAGTCGCAGGTTATTGTCGTCCTGAGGAGCCGCATTGCCCACGCCACCGCCAAATCCCTCATCCCCCTCATTGTCATTAATAGAGTGGGCATAGGTATAGGCGGTCAAGAAGGAAAGCCCATTGGAAAACCGCTTGTTGAGCTTCAGTTGGAGGGAATGATAGTCGGATCTTGAGTCTGGGGTGGTGAAGAGCATGATGTTAAAGTCGGGGTAAGGTCGCCGGGGCTGCAGATCACCAACACCTGGGTGAGGCTGGTTGGCAAACAGGTGCAGGTTGCCCAACCTAAGGCCTTTGGTGCCAATATAGTTAACCTCCAGAGCCCAGTTCGTGCTCAGTTGGGAAGAAATACCAAAACTCCACTGTTGGAAGTAAGGAGCCTTGTAGTCCGGAGAAACGTATAAGGAAACGAACTGATTGACCAGGGGTGGAACACCTCCTCCACCCGCAAAGATGTTGGCTGTCGTTGTCGGGGCACCATTGGTCAAGGGTGGAGGCGATCCGAAAGCAGTGTTGTAAACCTGGGAAGGAGAGAAGACTGGATTGTTGTCCACGAAGTGCTGGTTGTTGAAGTTGGTCAGATCGTAGAAGATACCGTAACCGCTTCGGATGATGAATTTGTCAGAGCTGGTGGGCCGCCAGGTTATTCCGAAGCGTGGAGCAAAATCTCGCTTGTCCGGATAGATCAGCGTCCTGCGACTGCGTCCCGTAAACCCAAGCTGGGCTCGTTGGGCCGAAGTGGCCACCAGGCAGCGGCCATCCGCCGATTTCAGGTAGGAATAGAAAGGATCGGTGCAAAACGAGTCGTTTAGTTGATCGTCTGCGGCTGTGACCAGAATGCCGTTTCCGGGACCTGAGAACTTGGGACCGGTTTGTACAAAGGTCACATAGTTATTTCCTTTATCCACTGCCGGGCGCCGGTACTCGTAGCGCAGACCGATATTGATGCTCAGGTTGGAGCTGACCTTAAAATCGTCTTGAGCATACCAGCTCCAGAATCCTCCTCCCGCCTGGTTGGTATTAAGGAAACGAAGGGTTCGGGCCGCGTTATTAGGATAGCCCAGCAAGAAATCGGCCAGATCGGTCACCCCGCTCACCTTGTCATTCAATCCCGCAGGACTCGCGCTGGCGAGAGAAGAGAACTGGCCGTTAAAATAAATCTGCCCATGAGGTGAGAAAGGAGCTTCCTCGCGGAAAACTTGCCAGAACTGCATGTCCGCGCCAAAGACCATGGTGTGGCGCCCTTTCGTCCAGGTCAGGTTATCCTGGTACTTTTCCACCATGTCGGGGCTGATGACCGGACGGTAGTTCGCATCCCCCACGCCGGCAAAATTGCTGAAACCAAACCAGGGGAATCCTTCGTCGCCTGCCGAGAGAGCCTTGAAATTGTTGATGCCGAAGCTCTCCATAAAGCCCGGCTCGCGAGGACACTTCTCGCAGGCAGCTATGTCATAGTTTCTCTGAAAGCTACCACGCAATTCGTTTAACAGGTGAGGGCCAAATGTGTGGGTCCAGTTGAGAGCGATGTTCTGGCCGCGGTAATAAACCGTATCCCCAAAGTTGGGAAGTGTGGTGTAGGCTAGCGTCGTGTCCTTGATATCGGATTGACCGAACAAGTAGCGGCCAAACAATTGATCTTTGGAGGAGAGAGCATGGTCCACCCGGACAATAAACTGGTGGTCGTTGCGAACCAACGGTTGCTGGTTAACAAAGTTAGGGAAGCCCGATCTGTTGGGCGTAGGGAAGGCCCCCAGAGAGATCA
>QHZQ01000380.1 GCA_003224725.1 Acidobacteriota bacterium | reverse complement strand
CTCGTGCGGACGTTGCAGCGCGAGGCGCCGGACCTGGACATCATCGAGGCGACGACCGCTGTGGACGGTCTGCTGGAGATTGGTCGTGTGAGCCCCGATTTGGTGATCCTCGACTACGCGCTGCCGGATTTGAACGCGGTGCAGGTAGTGGAGCGGTTGCAGGACACGTCCAAACGACTGACCGCGCCCGTGATGATCGTCACGGGCGGAATGCCGGTGAAAGCCGAGAATGAACTGCGGGCGTTGGGCGTGCGGGCGATCGTCAACAAGGTGGAAGGCATGGGGGTGGTTATCGAGGCGATGCGTCGTGCGTTGCAGGCGCGGAAGGTTGCGTAGTGGTTGTTCAAATCGAAAACAGGGGGCCCCTGGTCACCGCTAGCTAGAGCGGAGCGTAGCGAACAGTAGACGAGCGAAGCGTCGGGCACGCTATAGAGAGGCGTGTCACTCCTAGGCGAGGCTGTAACACTCGCTGGACCCATTAAGGGGGTGACGCTCGATGTTGCAACTGCTCGCTTTTCTGTTCACGGCAGTCGCGAAGTTGTTTTTCGCAGATGGAATGGTTGGACTCTAGCGGAATACTTGGGCCCCCCCGTCTTTTTTTATCCGTGGATGGCGCTATGAGCGAGCGGGTTTCAAAGCGACAAGACTCTTTGCGCCTCTACGTGCTGACGGCGTTTTTGTCGGCGCTGGCGGGTGTTGTTCTGTTCTTTCCTGATTGGTCCATTCCCAACTCAGCTCAACCGCAGTATTGGAACGGTCTAGTCGCTTTCGCCATTCTCGCTGTCATCTGCGACTCCAGCTTCCTGCCTATTCCGCGGATCACCTCTGCAAACGTCCGAAGTTCGGTGGCATTCATTCCGCTGCTAGCTTCTGTTGTGCTGTTTGAACATCCCTGGCCAATGCTGATGAGCGGTTTGGCCGCCCTCGTTGTGGACGCGTTCGTCCGCCGAAAGCCAATGATTCGTGTCTGGTTCAACGTAGCTCAGTATATGCTTGCTGTTGGTGTTGGGGGTCTCGTCTACAGAGCCGCGGGTGGTGTAAACGGGCTGCAGGGTTTTCAGTTTGGGTTCCTTCCGTTTGTCGCGTTGGTGATCACGTTTTTCGTAATCAACCAAGGTAGCGTGGCGTTCGGTGTGGCATCGATAGGACAGATATCAGTATTGGAGTCCTGGTCCAGAATTGCGGGTGGATCGCTCCTATACGATTTCATATCAAGTTCGCTCGCAGTTCTGCTAGCATTTCTCTACATCAGACTTCAGCTCGTGGGATTGGCAATCCTCATTTTGCCGCTCTTCTTTGTTCGTCATATGTACCAGATGAACCTTCAGGTCGAGCGGGTAAACAGAGAACTTCTCGAACTGATGGTTAAGGCCATCGAGGCTCGTGATCCATACACATCCGGCCATTCGGTTAGAGTCGCAGAGTATGCGCGTCAAATCGCACGTGAACTTGGATTAAATCCAAAACATGTTGATCAGATAGGCACTGCGGCGTTACTCCATGACGTGGGGAAGATCCATGAGGATTTTGCGCCACTTCTTCGTAAGGCAGGTAGGCTTACGCCTGAAGAGCGCATGCTCATGCAGGCGCATCCCGTCCGTAGCGCTGACCTCGCTGGAACGATTGCGGAGTTCCGAGGACGTGTGCAGATGGATATTCGTAACCATCATGAGAATTATGATGGCACCGGTTACCCTGATGGGCTCATCGGTGATGGCATACCCATCGGTGCTCGGATAATAATGATTGCGGACACGATTGACGCGATGACCACGGATCGCCCGTATCGAAAGGCACTTGGCTTGCAGAGGGCGCTTGAAGAACTCGCAAAGCATTCGGGCCGACAGTTTGACCCTAGGCTTGTGGAGTTGGTTTCAAAGTCTCCAGGTATACGACGTCTTCTTGGCCCGCAATTGGTCGGTGATGTGCCACAGATTCCAAGTATGAACGCGCCTTCTAGGACAGCTAGAACGGGCGTACGGGCAGCAAACTAGAGCGCTGCTCTACTAGTACTGGTCCAGCCGATCAGCCAAGGAACCCTTGTGCCTCGAGTAGCGCTCGTTTTCCTGCAGCGCCCCACATTTCGAATAGCTTGAGTTCGTCTTGGGTCTCAGTCGAATACCTTCCTTCCAAATGACTTTCTAGCCAGGCGCATACTGCTAAGGCATCAAGGTAGTACATGGGGACACGCTTTCTAAAGAAACGCTTGCGGTCAACGGCCAGTTGCCTTGCTGATTCCGGCCCGTCCTCGTGCAGCGCTTTGATAGCATCGAGTTTGACGCTTAGACCACCTTGAACCAGCAGTTGTTGGGCGCTTCCGGTGAGCCTGTCAATCTCTCTTTTGATGCTCAGAGCCAGGGCGATATTCCCAGTCGCCAACGCTCTGCTCGCATTCTCGAAGAGAAAAATGACCGTCATGTACCAATCATCGTGTGTCGTGACCCACTCCTTTGCACGTTCCAAACAGTCCGATGCACCTTCTCGATCTCCTGTCAACAGGTATGCGTCACCAAGGTTGGCGTACGCAGTCACAATCTCGGGCTGGTTAATATTTCTTTTCCCCAACTCAATGCTGCGGCGTCCAACCTGGATTGCGTCCTCGTAGCGTCCCAGCGTCGTGCATACCAGAGTCAAATTCGATAGGATGCGAGACGCTCTTGAATCGTCACCGATCCGCTCGGCGATCTCCAAGCCCTTGCGCAGGTGTCGTGATGCTTCGGGAAAGTTGCAGAGACTGGAATAGCAACTGCCGATTCCGTTATGGACGAACGAAAGTTGCGCGAGATCACGCCCGTTTAACTGAGCGACCCGTTCTAACGCGAGCAACGCAGAACGAATTTCGTAAGTGTAATAATCGCAATAGGCGATCGTCAGATAAGCGGACGGCACTTGTGTGCCCGAATCTATGATTCTGGCAGTTTCACAGCGCGTTTGACGAATTCCCTCTGCATCTCCGAGGTTTTTACATGTCCGAGCGTACTCCAGCAGCGCCTTAAGGAGAAGCTCCGCGTCGCCGGTCTCCCTTGCGGCTTCCAAAGCAGTCTTGGCTGCTGCGACTCTAAGGCTTCTTGGCGATTTTGCTAGAAGGAATTCCGCATTGCTTACAAGTCTCGTGACTTCCGCCCTTTCACGAACAGTCAGGCAGCCAGATCGCAGGAGCGATTCAAGGGCCGGCATCGCCTTAGACGCATTGGATCGGTCGAGAAGAGCCTTAGCAAGAAGCAGTTGCATTTGCCTGCAGAGTTCCTCGTCGTGTTGGTACGATAGAAGCGCCTCAAGGATTTGCTGTGCTTCCGCAGGGGCTCCCGCTGCGATTGCATCTTCAGCTCCCGAGATCCCAAACGGCACAGCCAAAGTGGGCGAGCCACCGCGCAAGAAGTGCCAGCCAATTTCCAGGTTGGGAGCGTCGACTTTGGGTTCGCGTTGAGACAGAAGGTCAGCAACTTTTGCATGAAGATTCTGCCGAATGGGACCGGCAACTGCGTAATACGCTTGGGCGCGGATCAGTTCGTTCCGAAATTCTAGGTCCCCACCTATCTCCCGTAGAAGACCTTCGTCTTTTAGACGCGACAGAGCTTCCGCAGCTTGGCCTGGGGCGATATCAGTGGCGGCATAAAGGTCCAAAGCAGTCAAACGCCTTCCAAGTACGGCAGCGGTATCCAAAACAGCGCGAGTGATCGAATCCAGGCGGCGTGACTGACGCTCAAACATCTTGCCAATTGCTCGAGGAATGCCGACCCTGGCAGCGGGCTGAGTGTCGAGTGACTCTAGATCATTCAACAATGAGGTGGACGGATGAGCCAGCCACTCCCGAGTCAGTAGTTCTATTGCCAGGGGATTGCCTCGTGCCGCTCGAAGAATGCGTGCGACAGGGGGATGGGCGCTGTTGGACGAGTTGGCGAGCCTGCACACAAGCGCTTCTGCGGTTTCATTCACCAACACGTCAAGCTGACAGCTGATCAAACCAGATAGTGCATCATCTGAAGTAAGTGCGTCGGCGGCCGGTGATAGACGCAGCTCGCTGATGCGACCCACCAGTACCATTAGCACCTGCCCATCCGTCAGCCTGCGGGCAACGGTATGGAGGATCGCAACGCTTGCGTTGTCCGCAGCATGTATGTCGTCGACTACCAGCATTACAGGACTCTCGGCAGCGGCTGCAACCAGTGTCTTTAGAAATGCATCCGCAAGGCGCAACGACA
>QHZQ01000379.1 GCA_003224725.1 Acidobacteriota bacterium | reverse complement strand
CGTCCAATAACCCACCCTCGAGCTCCATAAGTTCTAACTTGGGATTTGTAACCATGGTCCGTTTTGAACACCGCCCCAAAAACTTGGAAACGCAAAGAACGCAAAGATCGCCAAGGAGGTGCGCCGGGTGACTACCGACGAAGTAACTAAGAGCATGGGAGGTGATTTTATAGGTGACACCTTCACTACGGATCCGAAATCGTCAGGAGCGCCGAGGGCACAGCAGGGATCAAGTTTGAGATCCCATCGTGCTTTTGCTTCCTTGGCGATACTTGGCGCTCTTGGCGTTTATTTTCTAGTGGCGGACTATGAGAAAACCTCACAAAGTTAGCGCTTATGAGGCTGTGGACCCCGTCCCCTCCCAAGAGGGGAGCTGTGAAAAAATTGGGAGGGCCTCCTGGCGAGCCATCGCCTCAGCAAGTCATTGCCTCATCAGGCTCGGCGGGAGCCTCGCCCTCCCGGTCTTTTGCAGATGGCGGTGGGAGTTCAAATCAGGGGAGGACCCAAATGGGATCCAGGAAGCAAAAACTTTGGTCTGTCCAGAGCTTCAGCAACAAGACATTCTGAAGTCTGTCCCCGAAGCGGAAGGCTAAATATCAGGAATCGGGCAGGAGCACGAGTACAAACAGGAATACCATTACCCGCGTCGTAGCGCGTTGGTTTTCTTCGCATGCCATGAAGAGGTGAATTGATCTCTCAGACAGGTGGCCTTTGCAAACCCATGGGTGTTTGTCGCTTTGAAGACGGGATGATGTCAAAACGCTAGGCGAGCTCTGGTTCGCCGATGACCTGAGCCGCAGAGATCACTTCGAACTTAGGCAGTTCCTTTTTGTTGCCTTCTCGTGAAGAGGACTTGGCCGGGCCTTTCAAGGGGTTGGCTACGGGCTCGCCCACCTTCAGCTCGCAGTTGCCAAAGGTGACTTGAAGTTTACCGTGGCTACCGCTTTGATTGAGCCTTACTTGCAGTGAGGCGGCGTGAATGGTGGTTTGATCGCTGACGCTTCCGGATAGCTCGACACTCTCGGCTTCAATCTGGCCTGCGATCTCGCCTTGAGACTTGAGTTCAGAAACCTTGATCTGACCACAGACCGATCCCGATTGGGTGATGGTGAGAGAGGGTGCCGAGACATCTCCCTTTAATTTACCGCTGACGGTAATCGGACAATTTGAGCGAATGGACCCATCAACCTCCGTCCCGTCTTCCAATATGGTTTGCTTCGTTGTTGGGTTTTGTGACATTGATGTTCTCCTTTAAGGTTACAGTGACTTTAAGATTTTTAGACCTAATGAGCAACCATGCTCGAAACCAAATTGAGTCCGCGACACCGGTTGTTGAAGCGCTCCGACGACGGTGCCACCTTTTCCCACGATCAACCGCGTTGGACCCACAATCCCAGGAGAGGCGCCATTTTCAAAGAACGTTCCATGAATCACAATCTCGCCGGCTCCGATTATCTGGCAGCCTGCCAGGATACCATTGGGTCCGATCGTCAGCGTTGATCCCTGCCCCAGAGTGATAGTGCACTTTTCAAGATAGCTTTCAATCTCAACCTGCGACTTCTCGTCGAACTCGAGAACAGCGTTTCGCAACACATCGCCCTGGCCAAAGAAGCGTTTGGGCTGGCTATCAAAGTCTGCAGACACTCCCCCCAGACCGTTCTTGACTCGCTTGAAGTATTCTGCCAGCCTGGTTCCCTCAACTTTCACCTGACCACTCCCGTCAGGTGAAAAATCCAGCCAATCGGCTGAGATCTCAGCGAGTTGATCAGGAATGGCCTCAATACCAAAGAGCTTGGCACCGCTCAGAATAGCCCCCGCCAGTTTTCCATTCCGCAGATGGCAGTGGCGGAGATCAGCCCTGGATAGATTAGCGCCTGCCAACGTAGCGCCCTCAACCATGGCTCCTTCCAGAAGCGCAGCCGTGAAGTTCGCGCCTTCGCCACAGGCGTGACGCAGGGATGCTTCAATTAAATTGGCCCCAAATAGGTCTGCCTCTTCCAGGCTGGCTTTCTCCAGACGGGCATATTGCAAATTGGCGTTTTTTAGATTGGCTCCGCCCAGATAGCTTTCGTTCAGGTCGGCGTTGATAAGCTGGGCGTCTTCCAGTAAAGCTCCTCCCAGATTGGCGAGTTCGAGTTGAGCATAAGAAAGACGGGCCCCTTTCAGGTTGGCGCGCTCCAGCGTGGCCCCCTCAAGGTTGGCGTGACTCAGGTCGGCAAACTGCAAATTAGCATCCTCAAGATTGGCCTCTTCAAGATCGGCCCTTTGCAAATTTGTCTCTTCTAAGTTGGCTCCCACCAAGTAAGCTTCGCGCAGGTTGGCACAGGCCAGGTTGGCTTTCTGCAGGTTACTTCCTTCGAAATCCACTCCTTCAAGGTCGGCACGTCGCAGGTTGGCATTTTCAAAGTTGGTGTGATCGAACACAAGGTCTCTGAGACAAGCCCGCTCCAGACTGTCGCCTCTTTTGATTTTTTCGAGTACTTCTTCTCTGGAAAAATCTGTCATGAAACTCTTTCTATCTTTCTGCTCCCCAAAGCCATGAGAGCGCGCGCGAGGCTAAAACGGAATGGTCATGCTGCCGAACTGGTGAGATATTCATCGAGCTTTTGGATGCGTCGTTTGAAGGAGAGCCGTTGGACTTTGTGGATTAAATCCAGTTCACCCAACTCAGCCAGCATTACCATGATTTGAAGAAGGCACCTCTGCCGGTTTTGTCGACGTTGGCGCTTTTCGGCGGCCACGGTAGGATGGGAGCCCATCTCAGACGCGCTGCATCCCAACTCGCGTTCCTGGCGACGCAACTCGCTCACCAGGCTGGTTAGACGAAAGCGATATCCCGATCGAGTGGTATCGAGCGGCATGTCCTCCACCTCCTTACGATACTGCTGAACCCGGTCACAGATACGCTCACACATTCCCAGGGAAATCGTGGTAGCAGCCGCCAGATCCTCCTTATTGGCTAAAAAGAGCATGTCCATTGAGCCGAGGCCGGCCCCATAGAGCTTTTCGAAAGTAACACGCCCCAGACCAGGAATCTGTTTGAGCAACGATTTGATAATGAACTCTTCGCGCTGTCGCGCTTCCTCTCCTATTCGGAATGCTTCAGGCAAAGTCTCGATTAACGCCTCATAGCCGGCCAGAATACACTGGCGTATCTCACCGCCGATCAAACGCTCTGAGCTTATCTGCGCGAGTGAGAGGGTCTCATCAAAATCGTTCATCCGTTGGGCCACCTGGAAGAGGTCCATATTTTCGGCCGCTCGGCTGATGCTTCGCAGCGCAGGCCGGCAGATCTCGATCCAGTCTCTGGTGGCCGTGCCACGCCTAAGCTCGAAAATAAAATGTTTCAAAGGACGCGCATGGTTGGCAGCCATCTGGACAAAGAGATCTTGAACTGCCCCTTCGTCCGGCTGTACCACAGCTGCGGTTACTGGACCTGTCGCTACCTCTGAGCTGATGACGGCATCGAAGGCCTCATCAAAGGCGTGCACCACTTCATCCAAAAGAGTGTTGTCGGTCACAGGCAGACCCACCAGAGAGGTAGCGAGTGCGGATGAGTCCGTCTGGGCACTCTCCGGCTGTTTAAAGGTCTGAAGCATGTTCGGAGGAAAAGGAGCTCTATCGGTTTCATGACTGGACATGTCTGTAACGCTGGTCATCGCCCCAGCCGTGTTGGGTCCAGTCGGTCTCTCGAAAGTTCTTTCGAAAGCGGAATCACGCCCCGCTACCTTTCTGGTTGGACCCCTGTCTGTGAAGGTCTGCCTTGTCATCGAATCTTGCGGGGGAGCCGGTTTGGAGCCCCTGGAGCCTTTCTTAGGTGGCTCATAGTTCCCGCCAATCGAATCGAAAATTTTCTTGAAGATTCCCATATCAACACCTATTGAATTTTTTCAAGCTTGCCTCGCAGATGTTTTTACTCACTGCTCCGTGACACTTGGCCATTTAAAAGCTAGGGTTCGTCGGACTAGAATCAGTTTTGGGGCCATTACCTCTTTCCCTTTTTCTTGTTTAC
>QHZQ01000378.1 GCA_003224725.1 Acidobacteriota bacterium | reverse complement strand
GACGCCCTTACTGCCGTGCCTCGCAGCTATCGGGAAGCTTCTTTGGCTCTGGGAGTATCGCCTTGGAAGACGGCGACGTCAGTAGTTATCCCTGCAGCTACACCTGGAATTTTTGCGGCGCTGGTTCTGGGGTTTGGGCGTGCGATGGGAGAAACCATGATCGTTTTAATGGCTTCGGGCAATGCAGCCGTCACCTCCTTCAAGTTCACGGATTCCGTGCGGACGATCTCCGCTACCATAGCTGCTGAACTGGGAGAGGTCGTGTTTCATAGCCCGCATTACCATGTCTTGTTCTTCCTTGGCACCTTGCTGTTTGTCATTACATTTTTGCTAAACATGATGGGTGAATACTTTGTTGGACAACTGAAACGAAGGCTGACGGGAACTTAACCTTTAGCCGCAAATCGCGGCCATCGTTGGCCGTATGCAAGTCTTAAGACGAGGACACACGCACAGCAGAGCAGACATGATTCTGGCCCAGAAAAATGCGTAAAAGATCGGAATTCTCTGAAAAGTTATTTTACCTGCTAACTGGCATGGCATGCCTGACCATTGTCCTGATGATCACCCTTATCTTGGGGAATATTTTTATCTATGGCCGCGGCCACCTGTCCTGGGAGTTTCTAACAGCTTCGCCGGAGCAGGGAATGACCGCCGGAGGAATATTTCCAGCCATCTATGGTACTGTCCTGCTGGTATTCCTGATGACAGTGGCGGTTGTTCCCGTTGGCGTGATGGTAGCAATCTACTTGAACGAGTACAGCTCCAAGACATCCCTTGTTTATAAAGCGACACGCCTGGCCGTGAGTAATCTGGCTGGTGTCCCCTCCATTGTCTTCGGTTTATTCGGACTGGGGTTCTTTGTCAAATTTGTGGGCGGCAACATGGACCGATTGTTCTATGGAGGCCAACTGGTTTTTGGCCAACCCGCCATCATTTGGGCGGCATTGACGCTGGCTGTCTTGACCCTGCCGGTAGTCATCTTAACGACTGAGGACACCTTGCGATCCATCCCCAACGAGTTTCGCGAGGCCAGTATGGCACTGGGTGCGACCAAGTCCCAAACCATTATGCGGACTGTGTTGCCTCAAGCTTTGACCGGCATCCTGACTGGAGGCATTCTAGCCGTCAGCCGCGGAGCAGGAGAGGTGGCTCCAATTCTGTTCACCGGCGCTGCCTATTTTCTTCCCGATTTGCCCTCGAAATTGCATTCCCAATTCATGGAGCTGGGTTACCATATCTATGTGCTTTCGACGCAATCGCCCGATGTGGAAGCCACCAGGCCGATTCTTTATTCGACCGTATTTGTGCTGCTGGCATTGACTTTTTTGTTGAATCTCATTGCCATCGTGATCCGCAGCCAAATGCGTGCTAGACTGAGGCGAACAGGATGAATTCAGGCGCAATGTTTAGCAAGCTCGCTGTCCAGGTCAAACCCACGGTACCTGCGGAGGGTAGAAGGGTGCCAGAAATTCCTGCTAAGATCAAAGCTGAGGAAGTGAATTTCTACTACGGCAAAACCCAGGCCCTTCATAGCATCAGTTTGCAAATCAAGGAGAGACAAATCACCGGCTTGATCGGCCCTTCCGGCTGCGGAAAGTCTACATTCCTACGCACCTTGAACCGAATGAACGATCTGGTCCCAGCTGCCCGACTCGAAGGTAAAGTCTTTATTGATGGGCAAGACATTTACGCGAGAGCAGTTGACCCGATCCTGCTCCGCCGCAAGGTCGGCATGATATTCCAAAAGTCCAATCCCTTCCCCAAGTCGATCTATGAGAACGTGGTGTACGGAGTGAAGATTAACAGCTACGCCAAAAACAGAAGGGAAATGGACGAAATTGTGGAAAAGAGCTTGCACGATGCCGCTCTCTGGGGCGAAGTGAAGGATCGGCTCCATCGGTCGGCTTTTTCCCTTTCGGGAGGGCAACAGCAGCGCTTGTGCATCGCTCGATGCCTGGCGGTGAAACCGGACATCATACTTATGGACGAGCCGGCTTCGGCTTTGGATCCCATTTCCACAGCCAAGATCGAAGAGCTCATTTTTGAGCTGAAAAAGCGCTATACAATCATTATTGTCACGCACAATATGCAGCAGGCCGCCAGGGTCTCAGATTACACTGCCTTCTTTCTCCTGGGCGAATTAATTGAGTACGACATTACTACGAAGATGTTCACGAACCCATCCCGCAAGGAGACGGAAGATTATATTACGGGAAGGTTCGGATAGTGAGCAGCTCATTCAGCTTCGTCGATCTCTGAACGCCAGCTAGATTCTGTCTCACTCAGAAGCGGCTGGCAGAAGGGTCCCCTTGGAAGGGCGCAGCCGCTGCGGAGGATGTTCTGGACGGGAAAGGACTCCAATGCCTGCCAAAGGGACATCCCCCGGCACCCCCTTCAAATTCAAAGGGGGAATCACAGGGAGGCTCTATGCATCGTCATTTTGAAGTACAACTGGACGAATTGAAAGACCGCATGCTTTGCATGGCCAGTCTGGCAGAGAAAGCCGTTCACTTAAGCCTGGAAGGCTTGAACAACCGGGATGAAAGCAAGGCGACCCAGGTGATTGCGGATATTGAGCCTCAAATTAACGATCTTCATTTGGAACTGGATGATCGTGCCTTGCAATTGTTGGCTTTGCAGCAGCCCATGGCGATTGACCTTCGTCTCATCACCGCCACCATGAAAATCAACAGCGACCTGGAACGCATGGGCGATCAAGCGGTCAATATTGCTGAACGGGCACTGTCCATTATGGCTTTACCGCAAGTGAAGCCATTGATTGACATCCCTCGCATGGCGGAAATTGTTGAAAAGATGGTCAAGGATGCGCTGGATGCTTTTGTGCGTCGAGATAACGAGCTGGCCCGAATAGTGGTCCTGCGAGATGATGAAGTGGACCACTATCGTGACCAGGTTTTCCGGGAATTGATTGCCCACATGATTAGGGATCCACGCTGTATCCAGCAGGCTCTCGATCTCATTTTGGTGTCGAGGAATCTGGAACGGATTGCGGACCATGCCACCAACATTGCCGAGGATGTGGTATACATGGTGCTGGGCCGCGACATCCGGCACCACGCTGAAGAAAAGGCACTGGCCAGGAATGAAAAAACGAATTCTCATAATTGAAGACGATAAGGATATTGTCGAGGCGATCCGTTATAACCTGGAAAAGGAACGAGGCTTTTCGGTCCGGTCGGCTCAGACTGGAGACGAGGGGCTGAGTCTGGCTCTTGAGGAGAGGCCGCACCTGATTATCTTGGATATTGGCCTGCCCGGGCTCAGCGGCTATGAAGTTTGCCGCATGCTGCGTCGGGATGCAGAAACTCGAGACATCCCTATTGTGATGCTGACAGCCCGCGGAAGTGAATCGGATAAGGTCCTGGGCCTGGAACTGGGAGCGGACGATTACCTCACCAAGCCGTTTGGTATTCGAGAACTGATTGCCCGGGTAAGAGCCGCCATGCGGCGCAAAGAAGGAGAGCCTGGCGCGATGGAAGTCTTTGATGACGGGAAGCTTTACCTACACTTCGGAGACTACGTCGTCCGGTTTAATGGACGTGAACCCAAACTGACTTTTAAGGAATTCAGTTTGCTCAAGCTCCTGGTTCAGAACGCCGGCCGAGTGTTGTCGCGCGACAAGATTCTGGACGCGGTATGGGGCTACAATTACTTTAGCGAATCCCGAACCGTCGATGTTCATATCCGCAGAATTCGGAAGAAGCTGGGCCCAAAGGCTGAGAATTATATTGAAACCGTTATTGGTGTCGGCTATCGGTTTAGACTCCAGAATCCCGGGCTGCAAACGTCGCCGTCACCTTCCAACTCAAAAAGTCAAGCAACAAGCGTTCCTTAATCCTTCGGTTCCAGGTGGCCCCTACACACCCAAGAGGTATTTACCCCTGCGGTTTTCAAGTAGCAATTTCGTAACTCACTCCGATAGATAGTCTGCTCGGTGCTCAACGATGTCAGCCCGAAAGTCAAGCTGCCCTTAGCGGTAGTTAAATACCGAGACTCGAGCAAGCGAGATGAGCAAGTCAGGATAAATTCCCAACTGCAGAATTCCAAACGTCGCCAGACATAGCACCAGGCCAGTTCCCGGTGAGATCGAGACGGGAACATATTCTTCGGGTGATTCCTTCATGTACATGATCACGATAATCCGCGAGTAATAGTAGACAGAAACAACACTGTTGATGACCCCAACTATGGCAAGC
>QHZQ01000384.1 GCA_003224725.1 Acidobacteriota bacterium | reverse complement strand
AAGTGTGAGGTAGTCCCAACAAATCTTTACTGAGCTGTTCTCGTCGCTTGATAACCACGAGCGTTTTTGTCAGACTTTCCTCTCAATGCGGAACCCAGTTTTAAGCCGATCATTGGAGACATCCAGGAAGTGGCGTTATCTTCATCGAATCATTGTCGTCGCTATTGGCACGTTACTGGTTACCGGCGGAATCTGGCTCTGCGTCCAGCGGATTCGGCAAAGAACTCCACTGAAGAAACTCCCTGTCCCCCTCAATTTGACGCGTCTTCAACCGGCGGTGCGCGATCAAATTCTCCAGCTGGACGCCGAGGTCCGCGCTAGCCCGCGGTCTGTCGACAAGATCGGGATACTCGGGATAACCTATCACGCAAACCAAAGCTTCGATCAGGCGCTTATTTGTTATCAGCTCGCGATTGGCTTATCTCCCAACGACTACCGCTGGCCCTATTACTTGGCTATCATCAAAGAAGAGCTAGGCCAGGAGGACCAGGCCATCAAACTGCTCAACCATGTCACCCAATTGAACCCCGGCTATGCTCACGGGAAACTTACTTCGGAGATCCCACCGTCTCGATGAGGCGAAAACGGCCTTTTCTTTAGCCAGGAATCTTGAACCGCTCCACCCTTATGCCTGTCTGGGTATGGCCCGCATCGCGGCCTACAGAGGAGACTGGGTTACCGTGGCCACCACTCTCGAGCCGATGCTGCAAGCCCATCCGTTATTCGCTCCAGCCCTCAGGCTGCTTTCGCAGGCCTATATACAAATGGGGCGAAAACCACCCTTTGGCGAAGCCGATTCCGTCAAGGTCCCGATTGAAGACGTAATTGATGAGCCACTATTAGACGCTCTTTACGAACGTTCGGCGCTGGCATTGATCCGGGGCAACCCGGACCGGGGAAAGGCGCTCTTGCCGAAGCGATGTTCTCGCTGTCACACAATCACAAGAATTCAACAGGCTCACAAGAGTGCTTCGCAGTGGCTACACACTATAGGCCGCATGCAAGGGCAGGCGGGGCGAGAATGGCTAAGCGATTCCGACGCAGCCGACATTCTATCTTACCTCGCCAATCGTCTTCATGGCTAGTGATTAAAGGCCATNNTTGAACAACTCCCAGTTTGGTTGTTCTTCAAGGTCTGTGGCTCTTCATCACTCCCGCAATGCCTTTGTTCTGCTGAGTCCGGACCAGCCTCAGGCTTTCTTCAGCCTGCTGATAGCCGGGTTTGATGCGTAGTGCTTCAGAAAAATGAAGGCAGGCCTCCTCAAGCTTTCCCTTTCTGGCTACAGCCAATCCCCAGTTGTACTGAGCCTGAGCAAAATCGGGTGCGAATTTGACAGCATCGGCGAAATGCGCAATGGCCTGTTGAGTCTTTCCTTGCTGCAACAAAACAACCCCCAAACCATTGTGAGCCTGGGCGTGGTCAGGGTTCAGTTGGAGAGCTGACAAGAAATAAACACTAGCTGATTCCATCTTTCCCTCTTCTGCGTAAGCATTGCCCAGATTATAGTTGGCTTCAGCATAACCTGGCTTGAGTTCAAGCGCCCGCAAGTAATGGGCCTGCGCCTCCTTCCAGTTTCGCTGCCGGAAGAGGAGGTTCCCCAGGTTGTTGTGGGCTTCTGCATATTCTGGCTTCAGTCGGATTGCCTCTCGAAGATGGGCCGTGGCTTCGGCAATTCTTCCTTCTCCCGTCAAGGCAATACCCAACGCGTTGTGCGCCTCAGCCTGCTCAGGCTGGCTGATCAGCAGCATTTCAAGCTGAATGATAGCGAATTTGAAACCATTGCGATCAATCAAAGCTTGGCCGAGCATTATCAGCGGATCTGGATAATCGGCCCGCAGGCGAAGAGCTTCATCTCGATGAGACATCGCTTCAGAAATGGCATCTGAGCCAATTCCATGGGCCAAAATAATAGCGCGAGCAAGAAAGTGTTGGGCATCGGCATCGCCAGGATCCACTCCCACAGCTCGGCGAGACAGTTCCAGCATCCTTTCATAATTTCCCGCCGACTCAGCAGAGTAAGCTAATTTTAGCAGGGGAGTAGGCAAGTAACAAAGGTCGTCCATTTGATCGCGCAAGGGGTCCTTGACTTCCGGTAGGGGAACCAGATTGGATTGCCCCAGGATTCTGCGATTTTCAGAGGCCTGAACGGAACGGCCAACTGCTTGGTAGGCATCCGACAGAAGTTGATGAATCACTCTCACCCTGGGGTATTGCTTAGTCAGCGGTTCAAGACGCTGGATCACCGACAACCAGTTTCCCTGCTTGGCTGAAACTCGTGCTAGACCCACCACGGCCGGGAGAGAGGATGGCTCTAATTCCACCAGACGGGAATACAAGTTGGTAGACTTCTGCAGATCATCTCTCTTGAAATAGTGCTCGGCCAGTTTTTGGTAAGCCGGAAGGTAATTCTGAAGTTGGAGGGTCCTTTCTAAGAGTTCAACAAAATCTTGGTATTCCGCCCTGTCTTCGGCGAGCAATGCCTGACCATAGGACCAGCGATAATCGTTCGGATCTAACCGGGCAGCCAGTACATACGCTTGCTTAGCACGTGGAAAGAATTGGTTCGCATGATAGGCCAGGGCGAGGCCACCCAATGCCTCGGCCGAATTGGGGTGGGTTCGCGCGTCACTATCCGCTCGCTGGACAAGCTGACGGAGGAGGGGCGTCAACTGCTCCAATTTCGGGCGATCCGGGAAGCCGGGTGGCAACCGACGCGCGGAGCCTATGTACAAAAAAAGCCCAGCCAAGCAAACCGAAATACAGAGCCCCAGAGCCGATCTGATCAGCCGACGTCTGGGGTCAATAACAGGGACGGCCTGGCCTCTGGCAGGTTCGGATGATCTCTCTTTGGAACGTTTCTTTTTGCCACTCATTTCCTGCGGTTTAGATTCAGACGGGACGGCCACCTGTTTAACCATACAGTAACCCGGCTCTGGTGGGTGTAGGGTGGATAGAAATGCATCCCACCAGTGACAACATCGACTCGGCCATCATGGTTCATGTCGGCAGCTTCGAGCGTGATCAAATGGGTCGGAATGTTGGTTAGATCGTGCCGGACGAAGTTCATTTTGCCATCATTCTCGAACCATACCATGCTCTGCGATTCCGGATTCTCCCATAGGTTCCAGGCACTGACCGCAACCACGTCTAGATCTCCATCGTTGTCGAGATCCACTGCACAGGCGGCACTGGCACCATTGAGATCACCAATCCTGTGGTAGCTGAACTGGAAGTTGCCTTGATTTTCGAGCCATTGCACTCCATGCCAGGGGCGGGGGCGAGGTGGAATGTAGTCGAAAGCATCACCATTGGTAAACAAGACATCGATGTCGCCGTCTTGGTCAAGGTCAACCAGGCGCATGCCACTACAGCCAAAATCATCATTAGTGCTTCCCCAAATCAAATGGGTTCTGAACTGCCCGGGGCCCACGTTTTCAAAAAGGTAAATTTCCTCCCACTCCTGGCTGACGAGACTGATGATATCCAGATCTCCGTCATGATCGATGTCCACAGGAATCGTGTGGATAGGACCGGACAGGCTTTGAAGGATATGAGATTTGAATTTCCAGTTGCCCAGGTTCTCGATCCACCGGGTTTCTCCTTCATAATAGCCAAACTGTCCGACAACCAAATCGATGTCACCATCTCCGTCCATATCTCCGCCTCGGACATCAGTCACTCGAGCAAGGCCCTCAGCAATGACGTGCGGCGAAAAGTTCTGCTGGCCATCGTTCTCAAGGATGACGACTGAGCCGATCTTGTCATTGGTGGGGAGGAGTTGACCCATCACCGCCACCAGCAGATCAAGGTCACCATCAAGATCAAAGTCAAAGGCTTCCACTCGAGCTGGAGCTTTCAGGGGAGGCCCCACCCAGTGCTCGGTGTAAACCCCGAAAGGATCTTGGCGAATCCAGCCGATTCGATTGGCCCGCATGTCGCAAGCGAGAATATCCAATAGACCATCCTTATCAAGATCGACAAGTGTCAAACTTCCAATCAGCGGATGAGCTTCAATTGGAAAGCCAACCCGCAGGGATTTGAATCGGTTCTCCTGGCTGCTGTTCGTGGCTCTATCCGCCGATGGCCCAGCCCCAAATTTGCCTGAAATCCCAGTCAGTTGCTTTAGCCATTGGATGAATGAGAGCCCCCGCTGGCGAGCCTGATAACTCATAACCAGGCCAACACACACCAGCACGAGGGCGGATACTTTGATGATGAGTCCAAGATTGGCTTTTCCAGTTTCTGGAGTCAAAAAAATCCCTGGCTCGGGAAACCATCACAAAAGTGCTGGTTCCTGCGGCTCGCCGCCAAAATCCTTCTTCGAAACTATTTCAGTACCCCCGGCCGCCGTCAACCACATTCAGAAGAGCTGCGCCGTTGACATAGCGGCGCAGATTCTCGATAGCCAATTCGGCGAAGATTTCCCAACCGTCATCACCTCCTCCTGCAATATGTGGAGCGATGATCACATTCGGCATATCCCAGAGTGGGCTGGTCTGAGGGAGCGGCTGTTCACGAAAGACGTCGAGTATGGCGCCTGCCAACCGTCGTTCACGAAGTCCAGCGATCAACGCATCTTCATCGACGATCTTGCCCCGGGCGACATTGACCAACCAGGCATGCGACGGGAGCGCGGCGATAATTCGCCGACCAACCAGCCCGTGGGTTTGATTCGTCAGTGGTAGCGTGATGACAAAGGCATCGGCCCGTGTCGCTCCTATCTCAAGATCCTCTGGACCCAGGAACTTTTCCGGTATCACTCCCTCAGGATCACCTGTTCCCGCCAGCCGAAAGCTATCGTCGAGGCGAACTTTTGGCTGTCGCTTTACCGCGACAACTCGCATTCCAAAAGCCTTGGCGAGCCGGGCTACTTCCCGCCCGACACCTCCATAGCCAAGGATCACCATGGTCCGCCCTCTTAGCAATCGCGCCATCAGGGGGGAGTGGGCGGCATTTTGAGGCCAGCGTCGAGCCGCTTGGTACTGACGACGAACCTCAACCTGCTGGTAGGCTTGTAAGAGTCCCGACATCACGTATTCGGCCATTTGAACCGCAAAGACTCCACGGGCGTTCGTAACGATAAGGCCGCGGGTCCAGGGCGGATCC
>QHZQ01000377.1 GCA_003224725.1 Acidobacteriota bacterium | reverse complement strand
AGGAGCTTCTCATTGATTCCGTATTTTCTCAATAAGGAATAAAGCCTCCTACGAGGCTGAATTCTATTCTTGAGCGGAATGTAATTGGGCAACTGAAAAATGAGCAGTCCATTTTCCTTCAGCACACGCCTGGAAGAAATGTGTTGGAGAACGAAAATCGAATAAACCATGTCGAAGTAGTTGTCAGAAAACGCTTGTAAATGCTCTCCAGGATTCACAATGAACTGACAATTTGAAATTGAGGGATTAAGTTCCCTGGCTTTGGAAATCATTCTCTCCGACATATCGACACCAATGGAGTGCTGAAAATGACTTGCCAAGAATCTCGTCAGCCTTCCTACACCGCAGCCGAAATCGAGTACGGAATCTCTTCGCGTTGGATAGCCTAGGGCCTTCGCACACTCCATGACTTGTTCGATTTCACGCTCTCCAGTCTTAAGAAACTCGTCGATCTTCCATTTCCCAAACTTACGATCAGTCTCTGTTATGATCGCCCATAGGGGATCCAGATTGGCAAGGTCTTCCCATTCTTGCTTGTGCCTCTGCAGGTCCATTTTGCTATTCAGTTCCTAAATACCGATGCAAGGACGATTGAGTGATGTGATGACATCACATCGGCTAACTGCTTTGGTCTTTCGTAGATTTTTTTCAAAAGGCCCGATGCCATCGGGTGCAAAAAACAGCGCCTGGCCATGATCGGTGAGTGTTCTACGAATAAGTGTGAGTCCTGGGTAGTACCGGGGACGCTAACAATATCGCTGGGGACTTTCGAGGAACGAGCACCTGACATTATGGCGAGCGAGAGCATCGCGTACTTCCTGGGCCTGACAGTGTCAAAGCCGGCCAGCCCCCTACCACTCGGGTAGGTCTTCTCTGCACCAGTGGCAGTAGTCTTCCATGGTGCCAGAGGCGCGATACGACTCATCGTTCAACACCGGCTTGTAAAGGGGAATGGAAGACATTAGGGTAGCGGCGTTTCTAACGCACGGCGTGTGGGGGCTTCAAAATCTTCCGGCCATTCGCTGGAGATAAGAGTCTCGTCGACAGAGGTCTTCGGTCTTTCAATACCTTCCTTTCAAGCCCTGGTGAAACTCACCGACTCTTTAGCGATCAAAAACTTCCTGGCCAATTCAGGGGGGCAGAGCAACACCTGCTCCAGAAAATCTCTGGGCTTCATTAATGCACCGGTGTCTGGATTAACGGACAGGGTAAAGTCGATTTCTAACGGGTCTTCATTCTTGATCCAGAGGTCGACAATTCGATCATGATCCTTGGAGCTACACCAAAAATCGTTGCCCTTGTAATGGTCGCAAAGGTGGTTGATCAAGTCGTTGGCATGCCCTAACAGATTGGCCATCGCCGGAGTATCACCATTGACAGCACTCGCATCGATCCTTGCTTTGTAAGTGACTTGTAGCGGTTGAGTCACACTCCATTTTCCCTTGGACTCGAAAGGCACGATACTCTTGACCTCTAAGCCATCAATCAGACACTCGTTCATCCGAGCTGCCACGTTTTCAGCAACTTCGACATAAGCCTCAAATTGGATATATTCGGACTGGCTGGTCATCCCCAGGGGAATGGCTGGAGATGTGGCAAACTTGGGATGAGGATTGAATCCCTCGGTGAAGCGCAACCGAAGACCGACGCGAATCATCGCTCCTTCCATCAATTTCATGACATTGAGGTGAGAGAGGAACCGGGCCGCGCCTTTCTTCGAGTAGTGCAGGATATAAGGCTTCGCCGGAAGCGATTCTTCCATGGGCAGAGCAGCCGACTGTGATGCCATCAAGCCTCCAGCCTGCAACGGCTCTGTCGGCTTCCCCAGAGTTGAGGGTCCCGCAATCGCTGGAGTGGGCAAAGGCAGAAGGACCAGCTTCTCTTCCAGGCCTTGTCCCGGAATACTGGCCAACTTGATATCGGCATAATTCCCTGGGATGCCACAACCACGACAATCACCCCATTTGCAATCGTAGGTCTGCACTCGTTGGTAAGACCGCTCCCGCTCTTTCAGCAAAAACTTTTTGGAGACGCCGATGTCAATGAAGTCCCACGGCAAGACTTCAGTCAGGGCGATGTCACGATTATAGAAGTGAGGATCGACGCCAGATTCTTCAAAGGCTTTCATCCACAGATCGTAATTAAACATCTCGTCCCAACCGTCAAAGCGGCAACCCAGTTGGTAAGCTCTCAGCAGCGCTCGCCCAACCCGTCGATCTCCACGAGACAGTACGCCTTCAATAAAACACTCTTTCGGATCATGCCATTTGAGGCGCGCAAAAGAAAACCTGACAGTTGCCTTTAGATAATTGAGCCGCTCGTTAATGACCCGGAGGTCCTCCAAGCGGTCCCACTGAAAAGGGGTGAAAGATTTGGGAACAAACGTTCCGATGCTGGCATTGACGTTTTTCTGGCCTTTGAACTTTTTGCCGATTTTCCCCACTTCGCGAATGAGATCCACCAACTCCCGGACATCCTCCTCCGTTTCGGTGGGCAATCCGATCATGAAATACAGTTTGATCAGATTCCAACCTTGACGATAGGCCGTTTCAATCGCCTGGAACAGTTCTTCGTTGCTGATGTTTTTATTGATGAACTTGCGCAGGCGAACACTGCCAGCTTCCGGAGCAAAGGTGAACCCATTCTTCTTGACTTCACCGACATTTTCAGCGAGTGAGACAGAGAACATATCAGCTCTGAGCGAAGGGAGCGAAATCGAGACCTTGTCTTTGGAAAAGGCCCGGGCCATTTCCTTGGTGAGGCATTCCACCTGGCTGTAGTCGGCTGTCGAAAGCGACAGCAGACCAACTTCGCGGTTGCCCGTGTTCTTCAACGTCTCGCTGGTCAGTCTCATCACGTCTTCCACATTGAGTTCCCGTGTCGGACGATACCAGTAGCCTGCCTGGCAGAAGCGGCATCCTTGAGTGCAGCCGCGCATCACCTCAACACTGATGCGGTCTTGAATGATGTCGATTACGGGGACGATGGGTTTGGTGGAATAAAAGTTCGGAGAAAGAGCCTCTACCCAACGACGCTTCACCAATTTGAATGGCTTCCCGGGCCGCGACTCGACTTCCCAGGGCTTCGGCGGCTGGTGTACCTGGGGAACATAAATTCCATGGATCTTGGCAAGTTCCTCGAGAATCCGCCAGCGCCTCAGCCCGTTCTGAAGAGCGTCCCGGTAGAGAGTCACAATTTCGGCCACAACCTCCTCGCCATCGCCTAGAACAAAAAAATCGATGAAATCGGCTAGGGGTTCAGGGTTTGCCGTGCACGGCCCGCCGGCACAAACCAGAGGATCGCGTTCGCCTCGATCTACCGCCAAAATAGAAATGCCGCCCAGATCCAGCATGTACGGAATGTTGATGTAGGTCAATTCCGCCTGGAGCGAGAAGCCGACGAAGTCGAAATCACCCAGGGGAGTCTTCGTTTCCAGACTCAACAACGGCAAGCCATTGTGCTGAAGCGCGGCCCCCATATCCACCCAAGGGGCAAAGACCCGTTCCGCGAATACGTCCTCAATGCGATTGAGGAGATGATAGAGCAGGCGCATTCCGTTATGTGACATCCCGATTTCGTAAACTTCCGGAAAGGCCAAGGCGAAATGGACCTTCACTCGCTCAAGATCCTTTCTGATCATGTTCGGCTCGCCACCGATATATCGACCCGGTTTGGATACCTGGTCAAGCAACGAAAAGTACTTCTCTTTGCAATCTATCCTTGTGGCCCTCATGCCTTCCTCGCTTTGTTATGTTCGAGCCGGCTTGTGATCCACGTCAAGAACACACACTGTGATCATAGCATGCTGCGCCGGGACAATTAAGCCAATTTTGAGACTCATCCCTTCTCCTTGCGGGGCCTCTTTTTCAACAACTTGAGGCCTTTTTTAAGCAGTTCCTGCAATCCTTGTTCTTGAAAAAATTTTTGCCCTTGCAACGGGATTTTGGCAGCCTGGAGGCTGGAAACTGCCGTCTTTCTTGCAACTGCGATCTGAAACTTGTAAAAGACCGCCCAATCCAGTGTTAGCGCGCCGCAGAGCTTTAGAAATATCCGGGTCAATCCGTGCACCAGGGTAGTTCATGTAGCGGCGACAGGCCTGCCTCGGCCAGGACCGATTTCATGCGCCAGGGGGAAAGCAGATGAACCTCTGCATAGGTCCGGTACTCCTGAAAGAAGTGAGGCCGGAGCCATTGGATATAACGATTGGCCACTCTCCTGGGTAGGAACTGGGGACCTAGAAGAAATGTGTGACCTTCCAGTGGGCAAAGCCAGTTGGGCGTCGTCAACAAGAGGATTCCATCCGGCTTGAGAATCCGCTCAATTTCCCTCAGGAATTGCACCTGCCAGGAATCGCCCCCCACAAGGTGCTCGATCACATCAAAGGCGACCACCACGTCAAAAGAACC
>QHZQ01000376.1 GCA_003224725.1 Acidobacteriota bacterium | reverse complement strand
AGAGGTCTTCGGCATCGATCCGGTCCACCTCGGCATTATCTTCCTCGCCAATCTGGAACTGGGATACCTGACGCCACCTGTCGGGATGAACCTCTTTCTCTCCTCGTACCGATTTGGGAAGCCGTTGCCCGAGGTCTATCGTTCCATCGTTCCGATATTGTGCGTTCTATTAGTCGGCGTTTTAGTGATTACTTATGTCCCTGGACTTACTACGCTGTTGCCAAGCTGGCTTGGCCGGTGAGTGAGTGGGATAGGTTTGACGACATATCACTAGCCCCGCGCTTCAGCGACTGGACATTTGCGTCACCAACAAACGCGGGTGGCCCTCAACCGTCGCTTCGCGCCACCCTCTCCCACAAGGAGAGGGAGAACAAAAAGGGGGGGTGTGCTCAAACAGACGTTGCATGCCACGGCGTTGCCACTGCATCGGGAAACGTCTGTTTGTAGCCTTGAAGTCAGCGCTCTCATGTGTGGATCTCTCCCTCGCCCTCGGGGAGAGGGTGGCCGCAGGCCGGGTGAGGGTCAACCCACGGGAATTGGTCCTCAAATTTCCAAACTCCAGTCCCCGCGCTGAAGCACGGGGCTAATGAAAAACTGACAGACATTCCAAGAGCCGTCTGACACACGTCGAAACAAGGTTTGCTGTATTTTGAATCGGTCTACAAGAGAAATCTACAATCCCAATCGCTATCAGGGGAAATATTTTTCCAGGGAAGCTGGTAAAACCTTGATGATGTCGTTATAAGTGATGATTACAGCTAAGAGGATTAACACCACAAACCCAACCTGGGTAATTCTTTCTCTCAAACGGAGGCTCAGATCGCGCCGGATCAAAGTCTCAACTACAATGATGGCGATGATCCCTCCGTCAAGGACCGGGATCGGCAACAGGTTCATGATTCCGAGGTTCAAACTAATGGCTGCCATAAGGAAGACTAAATCCGTGAACCCACTCCTGGCAGCGATGCCCGACTGCTGGGCAATTCCTATGGGTCCGGACATCATCCTGATTGACACTTCGTGCTTAAAGAGCTTTTGAAGAATATCAAAAATCAAGCCGGTGAATTTAATGTTCTGCTTGACCGATTCTTGAAAGGCCTCTTTCACCGTGAGATTCCTGACAATCATCTTTTGTGTTTGGTCACGCTCAATACCGATCATGCGCCGCTTGCTCGCCTTATCCAAGTAAGGCTTTACCTTCAGTTCTAGCTGCTGCCCGTTGCGCCACACCACAATGGGAACCGTTTCATCTTTATAGAGATTGAGAACGTCGGCCAGATCTTTGCCGGCCCTTTCCAGGTCTACGTCTCCGACCTTGATAATTTTGTCGCCTGGCCGCATGCCGGCTTCGGCAGCGGGTTTCCCACCGACAATATTCTTGACAACAGATAAGGACGGGGAATAAGGAAACACGCCCAGATAGCCGCCATGATGTTTTCCCTGCGACTCCGGAATAACGGTTTTGCGAATTATTTGATCCTTGCGAGAAATTTCCAATTCGAGCGGGCGATTGGCGCTGGTCGCGACTTCCAGAGAGAATTCTTCCCAGGTAAGGTTTCTTTGGTTACCGATGGCCACGATGCGATCCCCCGCTTGAATTCCTGCTTTCTCGGCGGGAGAATTGGATTCAATGATTCCAACGACGACCGGTTCGCTGAGCCAGGCGGGCGTTTCGAACTTATGATAAAAAATGGCTGTTAAAAGGATAATCGCCAGCAGGACATTCATCACTGGACCCATCACAGCCACGAGAAACCGCTGCCACTTAGGTCGGGACAAGAATTCTTCAACCCCTCCCGTAAGACCTTCGGAAGGGTTCTCACCGGTCATTTTGACATAACCACCCAGCGGAATGGCGCAAACCCGATAGTCGGTCTCGGCCTTGCGAAATCCAAAGAGCCTGGGACCAAAACCGACGGCGAAAGCTTCCACTCGAATCTTAAGTAACTTAGCGACAAAAAAATGGCCCAGCTCATGAATGATCACGACCGTGCCGAATACCAGCACCACGCTTAAAATATTGGCTGAAAAAAACTCTAGCATTCCGGAATCCTCACTATTGCATTAACATTTCATACTCCTGACTTATCGGAAGCTTACCTTGACCAATTAACTGAGATAATCTTTTTTGATCAATCGTTGCGTCTCCTTCCGTATCATTCCATCATACTCTAGAATTTCCTGAACTCTTGAAAATTTACTCTGACCGTTGGAGAAGACCATCATTTTTTTAACAATCCTGGGGATCATCAGGAATGGGATCTTGCCTTTGAGAAAGGCGTCCACGGCCACTTCATCCGCGGCATTGAGGGTGCAGGGATGGGCTCCCAATTGCCGAGCTGCACTGTAGGCCAAGTCCAGGCAAGGGAACTTCCTGAGATCGGGTTCCATAAACTCCAGTTTTTGAATTTTGCCGAAGTCCAGGTTTTTCTGGCACGTCATCTCACGATTGGGATAGGTTAGCGCATATTGAATAGGATGGCGCATGTCGGTTATACCCAATTGGGCGATGACAGAACCATCCACAAACTCGACCATCGAGTGGACGGTAGATTGAGGATGAATCACTACGCAGATTTTGTCGACCGGCAGGTCGAACAGCCATTTGGCCTCCAAGATTTCGAAACCCTTGTTCATGAGGGTAGCTGAATCAATGGTTATGCGGTTCCCCATGGTCCAGGTCGGGTGTTGCAGCGCCATCTTGGGGGTCACGGTCCTCATTCGGGTCGCCGAAAACTTGAGGAAGGGACCGCCGGAGGCTGTCAGAATCACGCGACGCACCTCCTCCTTCTTGCCGGAACGGAGGCATTGATGAATCGCATTGTGTTCACTATCAACCGGGAGGATCTCGACTCCTTTCATCCGGGCGGCCTCTGTGACGAGCTCACCGGCAACCACCATGATCTCCTTGTTAGCTAGCGCGATCGACTTGCCAGATTGAATGGCCTCGAAAGTAGGAAGGAGTCCGGTCACCCCCACAATGGCGCTAACGACCAGGTTGCTTTCCGGATGGGTGGCTACTTCAATTAAGCCCTCGCCTCCCACAACGATCTTGGGTTGGAATTTCACGGGAAGTTGCTGCAACTGGAGCTGAAGAGCTTCGACGCAAGAAGGATTCGACAGCGAAACAATGGCGGGTTTAAACCTTTGAATTTGCTCCGCCAAGAGACTGATATTCTTCCCGGCCGCAAGTCCGACGATGCGAAAATCCCTGTTAAAATCCTCGATCACCCTCAGACAATTGCGACCGATGGATCCAGTGGAACCCAGGATGCTCAAACCTTTCATAAATCTTTAGCCCAGGCGCTTTTTGACTTGGGTGCTCGATTCCCCTTTTTTACAGCCCTTCCGTCACCTGGAGGTGGCTCTGGAGTTTGGACGTTTTTCTCGCGAATTCAAACGAATCAACGGGCTTTGGCCCTAGAAACAAACGTTTCGTTCCACAAAGGATGGAAATGTCAACGAAGCGTCTGTTTCATTACAAGCAGGAAATGAGAGCCTTCGACTGGTAGCCACGATTGCCGCGTATTTCGCGGCAATCGTGGGTTTGTGCGGGAGATCCCGAACTGCCCACGATTAAACGCAACCTACGCGTTTAATCGTGGCTACCAAAAATGTCCAAACTCCAGCGCCACCTAGAGGTGGCTGAAAAGTGATAGATCAGTACAGAGTGTAAAAGCAAGCCGAGGAATCCGAAACGAAATCGATTTTTTCATGCTCTTTTAGACCCGAATCAAGCCACAGACTCCAACCCGAGTCAGTCTGACATACCGGCTCAGTTCAGGAAAAATTTCGTATAACAAAAAAGCACTGGGGCAGCAAAGAGTAGCCCGTCGATACGGTCCAGCATTCCTCCGTGCCCTGGTAATAGGTTGGAGGAATCCTTTACGCCGGCAGCTCGTTTTAGAGCTGACTCTGCCAGGTCGCCGACCTGGCTGACAACTCCCAGGACCCAACTCAGAAGAAGCAACTGAACGACAGGAGCCGCGGGAAGAAACATCTTATTCCCCAGGAAAGCAGCTACGGTATTTCCCAATATCCCCCCCATGGCGCCTTCCACGGTTTTCTTGGGGCTGATTAGGGGAGCCAGTGGATGCTTACCCCAAGCTCGTCCCACGTAGTAAGCCCCCGTATCTCCAAACCATACCACTAAGAGCAAAAAGAGAATCCATCGGTGCCCGTCATTCCCGAGAGAGGGACTCGAGCGGACCACCACTAGCAGGCCCAGAGTCGTGGGGACATACGCTAGACCCAGCAGAGTGGTAGAGGAACCGGGAAAGATCTGATGCAGCCTCTG
>QHZQ01000375.1:5882-9718 GCA_003224725.1 Acidobacteriota bacterium | reverse complement strand
AACCCTGGAAGAGTGCCGGCTTGAGGACTTTCCGATTCGCCCGGCCGTTTTGACGCTGCGCGCCTTGGGAGAAATGGGACGGCTGACCCGCCTGGGCCTGCGATTGCTGCCGGAGCAGGGTAAAGTTCTCCTGTTCTCCACTTCGAGACAGGTCCGACAGGTGGCGGTCCGATTGTCCGAGATCCATTGGGGGGCGCCGATACCCATCCCCTGGACTCGGGAAAAAGTGTTATTGATGGGCCAAAGGAAAAGGATGCGTCCTTTGGACGGAGGTTCCACGTGAAACCTCTCCAGCAGTATTTCTGACTGGCCCCATTGTTTCACGTGGAACCTCCGGTTTCATTCCGCCGCCACCCTGACAGCGGGGGGCCTACACACAACCGGCCGGCCAGGAGAGCTGTGACAAAATTGGGAGGGCGAGCCTTCTGGCCAGCCCAATCCATGTGCCATTAGGCTCGGCGGGAGCCTCGCCCTCCCGGGTTCACCATTTAGAATTTGAATTTTTGCGTACGATCTGTTAGAAAAGGGAAACCTTTTAGGAGCCTCCTTGCACCGGATTATCGCCATTGCGAACCAGAAAGGCGGGGTAGGGAAAACCACCACCGCCATCAATTTAGCGGCGTCTCTGGCAGCGGCCGAGATGAGGACGCTGCTGATTGATTGCGACCCTCAGGCCAATGCCACCACCGGCCTGGGATTCCGCAAAGACCCTCGCCGCCGCAGTCTCTATCACCTTTTCACCGACCAAGACGCCTTGGAGAAACTCATTCAGAAGACCGAACTGGAAGGCCTGGATGTGATCCCGGCAGATAAAAACATGGTGGGTGCGACCGTGGAGTTGGTAGGCAGTGAAAAGCGGGAGTACCACCTTAAAGAGGCCCTCGAAGCGTTGCCGCAGGTTTACAGCTTCATTTTGCTCGATTGCCCTCCCTCCCTGGACATATTGACGGTTAACGCTTTAGTGGCCGCCGACTCGATTCTTATTCCCATCCAATGTGAGTATTTCGCTCTGGAAGGGGTCTCGGAGCTGCTCGATACCTTAATTCGCGTCCGTCGCCATCTGAATCCTCATTTGGCAGTCGAGGGAATTCTGCTGACGATGTTTGATGAACGCACCAATCTCAGCAGCCAGGTGGCTCAAGACTTGCGCGATTTTTTTGGCTCCCAGGTCTTCCAGACGGTCATTCCTCGAAACATCCGTTTGGCCGAGGCCCCCAGCCACGGAAAGCCCATCATTTTGTACGACATTAAGTCGCGTGGAGCAGAAAGTTATTTGCAACTGGCCAAGGAGGTCATCAACCATGACAAGCGTGACCCGAAGAGCACTGGGTAAAGGTCTGAGCGCCCTTTTAAAGGATCGTGAAGCCACAACCGAAAATGAGCTTTGCGAACTGGACATTGACTTGCTTGAGCCCAACCGCTTTCAGCCCCGTCAGATTTTTTCTGAAGCCAAGCTGGAAGAACTGGCTCAATCCATCAAAACCCATGGGCTGGTTCAGCCCATCGTGGCTCGCCGGAACGGGGACCGTTATCAGATCATCGCCGGCGAAAGGCGCTGGCGAGCCGCGCAGCGTTTAGGCCTGCTAAAAGTGCCGGTGCTCGTGAAGCAAGTCGCGGAAGAGGAGTTGCTGGAAACTTCCCTTATCGAAAACATTCAACGCGAAAACCTCAATCCAATCGAAGAAGCCAAGGCTTATCATCGGCTGGCTCACGAGTTTAATCTGACTCAGGACCAGGTGGCGCAACGCACCGGCAAAGAACGCTCCACCGTCACCAACTTGCTCCGTCTGCTCAAACTCCCCAAAGAAATCCAGCAACTGGTGCTGGAAGACCGGCTCTCCATGGGCCATGCTCGAGCCTTGCTTTCCTTGGAGAATGCAGGCGAACAGCGCGTCCTGGCGGACAAAGTGTTACGCAACGGGTGGTCCGTTCGACAAGTCGAACAGACCATCGCTTTTCAGAAAAATGAGCCCGTCAGAAAAGAACCCAAGAGACGCATGGATCCCAATGTAAAAGCAGCCACTGAAAAATTAGAGAGAGCTCTGGGAACCCGAGTTCGGATCGTCGCCAGAGGGAAGAGCGGGAGGATCGAAATTGAATACTATTCCCCAGAGGAGTTGCAGCGATTGTATGAATACTTGACGGGTGAACATTAGGATTTGGATTGGGCAGCGAATCAGGGACGATAGCGGTACTCACCCGATGAGATAATGTGGAAAGAGCAGGAGTTAAAGCCAATGCAAGCAAGGCGAATGAGTCAGCTTTTGGTGGGATTGTTGTTTTGTGGAACGGGCCTGGCCCAGCCATCGGCATCTTCCACGCGCGAGATGAATGACATGAACTGGATGGAATTTCGCGAGTGGGTCCCCACCAGGATCTCTACGGTGCTGCTTCCAACAGGGACTCTGGAGGCCCATGGCGTTGTGAATAACGGTGCTGACAAGACAGCGCCGTTGGCATTGGCACGGCAGATGGCAGCCAGAATCAATGGGCTGATCGCACCCGTGATCCCTTACGGTGTTACGGGAAGTCTCGATGCCTATGCCGGCAGTTTTTCCATTACCGAAACAGCTTATCGTGCCTATGTAAGTGACGTTTTGGAAGGACTGGCCCGGCAAGGGTTTCGTAACATCATCGTCCTGAACGGGCATGGCGGACCGCAAACCGTTATACTCAACGAATTGGCTGAAAAAGTTGGCAGACAACAGCGAGTGCGGACGCTGGTTGTCAACTGGTGGGCTTACTGTTCAGACCTGACACAGAAGGTGTTCGGCGAAGACGGAGGTCATGCGGCGTGGAATGAGACCGCTTTCATCCAGGCCATTGATTCCAAGCTGGTCCATCCGGAGCGTTACAGCGACGCCTTGGCGACACCTCATCCCCTGGCAGGAACCTGGTCAGCTTATCCCTTTCCCTCTTCGATCGTCCTCTACCAGCCAGGACAGGGCTATGTGAAGTTTGATCAAGGCAAGGCCGACGCCTATTTTAAGGCTGTCGTCGAAAAGATGCTGTCGTTGATCCAGGAAACCATTGCCAAATGGGACAAAGCCGGGTTGTAAGGTTCTGAAAAGGCGCGAAGGCTTCCAGACGGCAATCGAAAAAGATCCCAACACCGGCGCTTACGCTGGGTTGGCCGAGCCTACACTGGGCCGGCATTCCTTGCAGTGAGTGGTCGCCATATCCTCCCACTATTTGACGGCGATGGGCAGCAAGGCATCCGCCTTTCAATGCGTTGCTGCCTGGGTTTGGGCCACGGAGGCGGGCAGGGTGAGGTCCTTGGCAAACTTCATGCGGAAGATAGTGCCGACCGGGAGACGAATGTCTTTTCCACGGGTAAGCAGAATTCCGGCGATGGCTCCCGCGGCTGGCCCAGCCAGCGCAGGACCTACTCTGTGGGTGGCGATGGCGATAGGGGTTGAGCCGATGGAGCCAATTCCAGCCCCTTGCGCAGCCTTCTCTAAGTCGCGTCCCGTACCGCGATCGGCTTTCAACTTACCTTCCTCATCTGTTTTGATTTTTTCCTCATTGGTAAAATCGTCTGCTGAAGCAATCGACACCGAAATAGGTTCGGATCCATAATGGGTTGTCAATTCATTAAACAGGGCATAGACCTCAGCCCTTCCCTTTACTCTGCCCGGGCGCTTCACGAACGTAATCTTGCCAGTCATCTCCATGCCTCGAGGGAGCACATGTTGTTCATCGATGTGCACCGGCTCAAGCAGCGAGATTACCACGGTGTCCCCCACTTCCGACAGTTTCGAACTAATGGGGGTCTGCAGGGAAGCCTTAAACTTGGTGCCTGATGGAATGGTGATCTTTTCAGCCTCTTGTGTCTG
>QHZQ01000375.1:1568-5873 GCA_003224725.1 Acidobacteriota bacterium | reverse complement strand
TCAGACCAATCAAGCAGAGACTGAAATATTTCTTTGCAAAATTTAGCATCGCCGGCCTCCTTGACCCAACCATTTTCCCATTTCAATTTATTTGAATTCTATCTCAAAAAACAATAGATTTTGCTTTGTCTTCAAACTCTTGATTTCCGGAATGTAAATCTTATACCGGCTCAGCCTTGTTTCCTTGCCGGGGAGACGAAAAAAGAGAAAGCCTGAAGCCGTCGTTTTGGGGGCGACTCGAACCTCTTTCAAAGCTTTGTTGCGAAAGTCGGTTTCAATTTCGAAAGCATCTCCCCGCAATCCTTCCCTCCTGGGTAAAGGAATGGGTGAAGGGGTCCGGCTACGAGAGGAAGGCGCTTTTCCTTTATTGAGGATCAATTGGACCACTTCTTCGGGAGCCGTCGACTGAATAGAACGGTTTTTGTCATCTAGCAGGTTGATGTCTTCGCCATTGACGGAAATCAGGTCCTCGCCTTCGTTGCTGATCACTATATTGACCGGCACAGTCCCGAGTTTCTCCAGGTCTTGCACATCAAACGCCGTCCTGATTTTCTCATTGGTTTCATAGGGATCAGCCGCGATGGTTACGTTGCTTTGTGTCTGATGGAAGGGGTAACTCTGTGCGGGATCTACCTTGACTTTGAGACTCTTATAACCGGCCAAGGCCGCGGAGGCTAAAAGCAGGGGCATGACCACAAGCGAAAGGTAGCCCGCTCGTGATAGAATCGAAGCAGCCAGGGCTCGAACTTTTACGGAGTCAATTCTGTTCATGAATTCTTCTCTTTCTTGGGTAAATCCCATCCCTTTGACTATTCAGATTGAGCAAGGCTCCTTCAGGATGCCTGACGGTGGCAGTTTATCTTTCACCGTTTCCAACTTGCAAGAGGATTTGGTCATCCTGGAGTTTGTTTTTAAATCAATGCGGCTGATGCCTGAGGCAACAGATGGTTTTGGAATTAGATCATAACCCGAAAAGCGGACATCAGAATGGCCAGGGTGGTCAACGGACAGTAAGTAGCTCGAAAAAGGACGACCCCTTCTTCGCTCCTGAATCTCAGGCTCTCGTTGTCTTGATTTCCCCTAGGGTTCCCTATGGCTCAATGGGAGCTTCACTGTTTTTTCACGCGTTGGTTTTTCTAGCTTTGGTTTTCGTGCAGTTCCCCCGAAAAAAAAGTTCGTGGATTGATTTTGAGCATGAAAAAATCACTTACTATAGAATATCCCAGAGCTTTCCGGATATCTCATCATCGTTGATAAAGACACAACCCCTGGAGCTGAGACTTGGGGCGTCTGACCGGCCAGACCAGCTTCCGGAGTCTAGAAGTGAAGCAGAAATCACTATAAGACCTATTGAAAAAGGGCCCGTGCCGCTGCTGGTGGAACTTCCTCGATTATCAGCCTTACCTCGCCTTGAATTGCCCAACATCCTGATGACTCGGCCGAAGACTGAGGCTGGGGAGGAACCTATATCGGTCAGCCAGGAGGTGGTTCGAGATATTGGTCAAGAGATGAAACAGAAGATCGACCTGATTTCACCAGGGCTCAGAGCAGGGCCGGGCGTCTCAGATCCATTGCCAATGCAGCAGTCGCCGTATTTAGAGCAGCGGGACCTTAAGCCAAACCCTATCGTGCCAAACTCAACACCGCAATTGAATCTGCCCCTGCCCCTCGAGCCGCTGGACGCGGGGGCCTCTCTTCTAATTGCTTTAGACGAACCGAAAGGAAAAGGAGAAGTTGGTCAGTTGCCCTCGCGGACCAGCGCTAACATCTCAATATATTCCTCCAATCCAGTTTTGCCCAAAGCAGAGTTAAGAACTCCGAAAGCCAACCTGCCCGTAACCCTCAATGGGTCACCTCAAGGAGGAAGCGGAAAGGGCGCAGGCAGCGGAACTCCGGAGTTTGGAAACGCCAGCATTGCCATTCCGGGCGTAGCCATCAAAAACCGTGTTCCGTTGCTGAATACAGGAATAGGAGTGACTGTCCTGCAGGCCCCGAAGCCTTCCAGGCCAGCAGAGAAGAAGGAAGACAAACCCGCAATTCCTCGGCTCAATGATTTGTTGCCTCCCTTGCACAGACCCTTGAAGCTTTCATCCTACGAAGAAGGAACAAAAAAGCTCCCTTCTGAGTCGCCTCTGGAAGAGGTGGAGAAACAGGGCAAGCAAGTTTACACAACGGCTATCAATGTACTCAATCTTACCAGCAAACGCGGTAGCTGGGTATTTCGCTTTACCGATCTCTCAGATACTTCTAAGCCCGTGCCTCAGGAGAATGGGGATGATCCGAACAATGGATCTTTGACACGTCTCTCGGCGGTCGTCAAAGTTGACCCACGTTACCCTCCTGACGTTATTCGAGACAAGGTTGAAGGCGTCGTGGTGCTGTATGCGATTATCCGACAAGATGGAAAAGTTGATCCTGAAAGTGTACGGCTTATTCGAAAACTGGATTCCCGCTTGGACCTAAGCGCCAAAGAGGCGCTGCTCCAGTGGAGGTTTAAACCTGGCCAAAAAGGTGGTAGGCCGGTGGACATTCAGGCCGAGATCAGTGTTCCCTTCTATTTTCGGAAAGACCCAGTGCAGCCCTGAGCAGGGTACTCATCATGATGTCCGATTCGACTTTGGAAAAATTTGGTTGGGATTCCTTTTTTGAAGGAGGCTTTGCACCATACCGGCATCAGGAGTATGCGGTTGGCCGGGTGGCCATTCAGCACAAGGATCATTATGTACTTTACACGTGTGGTGGAGAAGTGTGGGCAGAAGTCTGCGGAAAGATGCGTTTCGAGGCCTCAGGTCGGCAGGATTTTCCAGCTGTGGGCGACTGGGTGGTCATTCAGTCCAGACCGCAGGAGGATGAAGCGACGATCCATTATGTTCTGCAGCGAAAGACTAAGTTTTCCAGGAAGATTGCTGGACTCAAAACAGAAGAACAGATTCTGGCTGCTAATATTGACACCGTCTTCCTGGTGAGTGGGCTTGATTCCGATTTTAATCTCCGCAGGATTGAACGTTATCTCAGCGTAGTCTGGGAGAGCGGCGCAAGTCCTGTCATTGTGCTCAACAAGGCGGACATATGTGATGATATCAACCAGAAAGTTCGTGAGGTCGAATCCGTCGCCTTTGGGGTTCAGCTGCTGGTCATAAGCGCCCTCAATAAACAAGGAACGGAAGCTTTGACGGCCATTCTCGAAAGAGGAAGGACAGGAGCGTTACTGGGTTCGTCGGGAGTGGGAAAGTCGACCATCACCAATCTCCTGCTTGGCTCTGAACGACAAAAGGTACGGGAAATTCGAAAGGGTTTAGGGCGAGGAAAGCATACGACCTCTCACCGTCAATTGATTCCATTACCCTCTGGTGGATTGATTATCGACACCCCTGGCATGCGAGAGTTTCAACTCTGGAGCGGAGGTGAAGGATTGAAAGAGAGCTTCGAGGATGTCGAAGCTCTGGCGAAGAAATGTCGCTTCCGAAATTGTCAACACGACCATGAACCCGACTGTGCTGTAAGGGAAGCTTTAGAGCGGCGATCCCTTGATCCTCAGCGCTTCCAGAGTTATCACAAACTGCAGAGAGAGTTTCATTATGTCAAGCGAAAACAAGATGAAAGAGCGGCTTTACTGGAAAAGGAGAGGTGGAAGAGGCTGACTCGGATTTTTAACCAGAGTATCAAGAAGCGAGAATAGGAGTAGCGAGCAACCTTAGACCGCCAAGAAGTGCGGTTCTGTTGGCAACTGACCCCTCACCCGTCCTCCGCGACCGCCGTCGCTTCGGCCACCCTCTCCCCACGGGAGAGGCATGGGAGCTTTGAGAAAGCTCCCTGGGTGAGGGCAGTCTGGTCCTTGACACAAATTTGACCGAACTGTGAACTTTGTCGGCACCAAGTAGCTCGAGGGGAGGGACATCTGCGGCAGTCGGTCGGGGCCACACTTCGGCGGGTGCTGTGAGTCGACCCTTGTGAAACCTGCCGCACTCACCTCCAAACCCGTGAAGCCCGCAGCCATTTCGGAACTTTGCTTGTACGGCCAGCCGAATTCCAGCCCCCGGCGCTGAGAGCGAGACTTTTGGTTTCCCCTTGAGAACACCTTCTATTTTCTTTTTTTCAAGAAAGATGTTGCATTCTCAAATTCTGCTCCGGAGTTACTTGCAGGCTCCGGGGGACGGCCGTCGCCAGCCTCAGATTCCTGCCCACATTCTGCTGTGGGCGCAACTGATCGGCATTGTCTTGCGCAAACCTTCGTTCCATGCCATCGAATGCCTGGTGCATTCGCCGGCTCGCTCCGCCCTGGTTGTTTCCCGGCGCTTTGGAAAC
>QHZQ01000375.1:0-1445 GCA_003224725.1 Acidobacteriota bacterium | reverse complement strand
ACCCCGTCCAGAATGAAAAACAGCAGGTGGTGGGCTATCTGCATCATCTGAGCTTGATCAGCGTGGTGGGAGCAGGCTTGTAGCTGCCGTTCGATGTCGAACCTTATGGGCCCGACGACAGTGAGCAGGCTGCCAGCCAGCGGTTGTTGCGGCGAGCCGTGGACCGCTTGGGTCGTCGTTTTGCCGACTATGTGGTGGCCGATGGTCTATGCCACAGCCCCCTTTTTGCATCTGGCCAATGAACTGGGACTGTATGTGGTGGTCCGCTTGAAAGCTAACCTCCCGCAACTACTGACCCAGGCTCAAGCTCGATTCGAGTCGATGGCCCCAACCCGAACTTTCTGGTTTGGCCAGGATCAAGTCGAAGTCTGGGATGCGGATGACTTTGATCCCTGGGAGACTCTCGACTGGATCACCGTGCATAAACCGCTGCTGCACATCGCAGGCAATCGCCCAGTCCCGGCTCACATCCACTACCAATGCAGCGCTCGTCATTTTCGAACCTCCACCCGCACGTCGATTCTCGACGCGCGAAATCGACACGACGGTGGGCCGCCACTTTTTTTTGAAAATTTATTGTCCGGGGAACCGCAGGTCTTTCTTGATCACGTCCAATTCTAGTCGCTGATAGGGCACGACCGAATCGATACAAAAACTGCAGGTGTACGGACAGCCCAGGCTGCCGAGCATCGGGACGATCTTGATTAAGAGTGCTTTTTGGAGAGTCAGCTCAATGAACTTCCAGCGCTCACGTACCCCGGGAAGGCTCGTAGGTTGCTGCTTGGCAGTCCTGCAAGACCTGGCGGATTACCGTCTTGTCGGTGAAGCCCAAGACATAGTCGAAGTACTGGCCTGCGTCCTGCGGGTATGGGGGCCACCGAGGGCTGTGACAGCACCTCTTGAGCGAAATAGGTTGCTCAGCGCATATGCCAGTTGCCCCGCCTCCGTGAAACTCGTCGACTAGATTCTCAAACCCGGTATAGCAGATGAACGTTACCTCATGTCCCTCTTCCTCGCACCACACAGCTATAACTTGAGGCATTATGCTGGCGAGATTGGCATACATGACACGTGCGTACAATGCGTGAGTGGGACCTTTGGTCACAAGGTCGATGACTCCGATCCGAAGCTTGCGCGTAACCCCTCCTTGCCCTGCCGCCGATTTGAACCAGTTGAAATGTTAGAACCCCAGGATTGAACTGCATTGGGTTGATGGGATCATACAACAAGTGATTCCGCTAATGATAGAATTGAGTTGCCTGGGTCGAGGATGAGGTAAGGCTGGAGAGCGACCCGAGCGCCGACCCCGGCGGCTGTACTGATGAGTGGTAGGGTCGATGACTCTGCCTTTCTGCATTCTCCGCGACTGACCCATAAAGAAAACTGTTTGATGTTTGGTGCCAACATCGGGCGGATCAACTTTCCATTTCAATTGGCTAATAAGA
>QHZQ01000374.1 GCA_003224725.1 Acidobacteriota bacterium | reverse complement strand
CGTGGAGCGAAGGTTGATGGGTTCCTTGTTGGGGGCCCCAATGAGGCCGATTCTTATCCTTGTTCCTCATTTTCATTGGTTAGCTGGGCTGAGGCTGAGGATGATGGCGGGAAAGCGTCCCGCGGCGTCGGGGAGGAGCAGGTCCACCGAAAGCTTGATGCCGTCTCGCATCGCCGACATCTTGTATAAACATTTCGCCTCGCTGAGGCTCCTGTTTTGAGTCCAACTCACCCGCAAACTTGTCGCACACCCGTTTTGAGTTCGTCTCGAAAACTGTAATCTTACTTCACTTGATAATGGCGCACGGCGTCTTCGTCCAGTTCGACTCCCAGTCCGGGTCCGCGAGGAACCTCGATAAATCCATTCACGATCGTAAATGGTTTAGCTAACAGGTCACTCTGGCGAAGAAAGCAGATGGTATCCGAAGGGAATGTACAACTGCGTGTCGCAGCAGCCGCGTGAATAAATGAGATGTCACGGATTCCCAGTTCGACGCCCGAGCCGTGCCAAACTGGAAGGCCCGCTGCCTCGGCCAGGAAAGCGACTCGCACGAAGTCGCGCATCGTGAAGCCAAGATTGAAGATATCGCAGGCTTCTTCGCGGATGGCCTGCATCACGTCCGTAACGCTGTCTGGGGTCAAAGCCAAAGGAATAGCGACGCGCTGGCGCAACTCCCGGAACCAATCGATCCTTCTGGGAAGTGGATCTTCGTAGGACAATCTGAAGCCTTCCAGTCGCTTGGCAACCGGAAGAAAGCTGGCCAGATCGGGATAAGAAGAGTTGAAATCAACTCCCAGCTCCAGATCTGGCGCGGCCTTGTCCACGGCCCGAACCAGCTCTACCACCGGATCATATTTCTGCGCTTTGAATTTGAGATGTTTGAAACCCAGTTCTGTTGCCTTTCGTGCAATATTGACCAGATCAGTCTCATTGCGCTGCCCGGTCCAATAAGTAACAGAAACCTTGTCCTGAAACCGCCCTCCCAGCAAGATGTGGATTGGAACACCCAAGGTTTTGCCCATCAGGTCATATATGGCGATTTCGAATCCTTCAGAAGTTGCTGCCTGCGGCAAGCTTAAAGAAGGATCTGAAAAATCAAGGGTCATGATATTTCGACCCGTCAGAAATTGGCTGTTTGTGGCCAGGGCTCTGTCCGCTGCGCCGCGAGCCGTCTCACCAAGACCAACCAGGCCGTTGGCAGTGTGGAGCCGAATGATGTATTTGGGGATGGTATCGAAATCCCAGGAGGCGCGGATCTCCGGCACACGTTCATAGTTCTCGCTAAGGACAGCTCCGCGTTTCATGGGTACCACGACTTTGAAGGCTTCTACTCTTTCAACTGTGATGCTTTTCACCGGTGTACTGGCAATTGGCGCACCGGGTCCCATAGCGGAAACCTCCGGCAAAAGATTTGAATGCAATCCGAGCAATCCCATACTGCCAGCAGCGCTGGTGAGGGCTCGCCTGGCGAATTTTCGGCGGCTGACAAGATCGGGAGAGTTATCAGTCACATTCATCTTCTTAGCTTCGGTCCTCATTTCACTCCTTTTGATCTTGCAGGGAAGTTGGCTCATTTATGGAATCGTTCTCGTTCTCGTGCTCGGCCTTTGGATTTCGAGGACGAGTATGAGCATGAGCACGATGTGCCAGGATATCAAGGGTCAGTTTCCTTGGTTAGGCGCTATGAAACGGGGATTTTGTTCTCGTTTGATCTTACGGCCTTGGTAGCCACGATAAACGGGCAGTTGCGTTTATCGTGGGTTCTAGTCACACGGAGATCCACGATTGATGCAGAAGTCGCGTCAATCGTGGCTACCCAAACAGGTACCCGGCAGAGTATTAACTGAGCGCAATCCCTCACCGGGTGCCTGACCGTCAAAATTATTCGCGAACCATGGCGATGGCCTCGACCTCCAACAACATTCCCTTTCCTACAAGGCCAGCCTGGACCAACGTCGAGGCGGGCGGCGCCGACTGATTCACATAATCTGCACGAACGCGACGCAGTTCGGCCGTGTTTGCCAGGTCGGTCAGGTAATAGTTGATCTTGACGATATCCTCAAATTTGGCGCCCGCCGCGGTTAGGCAACGACGTATATTTTCAAACGTGTTCCTGGCCTGAGAAGCAAAATCCTCCGGCAACCGGCCATCGGTGGAGGCGCCGCCCTGGCCTGAAACGAAGATCATTCGTCCCGGTCGAGAGCTCACCACTTGGGTCCATCCAGTTGGCTTGGGAACACCCTCGGGGTTTAGGAACTGCTTCATCGGCGGCCCCGGCGGCGTCGCCGCCGCTAGAACCCCGGCCAGCACAAATCCTGATAGGATTCGGTCGATTTGCATTGTTTATCTCCTTATACCACGTCGCGAACAAAAGCATACGCTGAATCAGCGATCTCATGGAGGCCATGATGAGCGCTCAGCGTGGCTGGACCAAGTTCCGTGCGGAGTCCTTCCCGTTGGGGACAACCCACCCCCTGCACCCCTGAAGCTGTGAAAAAATTAAGAACCGGCGGAGATCGGGAGGGCGAGGCTCCCGCCGAGCCTCATGGAGCAAGGGCTTGCTGGGGCGATGGCTCGCCAGGAGGCTCGCCCTCCCAATTTTTTCACAGCAGCCCTCCAGTGGAGGGCAATAATTTTCATCGTTCGTGGTGATCTGAAGCATTCGGTGTGCATGGATGCGGAGACTCCCGTGAAAATCCCCTCTCGGGAGAGGCAGAAGGCGCAGCCTTCGGGGTGGGTCGTCCGGTTCGCGACAACCCACCCCTGCGCCCCTCCGGTGGAGGGGAATGTGCATCCTTGGGGGTGCCGCCGCCAGCGGCATGAATGACTCTCTTGCAATTTGTTGTTAAAGAGCTTGGAGAGACAAAAGGGCGGGAAAACAAACTTTCCTGCCCCTTAAAAATAACAGCGATCATTTCGACGGCCTACCAATAAAACTTCAAACCAAACTGCATTCTTCGCGGGTCGTTCTGGATGTCGGAGATCAGACCGAACGAGCATCCCGCGTACCGAACAGAGTTCTGGGAACCATCTGGTCCGGGAGGCAAGCAAAAGTAAGTGTTTGGCACACCCAGATTCATGTGATTGAGTGCATTGTAGACATCCCAGCGGAGCTCGAACCCGACGTTTTCTCGAATCCGAACCTGCTTGGCGAGGGCTGTATCCAGGTTCCAGAAACCGGGACTACGCACGCTTGACAGGCGAGCCCCGGCCGTGCCAAAACGCCAGTTGCGGTCGTCGTTGGGATCGGGATTGTTCCAGTAAGATTCGTCGCTGCCAAAGGGAGGTTCGAAACCCGCGGGATTAATCCATTGCTGGATGCGCTCGGCTTTGGTGCGATCTCCCGAGAATTTCGGATCACCGATCAGATTGCACCGGCTGGTCAAGGCATTTCCAGGACAGCTTATGTTAAGCGGCACGCCAGACGTGGTATTGAAATTTCCCGACAGCTTCCATCCCCCCAAGATGGCGTTCAAGGCTCCGCCTCTGTTCAGGAAAGGCTTCCCTTTCCCCCATGGGAATTCATAAGTCGCCTTCAGATTGAACATGTGAGGGATATCGTCGAAGGCAATGGCCCGCTCGTTTCTATGATCTGGATCCTGGTAGTCGCCGCCATTTCCAAGTCCCACGGCTCCAGCTCGTCCGCCGATATATCCATTACGCGCGTAAGCCACGGGATTGACCAGGAAGCCCGCCAGATTGGTGATACTGGCGTTGGTGATTTTCTTAGACCAGGTGTAGGCAGCAATAAAGTCCAACCCATGGGAATACCTCTTCTGAACCCTGAGATTCAGGCCATGATAGATGCTTTGGCCATCGTACATTTTTGAAGAAACACCCCCTGGGTAAAAAGGGAAGGTGGAGAGGAGCTGGCCTCTTGAGAGCGTTGAGCTACCAAAAACCTCCTGCAGCTTGGCAGCCGTCTGTCCCGAATAGACATCAGTGATTGGGATCTGTGCACTGAGCGCTGTGCGGTACCTCAGCCTATCTTCTGTGTGAAAATAGTTATTCTGCCTATATGCCTCCCCGAAAAGGTGAGTGCCATGGTTGCCCACATAACCAATGTTGATTGCAAAATTGCCGGGAAGTTCCCGCTCGACTTCCAGACTCCACATCTGAACGATCGGGTCATGGGCCGGTCTCTCGGGGTAGGAAACGCCCTGGCCCAGGAGG
>QHZQ01000373.1:4352-7340 GCA_003224725.1 Acidobacteriota bacterium | reverse complement strand
GGGAACAAGTCGTGGGCGCTGCGCTGGGTGAAGAGCCCGGCCGCGTCGTGGCTGCTGGCGCTTCGGCCGTCCTGCTGGCAGGCACGTTCTTCATCGACGATGTGGAGTTCTATCACGATCAGGGTGGAGTGACCCTCGGCAAGCAGAACTTGACCGAAAGCCTAAAGAAGAACATCTGTGGCAAAGTGCGCCGAGAGCTCGTTCCAGGGACGCTTGAGGTGTATCCCATACATGGCTATGGTGCCGTTGCTGGCCACTGCTCCAGATATTGAAGCCGTAGTAATCGCACAGCGGTGGTTTGAATTCAAGCGTTTATCGCCCTAAATAATACTTGCAGCAGCACAGTAGCTGCATTTAATTTGAGGTGAAAGAGTCGGGCCGTAAACTATGCTATGTTAATCTGTTCGATTTTTTTGACTATACGACATCACGGCAAGGCAAACGTCACTAGCGACGACGATGTCGAGATGGCAATCATCTGTCTCCCACCGACCTTATAGGCAATGGGCGAAGACTGAATCTGAGCGCCTGTCTGGTAGTGCCACAGTTCCCTTCCGGTACGGGCATCCAGAGCGATCAGGTTTCCATCATTGGAGGCGGCGAAAACCACCCCTCCGGCTGTGCTTAAAACCCCGGCTGAGGCGGAACCCAGGTGAATGTTAAAGTTCCACACCTTATTTCCTGTTAATGGGTCCAGCGCGCGAATCGCCCCTGGCGTGCCAACTTTGGGGTCTACTTGAGCATCCCCTCCGGTATAGGCCTCGCCCGGACGGGGTGGTTTGGTTTCGCTTGTATACGTCGCGCAGGCTTCCATCACCGCAACATAAAACAATCCAGTCTTCGGATCGTAGGAGGGAGAAGACCAGTTGGTATTTCCTGAAGCATCCGGACAGACATAATTTCCCTCGGGCGTCGGGTCCGTGTTGGGTTTGACGATCGGCCGCCCCTTGGCATCCAATCCTTCGGCCCAGGTTTGATTACCAAAGGCCTTCCCCAGCAGAAATTCGCCCGTCAGGCGGTCCAGGACATAGTAAAAGCCGTTGCGGTTAGCCTGGATTAGAAGCTTCCTGGGTTTGCCTTTGAATGGAGCATCGATCAAAACCGGGGTTTCGTTTGCATCCCAGTCATGAACATCATGGGGTGTGAATTGAAAGTACCACTTTAACTTCCCGTTATTGGGGTCCAAGGCCAGGACACTGCAACTATAGAGATTATCTCCAGCCCGAACCGAGCCGTCGTAATCAGGACCAGGGTTCCCCGTAGGCCAAAAGAGGGTATCGGTTTCGACATCGTAGGTGCCTGTCATCCAGGTTGGACTACCGCCATAATCCGCTGAATCGCCCGCCCAGGTTGCGCGCGCAGGATCTCCTTTTTGCGGAATGGAATGGAACCTCCAAAGCCGGGCTCCGGTGGCGGCGGCGTAGGCATCCACAAAACCGGTCAGGGCGCATTCTCCTGAAGTGATGCCGACGATGATCTTTCCGTCAATGGCAAGTGGTGCGTGCGTGATTGAAAAACCTTTCTGATAGTCATCCACAATCACATCCCAGATCACATTTCCAGTCTTAGCATCGAGGGCCATCAGATGCGTGTCCAATGTGGCCATATAGAGACGGTCTCCCAGTATCCCAAAGCCGCGGTTGGTCATGACCGTGCACTGACTGTGAACCCCATCCGGCAACCGGCGGTTGTAACGCCAGACAGGGCGGCCCGTACGGGCATCCAGGGCTGCTGCGTTGTTTAAAGGGCCGGTCACAAACATCAAACCATCCACGACAATCGGGGTGGCTTCGACGTTGGACCCGCCATACTGGAAAGCCCACTCGCTTTTCAAAGATTTGACGTTGGCTGGCGTGATTGAGTCTAGCCCGCTGTAATGCGTTCCACGAAAATCTCCCCAGTAAGTCAGCCAGTTGTGGGGCTCTCGGGCTGCATGTTTCAGCCGCTCGAAACTCACATTGAAATCAGGGCTGGGCTTCCAGATTCCAGGACCGTCATCTGGAGAGCCTTTCAGCAGGAACGCGATGAGATTCTCAACTCCGGAAGCCTCGGTTTTTGTGGGTGGCATCAAGGATTGATGCAGGCGTGTCACCCGCTTCAAATCGTTTCTCAAAAGCAAGTGTAGTTTTTCCTGTGGGTCCATCATTTGGATGGAAAACGTGTCCATGTTCTTGGCAACACCGCGAGCCACTTTTCCATTGCGGAACTCCACCTCAACGGTTTCAAATCCTTCCCGCAGAGTGTCGTTGGGCTTCGTCATGTCCTTGCGTAAATCCGCGACTTTCTTTCTATCCTTGATGTTGCTGAGATCGGGCCCCAGTCGCCCTCCGCTGCCCCCCACCATGTGACAATGGCTGCACTGTGCGGTTGCAAAAAACAGGGAACGACCTTTTTGAGGGTCTCCTTTGATCGGTTCATCGGAAACACTGCTCTGAAAGCGCAAGAAGGCCAGAATAGAACGTGCTTCCTCGACCGGCATGGGAAAAGGAGGCATCTGTGTCCCAGCAATGCCCTGGACAATGTTCCGTACGATATCGGAGTCAGAGCCTCCCCAACGCCATTTTCCGCTCGTCAGGTCAGGGCCACGGCCACCCCTGGCATTATCTCCGTGGCAACCGGAGCATGACCTCTGGAATAGGGCGCGACCTGCTTGCGCTTCAGTTGAAATGGGGTGAAGCGCTTGCGGCGGGGCCGGGAAAGCTGTCGGTAACATTATGAATAACAAAAGGGACAGAATCCGTCTGGCACTCGATGTCATGAATGGGCCTCTGGCTTTCGAGGGTGTTAGGACAACTTGCTAAGATAGCGAGAATAGCACGAAACAGTTAATACAGTATGCGGCCAACCGTAAGAGCTTGGAGGGCTCAACGCATCCGGACCGTGGCAGCCGGCCCATCCCAAGGCTGAACTTTCATCGCCACTATTCGCGAAGCGACAAGCCTGCCAGCAAAGACAAAAAGAGCAAGGACAACGCGAGGCCGAACAGCG
>QHZQ01000373.1:0-4314 GCA_003224725.1 Acidobacteriota bacterium | reverse complement strand
GCTTCAAGCCAGAAAGAAGCGATTGGCTTTCTGCAGTTCCATCTCTCACAACTGCCAGCGACACTCCAGCGGCGAATTCGGTGCGCGGCCTGCAAGGACTCACCGAACCGGCCGGAAGATTCGTCCACTGGATCTTGGGCATCACTCACCAAAGGTCATGCGGGCAAGTTCCTTTTTGATTTGCTGTCGCTCGTTCGAGTCGGTTGATTCCGAAAGGCGATTCGCCAACGCGAAAAAGCGCTGCTTTTCAGCCTCTTTAGAGTGGAGCCCAGCTTCGATCAAATCAACGAGAACACGATTCGCGCTGGTCTTCCGACTCTTTGCCAGGGCGCGTATGTGTCTTGCGATTCGAGAGGGAAGAGATACACTCTGTCTAACTACCTTTTCTGTTGTCGCCATAGCAGAACTATAATACACCATGTGGCACCATGTTGCACCGCTACGGCGGATTCTATTTCGGCGTTGCTGCCGGTGATTATGACAACGAGGGGTATCCCGACACTTACATGACTGGATATGGCCGCTCGGTGCTCTATCACAACAATGGCGACGGTACGTTCACCGACGTTACTGCAACTGCTTGTGTCGCAAACGAGGATAACTGGGCGACGGCGGCAGGATGGTTTGATTTCGATCACGCCGGCCGATTGGATTTGTTGGTGACGAATTACCTGAAATATGATTGGAATCACGACCTATTGCGGTCGTCGCGAGGAGGGAGTCCGAGTTTACTGCGACCCTTTTCGCTTCGCTGGTTCGAGTATGCACCTTTACCGTAACAACGGCGACAGCACGTTTACCGATTGGACGCAGAAAGCCGGCTTAGTCAATCACGACGGCAAGAGTCTCGGCCTTGTCTTGGCCGATTTTGACGGCGACGGGTGGACAGACTTGCTCATCGCCAATGACGGCATGCGCAACTTTCTCTATCTGAGCAATCGAAATGGTACGTTCCGGGATGTGACCTACGAATCCGGTGCGGGCTACGGTGACAATGGAGAAGTCGAGGCAGGCATGGGGATCGACGCGGCAGATGTGAATGCGATGGACACCTGGACTTTTACGTCTGCATGGACAACCAGCTCAATCGTTTTTATCTCAATCGCGGAAAAGGGAATTTTGCGGATGCTACGCTGAGTTACCGGCGTGCGTTGGGGATTGAAGTTGGAGACGAAGTAATTCTTCGCATGGTGGATGGCGAAGTGCGCATCCTAACGCGTGCTCAGGCTCTTAGGCGAGCGCAAGCGCTGGTGAGAAGCCGGGGCCCGAAGCGACGATCCCTGGTGCGCCAGTTAATTCGTGAGCGGCGCCGCTAGGCTGCCCATGAGTGAGTATGTGTTCGATGCTTCGGCTTTACTCACGGCGCAGCCTATTCGTATCGTAGCGTCACGATCGGATCAACCTTCGTCGCCCGGCGGGCAGGGATGTAGCAGGCCAGCAATGCCACGCCACTCAGCAGGAAGGGAACAGACACAAGGGTCACAGTGTCGGTAGCTGCGATCCCGTGAAGCTGATCCGCAACCAAACGGCACAAGACAAGGCTTGCCGGTAAGCCAATGCCCATGCCGATCAGCACAAGCTCCATGCCTTGCTTCACCACCAGCTTGAGCACATCTTCGGATTTGGCCCCCAGAGCCATGCGGATACCGAATTCTCGAGTTCGTTGGGCCACCGAATAGGCCACAATGCCATAGATCCCGACCGTCGCTAAAGTCAGCGCCACCACACCAAGCATTCCTGAAAGAATAGCGTTCATCCGGGGCTGCGATGATTGAATGCGAAGATGGTCCTCTAGTGTCATGACTTCATGGATAGGCACGTCCTTGTCTAGCCTTTGCACTTCGCGCCTCACAGCTCCCACCAGGCTCAAAGGACTTATGGCGGTCTTCACATGCAAGGTGGCTTCTGGCGCATAATTCTGACCGAATGGAAAAAAAAGGTATGGCCTGGGATTCTCCCACAACTCCCTGTACTTAGCATCCCGCGACACCCCGACCACCTCATAATCCAGTTTGTCTTCATCGAATGTTAACCTCTTCCCCAACGGATTTTCTCCGGGCCAGAATCGCAGCGCCGCAGTCTCATTGATGATCATTACTCGGGAGGCGCGCTTATCATCCTGGGTGCTAAAATCACGACCCTGTGACAGCGGGATACCCATCAGCCCGAAATATCCTGGGAAGACATAGTTGCAAACTACCACAATTTTTTCTTCTTGGCCAAAGTCCTGCCCTTTCCGAACCACCGTGGTCGGCATCCATCTGAGGCTGGGGAGAACGTCGGCGGCCCAGCTCGCAGACACCACGCCAGGAAGCATCTTGACCTGTTCTGCGAGTTGCTGATAGAACCGGAGGCCCTTAGCCTCAGAATATCCCAGAGGATAGAGATGAAATGATAAGAGCAAGACATTATCCGCATTAAAACCGGGATTGATGGTCCAGACTTTCTGTATGTCTCTTATGAAAAGGCCGGCGCCAACAAGCAGAACGAGAGAGAGCGAAACCTGCAGGATCACCAGTCCATTACGTCCGAGCGACTTGCGATAGCCGCTGGAGGCCCCGCCTTCCTTGAGTTCCTTCACCAAGTCCGGCCTGGAGGCCCGAAGCGCTGGGACCAATCCGAAGAGGACTGCCGTGAAAAGTGAAAGCAGCATGGTGAAACCGAGCACTCGACCATGCAGACCTAGATCAGCCGTCACCGAAATCTGAAAGGGACGCTCAAAGCTGAGCAGAATGGTCATCATCCACTCCGCTACCAGCAGGCCAGCCAGCGCGCTGAGCAATGAGAGCAGCAAGCTCTCGGTTAGCAACTGCCGGACCAGCCGGCCTCGGCCAGCACCCAGCGCTACGCGAACTGCGACCTCTCTCTGCCGGACCCGAGCCCGCGTAAGCTGTAGGATGGCCACATTGGCGCAGGCCATGAGCAACACCAACCCCACCAGCACCATCAGAATCCCAACAGTGTGGATGATCTTTTGTCGCCAACTGGGCCCAAGTCTAGCCTCCTTTTCGGGAAAGACAGCCACACTCAACCCTTTGTTGGTCTTGGGATAGGCTTGCTCGAGTTGTCGAGCCAGGACCTTCATCGCCGCCTGAGCCTGCTCCAGAGGGACCTCTGGCTTGAGACGCCCCATCACCATGAACGTCTGCAGGTACATGTAAAATTCGCGGTCGTCTAAAGACCTAATTTTTCTCCGCGTCGGCATAACCTGCGCATGCATCATGACCGGAACCCAGATCTCCGGAGACCAGTACAAGCTCATACCATTGAAACCTTTGGGAGCAATTCCCACGATGCTGAAGGTATGGCCGTTGAGTATGAGTTGTTTACCAACCAGATTAGGATCGGAACCGAAGCGCCCTTGCCAGAGCTTATAGCTCACCACAGCCACCGGATGAGTGCCTAGGGTCTGGTCTTCCTCAGGAAGAAAAGTGCGACCCAGAAAGGCTTTCGCACCTAGAACGGAGAAGTAATTCCCAGAAACTACTTCTGCCCGGACGAATTCCACTTGATCACGCACCCGCATGGGCACTTCTCTGTATTGGGCAAAGGCGATGAGCCCTGAAAAGACATCGTTGTGATCCCGGTAATAAAGATAATCTCCAAAGAAAGTCCAGGAGTAAGGATTGCCATAAGGGGGGCGACTGTTGAAGGTATAGATCCCGACCAGTCGATCGGGGTCTTCAACGGGAGGTTGCCGCAGCAGCAGAGCATCTACCAAACTGAAAATCGCGGTGTTAGCCCCGATGCTAATACCCAACGAGATCACCGCGACGAACGTGAAACCCGGACTCTTGACCAGCATTCGCAGGCCATAACGCAGATCTGGGATGAGAGTTTCCATGGTTTTTAGGCGCCAGGCTTCCAGAGTTAACGCACCTAGTCACGGGTAGCTTGAAACTACGTCGAACCGGGCGCCTTGCCATAATCCTTGATCTTCAGCAGTTCGCCACCGCGAAGGGCTGACTGATGGGCGATAACGCCGGGCATGGTGTAAGCGATAGCTTCCCAGACGTTAACTAGAGGATGACGATCCTCCACAATGGCACTGATGAATTCATGGGTGATAAAGGTATGTGATCCTCCGTGACCGCTGGCCACACGCAAGGGTTCCGGCAGCTTTTCCATATGGTCGGGTTGATCGTAGGCCTCGGTCTTGATACTCCCCTGATAAATCCCATACCGGCTGCCAGGCTTGTCTTCCTGTGCGACTACCGTGTTGGGTGACTTTTCGGGACGCGCCATGATGAACGACATGCGGTCTCCATAAAACAATCCGCGTTCCGTTCCTCCAGCGGCAATGTGCCAGCCGAT
>QHZQ01000372.1 GCA_003224725.1 Acidobacteriota bacterium | reverse complement strand
TAGCTGTCGTAATCTCAATTATTCTAACCACGCTTGTGCCTGCTTTGCCGCCCGGGCCAGAGGGACCTTGATGGCTGAGACCAGATAAAATCCTCACCTCCTTGAAAGTCACCCGCACCAACTCATCTACGCCTGGATAATCATTTCTTTCGTGTAACGTCACGGGTTGCAGGGACCTGCAATTTGAAGCTGGGGACTGGGACATGAAGGCTGGATGGATTTCGATTCGTCGGCTGAAAAGTTTTTCTCCACACTGCTGGGGAACCGTGTTTTCCAGGCTGAGAAGACCTGCGCCAGGGTCGACCTGAAATGGGCTGCTTTCTGCGTAGCTGTACTTATCCCCACTGAATGTTTCAGAAGATTGAGGCAACCATGCAAACCGCCGAGCTTTTGACCCGATTCCCCAGAGTTCTTATCCGGGTCCCCCTCGTGGCCGTCGGGCTTTTAATCCTTATTGCCGCCCCCGACAACTCAGTATCCAACCATGCCCTTACCAGCCCTTCCGTCTTAGAGGGCGCAACCCAAGCGAAGCCTATGGAAAGCTATGGCAAAGTGCCCCTGACTTTTGAGGCCAACCGAGGCCAAGCGAGCCCACAAGTGAAATTCCTTTCCCGCGGCAGCGACTATACCTTGTTTCTGACGCGTGAAGAAGCTGTCCTGGTGTTGTCCCACCCAAGTCGAATGTCACAAGTTGAACCTCGAATGTCCAACGTCCAAAATCCAAAATCTAAAATCCAAAATTCCAATTCCCACGCCTCGGCCGTCCTGCGGATGAAACTCCTGGGCGCGAACCCAGCGCCGAAAATCTCCGGGGAGGACGAGCTGTCCGGCAAGGCTAACTACTTCATCGGCAGCGAACCGAGGAAGTGGCGGACCAACGTGCCGATGTATGCCAGGGTGAAGTATCAGGACATCTACGCCGGCATTGACCTTGTCTTTTACGGTAATCAGCGTGACCTTGAGACCGATTTCATCGTCCGGCCCGGCGCCGATCCCAAAGCCGTCAAGCTGGGTTTTGAGGGCTTGGTAGAGGCGAATGATCGTTCGGCCCTTGAGATTGACGAGGGGGGCGACCTGGTGCTGCACACGGCTGCCAGGGAGGTCCGCCTGCGCAAGCCGTTCATCTACCAGGAGGCCAGTGGCGTCCGCCAGGAAATCGCAGGTGGGTACGTCCTGGAAGCGGCCAATCACGTTGGTTTCCAAGTTTCAGCGTATGATCCGACCAAGCCATTGGTCATTGACCCCGTGCTGCTCGCTTACTCCACTTTACTAGGGGGCAGCAGCTTCTCCGACGGGGCTGACAATATCGCCGTGGACGCGGCAGGAAATGCATACGTAATCGGCCAAACTGACTCCTCCGACTTCCCGACAACTTCTGGAGCGTTCCAGACTGCCCCGGCTTCGCGCCCGTTTGTCACGAAACTGAATCCCACGGGTACCGGGCTTGTCTACTCGACCTTCTTCAGCGCCGATTACATCGTGGACATAGCCGTGGATGGACGCGGCAACGCTTATTTCACGGGCTCCGCGAGTGCGGGCCTTCCAACTACTCAGGGAGGTTACCAAACGACCCACCGAGGGACCTGTTACTACGGCTACAACAACCAGTACAGCTATCCTTGTTCCCGCGCCTTCGTGACCAAGTTGAATCCCACGGGGTCCGGGCTGGTGTATTCCACCTACCTCGGCGGAGGCCGGGATAATAGTGGGGAAAATGGGACATCTATTGCCGTGGACGCTGCCGGGAACGCCTATGTGACGGGCAGCACATGGTCGAATGACTTCCCGACAAGCGCTGGAGCCTTCCAAAGAGCACTCAACGGAGCGGCATCCAAGGCCTTTGTTACCAAGCTGAATGCGGCCGGCAGCGGGCTTGTTTATTCTACCTATTTCGGAGGGGAGACCCCCTCTTACTCGGGCTCTGATGGCGCTGGGATTGCTGTGGACCTCTCCGGCAATATCTATGTGGCGGGCAACACCGCGTCGACCGATTTTCCGATCACCCAAGGCGCCTACCAGACCAGCAATGCGGGTGACACCGACGTTTTCGTAGCGAAGTTCGACCCCACTCAGGAAGGCCCCGCTTCGCTGCTGTACTCGACCTACCTGTAGCGTGCTCGCTGTGGATGATGCTGGCAACGCTTACGTGGCAGGTGGCAGCTTCTCGCGTGATTTCCCCACGACTCCGGGGGCCTTCTCGGCTCGTGGCGAAGCCTTCGTGGCCAAGGTCGACCCCACCCAATATGGGGCCGCTTCGCTTGTTTACTCCGCATTGTTCGGGAGCGGCGTCGAGGGCGACGAGGGGCACGCCATTGCCGTGGACCATGCCGGCACCGCGTTCGTGATCGGGGGAACGACCAATTATAGTTTCCCCACGGTTAATGCCTTCCAGCCTGAATTCGGCGGAGCGCCCGATTGCTGCGACATAGGAGACGCTTTCGTCACCCGAGTGAACCCAGCCGGCACGGGTCTGGTCTATTCGAGCTACTTCGGAAAAGGCGATTTTGACGACGGCGCTGGCATCGCCGTGGACCCGGCTGGAAATGCCTATGTGGTAGGGCTTACCGGCGGAGGCGGATATGGCAATGCCGGCTTTCCGACCACGTCGGGGGCCTTCCAGACGGAGCACCTGGGGGACAACCAAGCGACGGCCTTTGTGGCCAAGATCGTTGACGTGGGCCAGGCCAGCGGCTCCGGCGCCACGAATATCGCGGGCGGCTTCAGCACGTTTAACTTCGGTGTGCGGCGAGTTACGACGGGAGCCCTATCGGGCGCGTTGGATTGCGTAAACCACGCCACCGGGGCCGTCCTCCACAGCGTGATGGTTACTGGCTTCGTCATCGACGGCAAAACCGCTGCGTTTACCGGTACGTGCACGCGTAACAAGGCGCCCTGCACCTACACCGTCAACGTCACGGACAACGGCTCGGGATCGAGCGACGCCTTCACCATCTCGATTTCCGGCGGCACCCCCGAGGGTGGAGCGCTCCGCAACGGGGACATTCAAATCCAGCATTGGAAGCAGGCCTCGCAGGGGCACGTCACGCCGTGACCCTAAGGTCCATACTCGGATATAAGGTGACTGAAATATGACTACCAAAAGAATAAGGAGTGAAGCTATGAAAGAATTAGTTCCTAGACTTATTCACGAAGAAGAGGGCCAAGATCTCGTCGAATACGCGCTCTTGCTTGTGTTTATAGCCTTGGCCGCCATTGCTGCACTACCGATTCTTGGGAACGCAGTAAACAACGTATTCAGCCAATCGGTTAGCACATTGACAAGTGGCTCCTAGTCTAAAAAGATCCTCATAGGTTATAGCTTATGCCCCAGGGACTGGGAGAAAGAGCCGCAGGATTGAACTGGTCAACGAAGTCAATTATGAGCTCAATCGCTGCGAGCTCTTGGCTCGAGGGACATTAGCCAGAATGGTCCCTTCGTTCAAACGATCCATCCACTACCTGTGGGCCCTGATTTCAAGGCCGATCATCCAGTGGCTGTCCTCGTCGAGGGCCGCTGGTTCGTGTTTCTTTTCGCCCCCGCTGGAGGGGCTTGCCACCGGCTTGGGATGCCTATAATTCTGTCCGTCGGCTTCTCTCTGGCCTCTTAATTTCATTTCATATCACTCGACCAGTCCACTCGAGTTTCCCATTGAATGACATTTATCACCGTTAAGCCTTGCACCGCCGATCGACCGCTCGTAATCTGATAGCAACTGCAGTGGCGAGTGAGTAGCGAAAAGTGACGCCATTTTTGCGCCCAAAAGGTATTCGGGCCAGAATTCTTCTTTCCACGTCTCCCAGTAAGGGATCTCATCTGAGATATAAAAGGCATTAAGATACATCCTTTAGTCTTCTGCCTTCGATAAAGCGGCAGCCTTTTTTCTTGTCGCTATTTTATTAGTAGTCTGTAAACTCAGCGAGTGCGCCCTGCCAACATTTTGGCGCGCCGGAAAGGGAGGCGTTATGTCAAAGAAATCGGTGAGTCGTCGTGATTTCATGAAAGGTGCGATTAGCACCGGGATTGCCGTGGGCATCACGACGTCTAACAGGAACGTTCAGGCTCGCATCCTGGGAGCTAACGATCGCATTCAGATCGGTGTGATTGGCGTGGGGGGCCGGGGTCGCTACCTGCTACGCGAGGTGCTGTCAATTCAGGAAAGCACAAGCACGGTCAAAGTGCTGGCGGTCTCAGACGTCTATGAAAAGCGGAAGAAGATCGCCCAGGATCTGTGCAAGGGAGAGGCCTATGCGGATTATCGAGAGTTGCTGGCGCGCGATGACCTGGATGCCGTCATCGTCGCGACGCCTGATCACTGGCACGCCAGAATGGCAATTGAAGCCATGAATAAGGGCAAAGATGTCTATTTGGAAAAGCCAATGACCCATACCGTGGAAGAGGCACGCCAGGTGGTAGAGGCAGCAGAAAGGAACCAACGAGTTCTCCAGGTCGGCTCACAGACGACTTCCAGCGACCAATGGTGGAAAGCCCGGAAGGTTATTGAGGAGGGTGGGATTGGCCAGTTGATTATGAGCCAGGGCTCTTACCATCGGAACTCCACTGAAGGGGAATGGAATTGGCCTATCGACGCGGAAGCCGGACCCAATGGACAGGGGGAGAATTTCATTGATTGGAAAATGTGGCTTGGCCCGGCGCCGGAGCGTCCTTACGACGCGGATCGCTTCTTCCGCTTCCGCAAGTATTGGGATTACTCGGGCGGCATCGCCACCGACCTTTTCTATCATGTCATGGCCCCGCTCAATATTTGCTGGGGACAGGCCCAATTCCCGTATCGGGTGAGTGGAAATGGAGGCATTTATGTGTTCAAGGATGAACGAGAGGTACCGGATACCTTCACCCTGACGGCCGACTACGGAGCCGGCCACACGGTTTGCCTCTCTTCCTCAATGGCCAACGACACTCACATCCCCGGGCTGATTCGCGGGCACGAAGGGACTATCATCATGGTTCCGGACGGGCAGTTTGAAGGTCGGGTGGATTACATCACCGTGGTTCCGCAAAAAATTGCCAAGGATAAATTCAGAGCCAAGTATGGAAACGGCATTGAGGTAAAACTCGAATGTGAAAAGCGGGAGTCTCATATGATGAATTTCTTGAACTGCGTGCGGAACCGCCAAAAGCCGGTGCTGGACGCCCTCACGGGCTATAAAGCCCAGGTAACCATTTCCTTGTCAGTCCAATCGTACCGCGAGGGCCGAGTGCTCTATTTTGACGAAGCAATCCAAAAAATTGTGGACAAGCCACCGAAGCAAACCCGTGCCATCTCCAAGGCATGAAGGACCACAAACAGGGAACAGGATGGACAGGATGGACAGGAGAAGAAGACTGCCTTGACGATGATCCTGGAGGAATTGACTGGGAAAATCTTAGAAGCGTGTTTCGAGGTGGCCAACGAGTTAGGACACGGATTCGTAGAAAGTGTCTATGTCAAGGCGTTGATTATTGCTCTGCGACAGAAAGGATTGTCAGTCCAGTCGGAGGTCGCTCTACAAGTCATGTTCCGAGGACAGGTCGTGGGTGACTTTTACGCCGACCTTATGGTTGAACAGCGTGTGTTAGTGGAGTTGAAAGCTGCCAAGGTATTGTTGCCGGAGCATCAGGCACAAGTGATCAACTATCTCAAGGCGACAGGAATAGAGGTCGGTTTACTGGTTAACTTCGGAACACCCAAGATTGAATTCAAGAGACTGCACAAATAGTCCAAGCGGACTGGGTCCCGACAGCCCCTGTCTTATTCCTGTTCATCCTGTCCATCCTGTTTTCTGTCCCAGCAAACGGGGGTCCGTTAGAAGCGGTGGCGCGGCTCGGGGCGCTCTTTGGGAATGGGCATTTTCTCCCACTCCTGATGGGAAATGCCGTTCAGGTCCCAGACGATTTGCCCTTCTCGAACCGTCAACTCGCATTCCAGCTTTTGGGTGCCCATCATCTTGCCGCCGTCCACGTCAATAAAACCAAATTCCCCTTGGTGTAGATTTAACACCGCAAGATCGGCTACGGATCCGACGCTCAAGTTTCCCAATTCAGTCCGCTTGATTTCTCTGGCCGGATTCCAAGTGGAGCGCAAAATCACGTCGGGCATCGACATACCCATGTTGAGGAATTTGGACATGACATTGAGCATATCCTTCATCCCAGCATTCATACTGCCGATGTGAAGATCCGTGCTGATGGAATCTGGCGGGAATCCCTGCTTCATCGCGGGAATGGCCTGGCGGAACAAAAAACTGCCGCCACCATGGCCGACATCAAAAATGACGCCGCGTTTTCGGGCTTCCAAGAGGTAAGGCAGGAGCCTGCCTTCGGCGTCAAACATAGGTAATTTGTGGTTGGGTAACCGATGGTCGCAGGTGCTTAAGCACCAGTTCCTGGAAGGGTCGCTCTGGCACGAAGTGGCCGAAGTCAACCATGATGGGTACGTTTGCCAGCCTTCCTGCCTCCACGGCGCGATCCACTGGATCCCACTCCGGTCCCTCGTAGTGAGCTGTTTTGACTCCTACCAGAATCTCTCGGTATTCCTTGATGCGCATGGCCGTGAGTTTCGGGTCCATATCGCCGGGGTTTTGTTCGATGGGGCCGCCACGCATGCCAGAGCCCACGATATTGAGTAAAGCCAGCACCCGGGTTTTAACCCGGTCGATCACCTGGTCCTTAAATTCCAGGAAATTTCTCCAGCCACTACCGCCGGCATCGACCACCGTGGTCACACCGCTGCGGAAGGTGAAGCCATCTGGCGGTACGCTGGAATAACCGCCACCGTAGTCGGAGTCAAGCTGGGTGCCATAAAACACGTGGGCGTGAATGTCCACCAAACCTGGCGTCACATAGAATCCAGTAGCGCTGACGACTCGTTTAGCCTGTACTGACGGGATTTCTGTCGCTACCTGGGCAATCTTGCCCCCCGCGACCGCCACATCCATAGCAGCATCGATCTGGTTCTTCGGATCAATTACATGACCGCCTTTGATCACCAGGTCATATCGTTGGGCTTGCGCCGGAAAAGCAGACAGGCAATAGAGGCAAGCCAGGCCAAACAATGCTCTCTTGAGTCGTGGTTTCATTTCTCCTCCTCTGCTGAAAATCGTCGTCGTCCTCGTTATCGGACTCGAATGCGCCAGCCGGGGACGAGCACGACGACGAGAACGAGTACGATATTTTCATGCTCTGTGACGCCCGCCACCGGCGGGATGGGGAACTCCTTTGAAAATCCCCTCTTGGGAGGGGGAGAAGGCGTGAGCCTTCGGGGTGGGTCTTTCTGGTGCGGGCCAACCCACCCCTGCACCCCTGAAGGTGTGAAGAAATTGGATATTCAAATGCACGGACTTGCCCCCTCACCCTGTCCCTCTCCCCCGATGGGCGCGAGGGGAAGAATACACTATCTTTAACTCCCTCACCCCCACTGTTGAGGGGGTGGTTCCGAATTTTTTCACACCTCCCTCCAAATGGAGGGAACTAATTTTCATGGCTTGTGGTGATCCAAAGGATCATGAAACGCGAGTAGGGTATCAGCAGGTAATAAATTTTTCCACCGGAATTGTATTGAGATTTTCCAATGCTAAGATACAATCCGGTTCGCTTTAACAGGGTAATTTGCCAAATTTCATTGGCTTCCGAAAAGAGGAGATATGAGCCTTGAAAGAAAACCGTGGGTCTCCCTGAGATTGCACTTCCTCCTCGCCTTCGTGATTATCCCATCGCTTGCTGGCTGCGGCCGCAGAGGTCCGCCCTATACCCCCAAGGAAGCCCTCCAGACAATAAGAGTTGAGAAAGGCTTTCGCGTTGAATTGTTTGCCAGTGAACCCTTGATCAGCTCTCCAGTAGCAATGGAGCTTGACGAAAACGGACGGATTTTTGTCGTCGAGATGCCGGGCTATCCTCTCGACACCCGGCCCACCGGGCGGGTG
>QHZQ01000360.1:3328-8136 GCA_003224725.1 Acidobacteriota bacterium | reverse complement strand
AAGCTCGTGGTTCATTGCGACGGAGAGGGGCAGGCGATCCAATCCGTCCTTGAAGACGAATCCTACTCCCTGACAATCACGACACATCAGGCCCGGCTGGCGGCTCCCAACCCGCTGGGAATCCTCCGAGGTCTGGAAACTTTGATGCAACTGGTTCGTTCTCAGGGTAAGGGGCAAGTGGTACCCTGCGGTACCATCCAGGACAGGCCTCGCTTTCGCTGGAGAGGCTTGCTTATTGACGTAGCACGGCACTGGCAACCCCTGGAGGTGGTCAAACGTAATCTTGACGGGATGGCGGCCGTTAAGATGAACGTCTTGCACTGGCATCTCACTGATGACCAGGGATTCCGAATCGAAAGTAAAAAGTTTCCGAGACTGCACGAGCTTGGATCTGACGGCAAGTATTACACCCAGTCGCAGGTGCGAGAACTCATCGCCTATGCGCGGGAGCGCGGGATTCGGGTCATGCCTGGCCACGTCACCAGTTGGCTGGTGGGCCATCCGGAATTGGCTAGCGCACCCGGGCCTTATCAGATTGAACGAACCTTTGGCATCAAGGATCCTACTTTCGATCCCACGCGCGATGAGGTTTACCAGTTTATCGACACGTTCCTCGCTGAGATGGCACAACTGTTTCCAGACGAATATATGCATATTGGTGGCGATGAGGTCAACGGCAAGCAGTGGAATCAGAATTCGAAGATCCGGGAATTCATGCGTGAGCACAACTTGAAGAACAACCAGGACCTGCACGCCTATTTCAACAGCCACCTCTTGCAGATCCTTGCCAAGCAAGGCAAAAAGATGGTGGGCTGGGATGAGATCTTGCATCCCGATCTTCCCAGGAACATTGTGGTACAGTCCTGGCGTGGGCCAGTGGCACTGGCTGAAGCAGCCAAAAGGGGATATGACGGCATGCTTTCCCATGGCTATTATCTCGACCTCATCAGAACGGCAGCTTTCCACTACCACGTCGATCCTATTCCCTCCAGCAGTGATCTCACGACAGAGCAACGCGCTCGTGTTCTGGGAGGGGAAGCGGCTATGTGGACCGAATATGCTAGCTCGGAAACCATCGATTCTCGGATTTGGCCACGTAACATTGCCATTGCGGAACGATTCTGGTCTCCTGCAAACATCCAGGATGTGGCCGATATGTATCGTCGATTGGAAGTTGAAAGCATCGGGTTGGAAGAATTTGGACTGACCCATCGATCCAACTACGCGATCATGCTGCGGCGCCTGGCTGGAAAGTATCCTGTGGAATCGTTAAAGGCTTTGGCCGACGTGGTTGAACCAGTGAAGCTTTACGCCCGGGAGTCAGCCCGTCACTACACCAGTGAAACGCCCCTGAATCGCCTGGTAGACGCTGCACGGCCGGAAAGCGACACGGCCCGTCTCTTTGGAAATGCGGTGGACCAGTTTCTAAAGAACGCTCCAAAACTGAGTAAGCCTCAGGAGATTCAATCCACACTCGCACGGTGGAAAAATAGTGACAAAAAGCTTAGGCCCATCCTAGAACAGTCCGAACTGGCGGCTGAAGCGGTACCGCTTTCCCACGACCTCTCAACGGTGGCTAACTGGGGACTGGAGGCCGTAAAATTCCTCAAATCCGGTAAGCAAGCATCTGTCTCATGGCAGGATGAAGGACGCAGGATCTTGGATCGGGCCCAGGAACCGCGAGCTGAGGTCGAAATCGCAGTCATCCCGGGGATTCGCAAGTTGGTCCTGGCAGCAGGTCAATTGGAAAAGTTAAAGGCGATGTCCGCTGCTGATTGGAACCGGGAGCTCGACAGCCAAGTGGAAGCCGCCAAGCGAAAACTGAAGGACTAGTGGAGTTGGCTGAGGGATGTGGGCGCTCTTGCGGAAATCGTCGTCGTCCTCGTTATCGTACTCGAATGCGCCAGCCGAGGACGACCACGACGACGGGAACGAGTACGATATTTTCATGCTCTGTGGCGACCGCCAGCAAGCATGCATGACTCTTCTGAAAATCCCCTCCTGGGAGGACAGAAGGAGTCAGCCTTCCGGGGCGGGCTTTCGGGTTCGGATTCAACCCACCCCTGCACCCCTCCCAAGAGGGGAATGTGCAATTTCATCCTTGCGGGTGCCGCCACCCCGCATGAGAGACTCTCCTCAATTCTTGCACTCCAACACTCTTACCCCAACGGTTTGCATGCCATCCAAGCGATTTTTCACTTGGACAATTTCCCCTCTCACCCAGAAACAAGCCTCTCCGGCATCAGGATGAAAGTTCACCTGAAGTGGGGAATTTTCAGCAACGGGCCGGAACAGGGAAAATGAAAACTCTTCCTTCGAAAGATTAAGGAGCTTCGTCTTCTCGCTGAATGGAGCTCCGAACATGTCTTTGCCGATGACGACAATTTCCGAATCGTCCACGATTGTCTTGACCATAATAATCCTTCCTGCAGGGAAATTTTATTTCTGAAGGCGACTCGGGTCAATCGCCTGACCAGCGTATTTTATCTAGGTGATGGGTACTAATACTTTGGTAGCAGTCAGGTTTTGGACCCCATTGTTAATCGTAACTCGTTCATTTCGCAGTCTGGTTCAAAATCTCATTGTATAGTGTCGCTTTCGCGAGCGTCTCCAGAATTTCGCTACCAATGAAATTGCCAAGGAGTCACGGAGAGCGCACAGGCAGTGGAAAGGGAGCGGTTTTTCAGATGCTTTATCTTTACCTAGAGGGTAAGAATTTTTCAAGAGTTTGCGAAGATGTAACTCCTTATCTACCGCCTCTCGGTGCCTCTGTGGCTAACTGCGGTTCTTAGGATCAAGGTCCGCGTCCCCGTTAAAAATCAAAATGGGCAGCCAGCACGATAAAGAAGCCGAGCAAAAATCTGGACCAAGCCTATAACACTTCTATTCAGCTTGGGTTATTATTACTGAGGATTACGAAATTGAGTGCCGGATTCCCTCTCACCCCCATAGGTGTTAAGAATGTGGGAGGTGCGCTCCGCGCGGCGACCAGAGCGGGTTTAACAGGAAACAGGGATTGTAAAACCCAAACTTCTGATCGCCGGTCGGAGGCCGCCTCCCACACTGTGCCTTTGTTCTCATTCCTATCTCTTAACTTAACAGCTATGGCAACTACCCTTCCCCAGAGGCTGGAGGGTTGGTGGTAAGGGGTCGGGCCTTGGCATAGATTTGACCGATTTGTGAACTTCTTGGCTGCCAAGAGATCTTAGCGTCAATGATGTCTTACCTCATTAATTAATTATGAACATAGAATCCGTTTATCCTGCTCCGGCGGGTCTTCCCGTTCCAGTCCGCCCGCGCCGAGGGAGCGCTGACATTCTTCGGATGATTCAAGAAGCCGACTGGCGCAAGGTCTATAACCTATCTTCTGATGCTCTAGTGCGTGCGGGAGCATTCTGGCTCCACGGATTTCTCGACGAAGCTCATGAACTTGCCCAGAAAGACCGCACAGCGGAGGGTTCTTACTGGCATGCATTGATGCATCGCAGCGAAGGGGATTTCAGTAACTCGATGTACTGGTACCAAAAGGTGGGGAACCACGCCATCTTCCCTGCGTTACGTGCAGGGGTAGAGAAAATGGAAGGGACGAGCAGCAATTTCGACAAGGCTCGCAGAAGCCTCTTACTGGAGTCTCAGTGGAATCCCGCTCGATTTGTCGATCTCTGTGAACTGGCCTACCGGGGGCGCTTTGGTGAGCTGGAATTACTCCAATGCGTGGCCACGGCGGAATATAACCTGCTGATGGGTTACGTACTGGCCCCGGGGCTGACATACTGATCTCCACCTGAGCTGGCGCGGAGGCGTTCGGTTCGATTGGCGCTGCATTCAGGCGCTACAAGCTTGCCAACACCACCCGTTTCAACATCTCCTCAAGCTCCCGGCTCCGCTCTTCTTTGCTCTCCACAAAAGCGGAGTCGTGGATCGATCTCAAGTTGATAGACACATTTTCCAAAGCTCCCCGGCAAGCTGCCATAGCCATCCAGAAACCAACATTGAGGTCAGATGCCAGGTTGGGGTTGGAAATGGATCGCAAGTCCTGCAGCGTCTGCATCGTCTTGTAGGCGCAGTCAGCCACCCACAGAGGAATTTCCGTTGCCCGTTTCAACGACTCCTGAAGTTTTTGCTCACGATACATTTTTTCACTTTCGTTGCTCTTGGGCAATTGCAGTGCTGCCATAACCTGGGAGTAAGCCTGAGAGTCCTGGTCGACAGCCAAACGCAGTTCAGATAGTGTATCCTCTAGCAAGCGAAGATGCTGTCTTAGCCTCGCCTGATGCGATTCATACTTTTTTCGGTTCAACGTAAATCCGACCACCATCTTGCCCAAAGCCGCTGCCAGTGCGCCTGCCAGCGCGGCGACACTTCCCCCTCCGGGCACGGACTCAGTAGCAGCTACTAGTTCCAAGAACTGTGAGATGGGCATAGAGCTGAGATCTTTGGAAGCTTCCACAATCTCAATCAACCGATTCTCGAACACTAATTCGGGACGGAAGTTCTCAATCTGGAGATAAAAGCCTGCTGCCATTTCCAGGGCTTTCTGTGGGATCAATCCAATAATTTCACTGCCCGCCACAGTCGTGCCATGTCGCTCGGCCTCACGTTTAACCTGTTCAAAAACTTGGTGGACCGGGGTCTGCTCAAAATCGGTGAGATTCATGGAGACCTGGGCTTGATTTCTTGCCTTGAGCTCGATCCCCATCGCCTTTACATAGGGCAAGCCGCCACTGGAAGTACGGATGCTCTTGGCGATGTCCTTGGCGATTTTTGCATCTGAAGTATTAAGATTGATGTTATAAGCAATCAGAAAT
>QHZQ01000360.1:0-3312 GCA_003224725.1 Acidobacteriota bacterium | reverse complement strand
CCCGAAATCGGGCCTACGATCGGGGGATTTCTCGATATCCACTCGCAATCCTTCGAACTGCCCCTTGCGAATATTTTCCAATTGCACTCGATCCGGACGTGTTGCGGCTGCTTCGTAGAGATAGACTGGAATAGCGAAACGTTTGTAAGTTTGTTCTCCTACCTGCTTGGCAATAGCGACACATTCCTCCAGCGTAACGTTTTTGACCGGAACAAAAGGAACCACATCGGTAGCGCCAATTCTTGGGTGAGCTCCAACATGTTTTGTTAGATCGATCAGCTCGGCCGCTTTGCGGATGGCTCGTAGGGCTCCTTCGCCCACTTTATCTTTCTCACCGACAAAGGTGACAACAGAACGATGGTGGTCAGAATCCATTTCCAGATCCATGATGCAGAGACCGGGCACGGATTGGATTGCGGTCACAATCTGATCGACTACCGCTCGATCCCGACCTTCACTAAAATTGGGAACACATTCCACAATCGTTTTCATGGTCTGCCTTGAAAATCCCCTCTCGGGAGGGGCAGAAGGCATCAGCCTTCGGGGTGGGTCCTTCCGATTCGGGACAACGTTGGAGTTTGGACATTTGGGGGGCTCGCCTTTGGAGTGCGCTGGCTTGACAGCGCTTTGTCTGCCTGCGGCTTCGACGCAAGCCCCGACTGCCGACGCGAGCAAAAACTCCCAACAAGCGTTTCAGGTGCATTCGAAGATAAATCATTACGCAACGTGCGTGTCAAGATCTAGTAAACTTTTCGGTCGTCGTTTGGGGGCGCCGTCAAGCCGGCGCCAATGAAAGCGGCGTCAAGCCCCCGCACTCCAAAGAAGGCGCTGGTCGTGGCTTCAAAATGTCTAAACTCCAGAGCCCCCCTTGGAAAAGGGGGGGACGGTTTCTTAACCTCGCTGATAGACGATTCTTCCTTTTTTGAGAGTCATCTTACAATGGTTCATTCCGAAAAAGTACGGGATTTGACGGTAGTCCTCCACATCCATAATGCAGAGATCAGCCTGTTTGCCAGGTTCCAGCGAGCCGATGCGATTGGCGCGACAAAGGGCATGGGCCCCGTTGATGGTTGTCGCCACAATCGCTTCAGCGGGAGTCATGCGCATCTGAGCGCAGGCGATGGAGAGGATCATTTGCATGTTAAGCGTGGGAGAACTCCCGGGGTTAAAATCGGTGGCCAAGGCCACGGGTACGCCAGCATCGATAAGAGCTCGAGCAGGCGCATAATGATTCAATCCGAGGTGAAACACTGACCCCGGCAACAAGGTCGCAATAGTCGCTGACTTTGACAATACTTGGATATCCTCGGGGAGGATTTGTTCCAGATGGTCAACCGACACCGCTTTAAGGCGTACGCCAAGCCGGGCAGCGCCGCTTCGACTCAATTGATCGGCATGCAGCCTGATCTTCAGGCCTTGACTTCGTGCCGAGATACAGACTTGTTCAGTCTCTTCCAAAGAGAAGATGCTGGGCTCCACAAAACAATCACAGAACTCCGCGAGATGGCGGCCCGCTATCACCGGAATCATTTGCTCCGTTACCAGTTCAATGTACTGCCTTTTTCGGGATCTGTATTCTTCAGGAATTTCATGAGCGCCCAAGAAAGTTGGGATCAACTCCAGCGGCGTGGCCTTTTGCAGGTCCTGTACTACTTCCAAAAGCTTGATCTCATTTTCCAAATCCAAGCCATAGCCGCTTTTGACTTCGAGGGCGGTTGTTCCATGCTCCAAGAATCTTGCCAGGCGCGTCCGAGAGAGTTCCAGAAGCCGAGATTTTGAAGTCTCTCGAACCGCCCGAACACTGCTCAAAATACCACCGCCACTCTCTGCAATCTCCTGATAGCGGGTTCCCCTTATTATCAACTCGTACTCATCGTGCCGCGACCTGGCGAAGATTGGATGGCTGTGACTATCAACAAACCCTGGCATCACAACACAGCCCTCAGCCGAAATCCGATTGGGCCGCGTTCCCGCCACGCGACCTTCCAACTCTTTTGCCGGCCCGATGGCTTTGATGGTTTCATCCTCAATCAAGACAGCACCATCTGGAATGATAGACAGCTCCCCTTGACAGGAGCCCCTTCGCGGAGAGGGATTGCCGAGCAGGGTCAGGAGCTGGGAACAGGGGGAAACCAGGAGATCCATCGTTATTGACTGGCGAGGTTCATTTGATAAAATAGGATTTCAACAAGCCAATGGCTTCGCCCTTGACACCGTCTGCGGTGGTCGTGAGCGGTTCGTAACGGAAAGCCCACGCCAGCTAAAGGCGTTGACCGTGGCTACTAAAATAACGAGAACAAACTTCTCGTAACGTCGCGCGTAACAGTCTAAAATGGCTTGTTTAATACATTCTTCAGAAAGGTGAAGTGTATGCCGGTGTACGACTACAAATGTATGGGCTGCAAGAAAAAATTTACGCTCACGCTTTCGGTGGCTGAGCATGACAAGAAAATTAAATGTCCCAAGTGCGGTAGCAAAAAAGTAGAGCAGCAGATGGCTTCCTTTTTTGCCGTGACTTCCAAGAAAAGTTAAGAAGTGATGGCGAATATTTGGCGTAATGCGTGATAGGTGAATGGTAGAATTTATCTTCAGCGCCTTACGCTTACGTTTTCACCATCGGCATTTTCATTTGATGCTGCCGAACTGCTTTTATGGCTTCGTCATATTCTGCATCCGCATGGCGAGCAATGCCCAGGGCGGGGTCGTTGTTGAGCACACGATTCAGCCGAACGGCCATTTCAGTGGAACCGTCAGCCACGATGACCTGAAGAGACCCAACTGGCTCCCGAGGCGGTGTTTAAAAGGGCGTTGAGAACTGGCCAATCGGCAATGGGATCACTGCCATCCTTCATTCCTTCCGTCTCCCTGAAGGGCGAGGCCACTGAACCGCAGTCTAGATGATCTCTGCCAATCACAATAGGGGCTTTTATTTTTCCTCGTGCTACCAGATCATTGATTCGCTCTCCAAAGGTAGCCCTCTCTCCGTAGCCCAACCAACAAATCCTCGCTGGCAATCCTTGGAATGGCACCCTTTGCTGGGCTAAGGGAATCCAGCGCTGAAGGACAGCATCTTCGGGAAAAAGTTGTAAAACCAGTTGGTCGGTCAGAGCGATGTCCTGAGGATCACCTGAGAGTGCGACCCAACGGAAGGGTCCGCGACCCTGACAAAAAAGAGGTCGAATATAGGCTGGAATAAATCCGGGAAAGTCGTAAGCCTGGGTGACGCCGGCTCTGTAGGCAAAAGTCCGAATGTTATTGCCGTAGTCAAAGGTGACCGCTCCCATCTTTTGCAGATCCAACATCGCCTGGACA
>QHZQ01000359.1 GCA_003224725.1 Acidobacteriota bacterium | reverse complement strand
ATGATCCCAGGATTCATCAGGAAAAGGGTACGAAGAAAATTTTCTTCCAAAACTTCATGGACGTCCGCGTACACACAATCATTCTGCCGATTGCACAACGGCTCATGCGTCCGGACCAGGCCAACCAGGTTTCGGAAGAAGGCTATATGGCAGGAACGCTGATGCATGAAATTTCGCATGGGCTGGGGCCGGCCTACGCCCGCACATCCGGGGGAACAATGGATATTAGAGAAGCCATTGGTCCGCTGTATCCGGGATTGGAGGAAGCCAAGGCGGACGTGGTCGGCATGTTCGGATTGAAATGGCTGGCGGACCGCGGTGTTTTTCCGCAGCGGCGATTGGAAGAGTATTACGCATCCTATATCGCAGGCATCTTTCGCACCGTTCGCTTCGGTATTGCCGAAGCCCACGGACGCGCCGAGATGATGGAGTTCAACTATCTGGCCGAACAGGAGGCAGTCGCCCGAGACCCAGTTTCCGGTCGTTACGTGATTAACTATGCTCGCTTACCAGGAGCGCTCCAAACCCTGGCCAGGGAACTGCTGGAAATGGAAGCCACCGGGGATCGTAGCCGCGTGGAAAAGTGGCTTGGGAAATACGACGACATGCCGCTCGCCTTACGGTCCGGATTGAACCGACTCTCGAACATTCCGGTGGATATCGATCCCCTATTTTCGTTCCCGGAACCGATAGAATGAAGCCAAAGCGGCTTCACGTCAGACCCGCCGGGCATATGTGTTCTTACTCCATCTCGTCTCACAGATCGAGTAAGCGTAGGAGTACTTATCTGGCTAAAATGCCGAACCGGGAATGCCGCCCTTCTTCAAACCCCGCAGACGAGTTGTATCTGCATGCAGAGATTCATCGCTGGCGTGACTTCCTTGAATACCGCCATCATAGATTCGATTAAGTCAACCCCCGTCGCGGCTCGTACCTCTTTCTCGCGCATCGGATAGAAAATCTGGAAGCCAGCCCAGTGGTTCCTTGGTGCCGCTTTTAGTTCACTGCGAAGCGTGACCATATTCGGGAAGTTGGTCTTAAAGAAAACGCCGGGCGCGTCTTCCCAACTGCCGGCCTGTAGCCTGAATCCCTCTTGAAGCACCAGCCGTTTCAGCTCATGCTCCATTGCACTCCTGGGCTTTAACGCCTGAAGCAGCCGGTGCCAATCCCAGTCGGGCTGTAATTGGCAAGAGCGATATTCGGGCGGGGCTTTCAGATAGCCCCGCTCCACCTGTAGCCCGCACTTAAAGAGCCTCTCCTGCAGGTCCACCATAAGGAAGAACTTCGAGCAACCGAAACTGACGTGGGCGGAAATCGGCTTGGCCGTCCGGTTGGCCCGAGGCAAGAAACCAATCCACTGCCAGTAAACTCCACGACCCCAGCGCTCAGTCACAAAACCTTGCCCGTAGCTGGACTCCAGCGCCAGCTTAAGAATTCGAGTGATACGTTGGTTGTCTTCGAGGTTGCCCACTCGAATCCCTCGTTGAAAATCGAGAAACTCCGGCCGAAACGCGATCGCAGCTGTCGGCAGTGGGAGACCAATCCGCAATTCCCTATGCATATTGGGCTGCTCCGAAGGTTATTGTTATCTGCAGGCATTATAACTTTGGTGTTCGACTTTCGCGAAACGGAACGAGCACCTGGGTACCATTAAAGCCGACAGGCCCTTCCTCCCTTGGACGAGCCAATAAGGGACGCCACACTAGCAGTAGGGAGCAACCTCAGACCGCCGAGGAGTGCGGTTCTATCGGCCACGGACCCCTCACCCGGCCTTCGGCCACCCTCTCCCATTGGGAGAGGGGCTGGGGGTGAGGGGACGGCAACTTAACAAATTTGACCGAAGTTTGAACTTCTTCGCCATCGAGTAACCCTATCATCGGGGTTTCCCTGATGAAAAAAACAGGGCTGGCCCCGATTGAAGAATGGAGCGAGGCTCTCTATTCTACAGCCATTGTATCTCCTGCAGAGGGAATCCTTCAAAGGGAGGCCAACCTCATAAATAGCCCAACAAGGTCGTGAGAGTTGAGCCTATTCGTGGTGGTGTTGTTTCCGGATTAAGGGTTCTCCACCCAAGTGAAGGGGATCCTGTCGATGAAGTGCCCTATGATGGCTGGAAGTCGTGAAGCGAATTGTTGTGAAATGATCGGGTACTTTACTGATTTTGATCTCCAATCCCGCATTATTCAGATCCACCAGCAGCGGTCGTTAGGAACGAAGGCGACCTATCTGAGGAGTACTGAAACTATCATATGCAGAAGGGTTTAAAGACCATGCCCGACGGATTAAAAACAGTTGTAATTCTTTCCGACGAACGTCTCAAGAAAGAGTATCGACACGTGTTAGCTAAGGTCGAGGAGGCTCGGATAGAGCTTGAGATTTCGAATTTAGAAAGTTGCCTAAGTGAAGAGTGGGTGGAGGATGTCTCCCGCGCGCAGGCACGCCTTTTCCTGGTCGATCTGCCCCGGGAGCTCGAAAACGGCCTTCGTATGATGGAACAGGTGCACCAACAATTCCCCCACTTGCCCATCTTGGCGGCGGGAGACTTCTACGATCCGGCTTTCTTAATGGAGGCCATGCGATTAGGCGTCAAAGAATTCTTACCCAAGCCGCTAAGCGCAGAGAAACTTAAAGCTGCCTATCAGAGGCTGGCTAAGCGGGTTTTCGATTCTTGCATGGGAAATCCCCCGGCCAAGATTTTTTCCTTTTTCAGTTCCAAAGGGGGCAACGGAACCACGACCATCGCCACCAACTTGGCCGTCAGCCTCAGAAGGCACTCGAAACAGAAGATCTTGCTGCTGGATCTGGATCTGTATTTCGGGGCGGCGGCTGACTTTTTGGGAGTTAAACAAAACCTTTATTTATTTCAGGGAAAACCCGACCTGACGGCTCTCGATCGCCCATTCATTTCCCGGGCCATCCTCGCTCACCCCAAAAGCGGGATTGATATCCTCTCCTTAACGAAGGGGCTGGGGCGAAAAAGTGGCTCCTGGGCCGCTGCCATCAGCCACGTCCTGACGCTTCTGCAGCGGGACTATGATTACATCTGCGTGGACTGTTCCAGTAAGCTGGACGCGAACGCCGCCGCCGCCCTGGAGGTCTCCCATCTCATTTTTCTGATCGGGCAGGGCAGTCTGCCCGCCTTGCGTAACGCTCAGAGAATCTTACAGGCCTTCGACGGATTGGGCTACTCGGAAAAACGAGTACGCCTATTAATTAATCGCTTTGGCAGAGATGAAACTCTTAGTCTCAAGGAAATTGGAAAGTTTCTGGACTTCAGCGTGTTCTGGGCCCTGCCCAATGACTTCACCGCAATCCGGCAATCGCTGGAGTTGGGGGAGCCGCTGGCTCAGCAGCCGTCGTCGATTCCACTGGCGAAGACCTTTGATGAGCTCTCCGCCGAAGTTTTGGGAATGCCGCACCTTCCTCAGCCCAAGCAGCCTTCCCGGGGGGGCGTCCTGGCACTCGAGAAAGGCCCTGCTACCCAGTCACTGTCACTAACGGTTTAAATCTTTCCAAGACCCAGCTTTTGTGCCTCGGCATACTTGGAGGACGGATGATGGAGACTGTTGCCTGCCATTCCTGCTCCGCCTATGCCTGGGCAGGTCCCAAAAGGAGTGGACCCAAGTCGCGCAGCTCCCCCGGGGATCGTCAAGGCCTATTGTTTCTTGCCCCGGGCTATGATGGATTGAAGGGCAAACCTAGATCGGTGGGAGCCTTGGGACAACGTTCTGATTGCGCTTGTGGTTGGATTATCCAATGAATCGAAAAGGCCGTGAATTAGGCGCTTTAGAATGATCTGGCAACGGGCCTGACTCATGTCCACGGCCCTCAGCGGTCGCATACTCGAAGTCGGACAGCTATGGAAATAAGAGCATCTGCACGGACAACCATTTGCCAGAGGCTTAGGAAAAGGCTGAGTGGGCTTATCCTGGGGTTCCTTCTGATAGGAATCGCTGTCGGTCTGGCGCAATCCACCACTGTTCGTTTTGCCGTGATTGGCGACTATGGCACCGCCGGTCAAAATGAACTAGACGTATCCAGCCTTGTGAAAAGCTGGAATCCCGACTTCATCATCACCGTGGGTGACAATAACTACCCAGATGGGTGGGCCTCGACGATTGATAGGAATATCGGCCAGTATTACCATGACTT
>QHZQ01000358.1:6487-8590 GCA_003224725.1 Acidobacteriota bacterium | reverse complement strand
CGCATCGACCTGCTTTTTAACTTAGAGGATCGACCGAACCGGTAGGCAGGCTGGAGCTTCGAGTTCAGATTAGACAGCATGCACAGTTGCGACTTTCACACAGATGCTCACGTCAACACCCAGGTTGGATATTGGATCCAAAAGCAATGTAAAGTTTTGTCAAGGAAGTCTTTTCGCGCATTTTGAAAACCTCGCGTGGCCCACCTCCTTCATCATACACCGATTCGAGAGCCTGGATCTCTTCGTCCACCCCACCTACTGGGAAATGGGGGAATTCTACGAGTGGGCCTTTCCTAATGACAGGAATAGACTTGGACTGTCGAGTTACGGCTCGTTGTTTTTGTGTTGGTGCAAAATGAGAGGGTGTGTGACAAATTTGTGGGCAAAGGCAGAAGCAATGAGCCTCGTAGAGGTGAAACATTTATAGTTCAGAGGCCCAAAAAAATGGACCAAGCTCCATAGGAGCATCATGACGCCCCGCTGGGGCTTGGAGCCTCAGGAGGGTAGGCGTCTTTCTACAAAGATGCCGCCTCAAGCGGCACAGGCCTGCATTCGGGAAATAACCCACAAATTTGTCGCACACCCGATGAGTGAATGGCATGGACACGCCTTTGAAAGTTAAGTTATGCTTTAGACCTGATCTTCCTCAAGTAAAATATGGGCTCATTCTCTTCCCCAATGAAGTGTCGAAAGAATTCCTGGAGTGTCGTGTTAATTTTTGCAAGCGTTCCCTTCTCTCTTAGCGGAGCGGCTCTAGCACAGGCACCGGTGATCGACCTTGAACTTTGAACAGTGTCACTGTTCCGCTTGAATTCGCCGCCGTAATGCCTTCATGCGGCCATGCAGCTTTGGGTTTTGGCCTGCCAGGTTACGATAGCACTGCACGATCTCTTCAAGACGATGACACTTGCTGCCTGCGGCCTCGAGAGCGCTCAAATACTTGAAATTCGACAGATTCCTCTCAACAAACTTGAGAAACAGCGTGCAGGACAGGTCATACGCATGAGCCCGGTAGCACACCCAGGCTAACTGCATCCCCAGCCGGGGCTCCAAAAGGTCCATCCGCTGCTGGACCTCATTGCGGGCTCGCTGCGTCTCCCCCGTGTCGAACAACGTTCGAATGTACTCAGGAAAGACTGAGTCGGGTGCAGGCTCTCCCAACTCAGACAAGTGCTGGAACTCTTCCACCAGCTCCCGAGGCTCGAGCATCTTGGCTTTCAGCCGCATGTGCTGCTGAAGAGCAAACTCGTCGTGGGGATACAACTGAAGGTAGGCTTCATATTCCGCCAGGGCCGCCTTCCAGTCACCTTTTCGCTCGTAAAGCCAACCCAGATCCAGGTGGGCAGCCGTGTAATGATTGCGAACGGCCAGAAGAGTCGCCTCGGCCTGGTCCCACTGTCCAGTCTGGGTGAATGTCTTTCCCAGCCAGAGTTGAGTCAGCGGGCTGATGTGAAGCCGATGACTCTCTCGGAAGTATGCTTCCGCTTGAGCATAATGCTTGAGGCGGTAGGCCAGCTTTCCGCACAGGAACAGAATGCGTGCCGAATCGGGAAACATTCGGTGCAACTGAGAAGCCATCGCCTCAGCATCAACCAGCCGGTCGGCCTCGAGATAGTATTCGAGCTCGAAGCCTCGAGTCTCCCGGCTCAGGGGGTCTTCCTGTTTCAGCCGAGCCAGGATTTCTTCAGCTTCTTTGAGCGGTCCCTGTTTCAGCGCCTTCTGCATGTTTCGTTGCAGAACTGCCACTGTCAGTTTGGATGACATGTTTTTCCGAGTTCAAGGTTTAAAGTCCAACGTCCAACGTCTAACGTCCAAAGCCTAACGTCCAAAGTCTAACGTCGTCCATAGTTGATGCTTCAAAGTTCAAACGATGCGCCGCAAAGTTCGTAAATCCTTGGACCTTGAACTTTGGACCCTGGACCTTGGACTGTGTTAAATTATGACACTGGAAAGGACGTTAGCTTGAAGATCCGCGACTTCGTTGACGTGGTCCCGCAACCCACCGTGGTTCGCCTCGATCAATTGAACGAGGCGCAGTCCGGCTGGATCAGCGAACGCTACTATATCACCAGCGAACTGGAACGGCATGTGGGGACCCTGCGA
>QHZQ01000358.1:0-6477 GCA_003224725.1 Acidobacteriota bacterium | reverse complement strand
CAGGGCGGCAGCGGGATCTTTTTGATCGGCCATTTTGGCTCAGGTAAGTCCCACTTCCTGGCCTACATTACCCAGCAGATTCGTGCCGGCAAGCTCTCCGCGCGCCCGCCCGAGGTTTTCCCCATATCTCTTCTCAACTTCCCCGCCTCAGAAAGCCTGGAATCTATTGTGACTCAAGAGGTCGGTCTTCAACCTCAAGCCCCGGACAGAAGAATGGTCTGGAGCAAAGCCGCCGAGCTGCATTCCAAAGGCATCTTTCTGGCGGTGGATGAGCTGTCGGAGTTCCTGCGTTCGAAACCAAATCGGCAAAGCTTCAACGAAGACATCCGGTTTCTTCAATTCCTGGGAGAGTGGGCCCAGGACCATCCCCTTTGGATCTTGGCCGCCCTTCAGGAACAGATCGAGCATACGGGCGACATCGAGTACGACCTTTACCGCAAGATTAAAGACCGCTATCCCATAAGGTTTCTACTGACGCCCACCCACGTCAAAGATCTGATTGCGAGCAAGCTTCTCCAGAAGAAGCCGGCGTACGCGAAAGAAGTCGAGTCGTTGGTCAAAGAATTGAAGTCAACCTTTCCTAATGCTTCTGTCAACCTTCAGGAATTCACCCAACTCTATCCCCTCCATCCTGTCACCTTGGAGCTGTTGGAAGAGGTGCGTGATCGCTTTTCGCAGGCTCGCGGCATCATCGATTTCACACTGGCACAGCTATTGGGAAACCCGGCTAAAGGGACGAAGCCATTCCTGGACGAGCCCTGGGGCCGTCTGCTGAGCCCGGACCTGATCATTGATCATTTCACCGATCTCTTCGAGGTTCAGCCGGAATTTCTCCCAATAGCGCAAAAGCTCTTTCCTTATTATCGCAGGAAGGTGCCCGAGCTTTTCGAGAAAAAGTTGCAGCAGGAGCTCGCCTGGCGCTTACTGAAGCTGCTCGTTCTGGTGCATCTTTCGCCAGTTCGTGTGGCGCTTGATCCGCAACAAGCCGTCCAGTGGTTGTTGTTGAAAGTGTCTGCGCTTCAACCCCAGAAGAACCTTGAAGTGATCGAACGCATCCTGGACACGTTGGTCCGAGAAGGGGCCTATCTCACGAAAGAAAAGTCGCAATACCGGTTGGACTTGGAGGACAACAGCCAACAAAGCCTGGAGCACCTGCTTTCTAAGACGGTAGAGGACCTGCGAGGCCGCGGCGAGTCTCTATTTGAGTCTCTGTTGCCGTGTTTGGACCGGGAAGAGTTCAATCCCTTTGCTTTGCCGCGGGAGCGCTGGCAGACTCGCAAGGTTATGTGGCATTTCCATGACCGCGAGATTCAGGTGTGGCTGGGTGGCGGCAGCGCGGAGGAGCCCAAGGGACTGGGATTACAAATCGGGCTGCCCTGGGGACCTCCCCCGCAGATTCAAAACAGCTTCAAAGTCATTCCTAGACCTATAGAACTGACTGAGGAGATTCTGGAGCTAGCCGCTTTGCTCCAGCTCAAGGATCGACCGATAGGCGCACGCCTGCTCGATCGAGTCTCCGAACGCATCGGCAGCCGTCGCGGCTGGTTCTGCAGCCTGGTCTATGCCGCCTACATGGAAGCGAGCTTGCTACTGCCGCGCGGTCAAACCGTGGCCATTCCCATAGGCCGGCGGTCCCTTTCTCTTCAGACTTGGTTGAACAGCCTGGGCGAATGGATGCTCCGTCAGACTTACCCGATGTTCGAGCGCTTTGCCCCAGCGCACGGGCCCTTACCGCGCGAGGCTTACCGCCAACTCATGCAGTTCGCCAGCGAAGGCAATCTAGGTTCCGTAGAAGCGCCCGACTTCGTGAAGCTTATCCGCGAAGCCTACCTGCTGCCCATGGGCCTGATGCAGCGGCGCGGACCCGAATACCTGGTCAGTAGCCGACTGGAGCAGCACGAACTGGTCCAGCTGCTCGCGCCGTTGCTGGATCATCATCCCTCTCCCCGACGCGTGTACGAGCATTTGGCAGCGCCCGTCTACGGTCTGGTGCCCGATCAGATCCACCTGCTCCTGTTGATGCTGCTGATACAGGGAGAGATCGATATCTTGAAGGCTGGCAAATCTTTCCGCGAAAGCTATGCGGCCCTGCCCAATCCGTTGCAGTACGACCAGATCGTGCCGGGCACCGGGCTGAACGTGAATGAGCTGCGGGACCTGCAGGTTCTCTGCGAAGGTTTCGACATCAAGGTTCCAAGCCAGTGGAGTGTTTCCGCTCAGAAGCGAGCCATCAGTCAGCTGAAGAACACCGGCCGACGCCAGCGCGACGTTCTGAACGCGTTCCATTCAAAGTTACAGGGACTTGGTGAAACCAGCGCGCTGTCTGGGGAGGTTGAGAACTTCATCCAGCGATGGCTGGCGCTCGAAAAAGGCGAACACGAGTTGCAGGGATTCCAGCAGTTCTTGTTTGAAATCGGCTCGGCTGCAGGATTTGTGACCAAAGCTAGAGAATTGTCGGCACTGCCGACCCAGTTCGACTCCCTGCTGCGGGAAAGCCAGCGTTATCGTCACCTGTTCGGTTTTCCTTGTGTCGCCCACTGCCCCAATGCTTCAGTGACAGAAGGTCTGGAAAAGCTCGGGTCGCCTCCTTCCTTCGCTGATGTGGACGCGCTGCAGGCTTGGCTGAGTCAGGCGCAGGTCCTGTACCGCCACTATGAGCAATGGTACCAGGGCGAGCATCAACGGTGGTGGCAGCAGGTTCAGCAGCATGACATCTGGTCTTATCGGGCGCCTCAAGTAGCTGGAAGCCGGCACCTGGCGCTCGACACGCTATGTCGCGAGCTGGAGGCCCTCCAGTCCAGGCCAGAGTCAAAGAAATGTTCAGGGGTGACCAATCTGGACTTTCAGCCGATGTGCCGCTGCGGATTCGACGGCAAGGAAAGCCCTATTGCGGAGATCCTGCGCCGCTTCGAAGCGGCGCGTTCTCAATTGGAAACCGAGCTCCGACGGTTCTTCCAGCAGGAGAAGGTCAAGAAAAAGGTCGAAGAGTGGGTCGACCACAAACTGGAACTCAATCCGCCGACACTGTCCTATCTGGAAGGCAAAGCCAACTATCCGCAAGTTGACAATCTCGCTTTGTTTGACCAGCACTTTTCCGGCCTGGAGCTGGTCCGCAAGGTGGATTCCGCCACTGTCGTGGATCTGCTGAGTTCCCGGAGCTGGGAAAAGCAGCAGCTGCTCAGAGAGCTGGATCGTCTCCTTGACCGCTTCGGCCCACGCTTTTCCTTCCAGAAGCCATTCACCCCGCCGCGAGAAGACCTGGCCCGCTGGTGCGCCGAACAGGCTCTGCGGCAGGGAATTCCACTGCCGCAAGGATTCACGCCGGATGAAAAGTAGCTCCTGGCCAAGTGCCTCCAACCCTCATGGGTGAATGAGGCCAGCCTGAAGAAGCTGGAACAGCTCGGACTAGCAGAGGAAGCCGTCGATCGTGTTCTCGAGCTCCTGCTGGACGGACAGATTCCTCTGCCTGCCAGGCCTCTCACTACAGGCCCGGTGGCTGCGGCCAGGGAATTGTTGCAGCCTGTGGACCCCCAATCGGTGGAGGACATGGCCAAAAAAATGGCAGAGCTATATCGGCAGCATCCACGAATGGTCCGAATCAGAGGCAAAGCCTGGTTGTCACGCTTGGATCAGTTGGCCAGCCTGCAAACTGGTGAGCCACTGGCACCACTGACGACGCTGCTGAACCAGGCTTCCGAATACCAGTGGATTCTGGTCGACAGCCTGGGACTGCCTCTGATGGATATCTACCGCGAGCTATTTCAGGCGGTCTGGTCGCACTGGAGACTCGAGCGGATCGATTACGCCACAGCCTGCGCGGAAACTCGAACGGATAGCTTTTATCAGGACTTGCTGAAGGCCGGCCTGAACAAGCCATTTGAAAAGATCAACGGACTGGACACACTTATTCACAGCGGCTCTTCAAATCTCGCCGATCTTGCCAAACGCGCCCGGGCCGAGTTGGAAATCCACTGCCAGCGGCTCTTGTCAAAGCTCGATGTCCAGCGCCCGCTGCTGGTCTTCGGCGACCACGGTTTTCGCCTCACCCCCGACGGCAAAAGCTTCACCCACGGCGGTCCCTCGACTCTGGAACGCAGCGGTCCCTCGACTCTGGAACGCATCGTCCCGGTGTTTCGATTCTTACCTCACAGCTGAAGCCAGAAACATGCCTGGCGCTAAGTAGACAAGGGCTTCGCCCTTGATATCCCTGGCTTGGGTAGCCACGATTAACGCGTCTTTTGCGGTAATCGTGGGCAGTCCGCGACGAAAAGCCCACGGTCAGCAAAAGCTGCTGACCGTGGCTACCAAAACGAGAAGAAAATTCTCGTTTCGATCCACATAACGGGCTAACCAAGGGCTTCTCCCTTGGTTGGACTTTGGACATTTTGGAAGCAGATTTCTGTTGATGCCTCAACCCTCTCCCAGACGGGAGCTGTGAAAAAATTGGGAGGGCGAGCCTCCTGGTGAGCCATCGCTTTGAGAAACCTTTTGGCGTATGGGAGGGATGGCACTCACCGAGCCACAGCGGTGAGATGACGTGGGTTAATTTCCCAGGACGGAGGACTGAACGACATGTGGGCTGGATTTATTGGCGCTTGACTTTCTCCAATAGCGCCTCATAGCTGGCAGCTCCGCCGTCACCCGACTCGACTGGTAAACCCGAATCTCGCCAACCTTTGATGACGACTCGCCCCATGGGATCACGAGCTCCACCAAAGCCACCTTGCATATTGGAGACATTTTGATAGCCAGCACGTTCCATTAGATCTGTCGCAAATTGCGAACGCATGCCTGACATGCAACCCACAATAATCCTGGCATCTTTGGCAAGATTGGCTTCGACGGTAGGTAAGAATTCAGGGTTGGGAGTCATCTGTCCAGTGGCCGGGTTCGGCAACACAACAGGAACATTTAAGGACGAAACGGGATGTCCCGCCAAATACTCGGGAACAGTTCGCACATCTAAGTAGACCGCCTCTGGGTCACCCTCTAAGACTTGCAAAGCTTCCTGCGGGCTGATTTGCTTGATGCTCACCTCAAACTCCTTCTCATTGTGAATGGATCTCTTATGCCTTGGCCCCTTGGCCGCGCATAAAATTTATGGTCTCCTCATAAGTGGGAATTCCACTTCTTCCACCCAACTTGGTGCAAACCAGCGCAGCCACTGCTGAAGCAAACGTGACGGCATGTGGGACTGCCAAACCGCGCGTGAGGGAAAAACAAAAGGCACCGTGAAAACAATCGCCGGCCCCGGTCGTATCGACCGCCTGGACCTGAAAGGCGGGATGTCTAAAGACCTTGTCCTGATACAAGTAGGTGCATCCTTGGTGTCCCAGTGTCACGATGGGGACCTTGACATTGCGCGACTTCAAATTATGGAGAGCCGAGGTATAATCCCCCTTGGTGGACAATACATCTGCCAGTTGTCTTGGAATAATGGCGTAGTCAGTCAGACCTAAGAGTTCCAGACTGGGTTGGCTGGGATCGTGGATATCAGCAACGACCGGGATGCCGTGGGACCTGGCAAAATGGGCTGCCTGCTGGGCCGCTTCATGCCAGGTGGCATCAATTAGAAGGACTTTGGCTTTCTTGATGCGCTCCAAATTTAGGCTTTTCAAATCGACGAAAAGGTTCTTCTGCGAATGCACGACAAAGGCCCGTTCACCATTGGTGGCCTTCACCATGACAAAGCAAACTCCTGTTTTGCCGTTAGAAACAACCTGCATTTGAGATGTACTCACTCCATTCGACTTCAATTCCTTGAGAATGATATGGCCATTTTCATCATCGCCCACACGTCCCCAAAATTCCGTGGAAGCTCCAAGGCGATGGGCAGCTACCAGCGCTGTAGCCACCATGCCCCCTCCCTGTATTTGATACTGGGTGCTGTTAACGACTCCTTCTTGACTGGGGAACTCTGGAACTACCATTAAGTGGTCCAGAACCGCCAAACCAATCCCAATAATTTCCGAGGGCATCTCTACCACCTCAGCCTCAAGCGACGTTCAGTTGAAACTCAGCCAGTATAAAGACTCTCGCCTGACTACGTCAAATGTAAATCTTCTGACGATCAACGTCGGCCAAGGTATCTATATCATTGTCCATGTCGATAGTCTCTTCTTAACACGTCTGCTCGTGTATTTTGGTTTCCCATAAACAGAAATGGCGTGTCATCAGCTCGTGTGGGAGACACCATCGGGCGTCTGCACGACTTGCTTTCAACACGCCAATATCAAAGTTTGCTTCTCATCCTGCAACGGTTATCTTTGTCTGACTGTTCCCCGGCCGCCCGGACTGTTGCCTACGTCACTTCTACCCGAGCTCACTCGAGGACTGGGAGAGGAACTCGAAGTGGATGCGGAAGGACGATGCACGGCAGTAGATGTATTTCCTGAACGGGAACCACTGGCTTTGCCCGTTCCAGCTTGGGTGGGAGCAGAGGACCCTTTGCTGCTGCTGCCGCCTGCACCTTTGTTG
>QHZQ01000371.1 GCA_003224725.1 Acidobacteriota bacterium | reverse complement strand
AACCTTTATGCTTGCGGTTTCCCCACCTCATATAATCTGGAGCATCGAAGCTCGTGGCTACGCCCCGATGATTTTCTTTACCCTTTTGTCTTCTTATCTGTATCTACGCCTTCTCCCTCATCCGACCAAGCGTGACGCATTTCTGTTTGTCGCGGCTAGTGTGTGTGGAGCATATGTTCACCTCTATTCGGTCTTCGTTACGTTGGTTCAAATTCTGTTATTTCTTTATATCTCCAACACCGTCTCTGCAAAACAGCCTGACCAGCAAATCACCAAGCCATCTATCCGGATTCTTTTGGTCTCCTTTCTAACGATAGCTATATTGTCCCTCATCATCTACATACCACTGCTTGGGCCTATATTGCGTGACCTTGCAGGAAGAGGTCGGAGTGACTTTAATCCATTTTTTCCATGGACGGTCATCCAGACACTGACCGGCAGTGAGTCTAAGGGAATGGCGGTGCTTCTTATTGTGGTTTCTGCTCTTGGCTGGTTTTCACTTCTGAAATCAAATCGCCTAGAAGGGCGCTATTTTATTTGGTTATTGATAGGGCCCCTGTTGATTATGTGGATAGCTCGACCATTTGACCTCTATCCGCGTTTCTTTGCTTATTGGCTGCCCTACTATCTTCTATTTTTCATATTAGGTCTTCGCTCACTTTGGCAGTTTGCGCCGAGAGGCAATGTGTGGCTTGTGAGTTCTCGCATGTTATCCGGTTTAATCTTGATTGTCGTTCTGCACAATTGGTCGGCGAACTGGCGGAATTATATACCCAACGAGGGTTATCGCGAAGCGAGCATTGCCATAGCAAGGGATGCCGATGATTCGGTTGCCTTCTGTGCGATAGGGGGAGCGCGTTCGGTCTGGCAGTACTACATTAACAGGCCAATCCTAACTCCACTTTCGGTGGCGGACCTACAAAAGCTTAGTAGCAACCACGCTGAGCTCAGATGTGTATACTATGAGGCAACTTGGCAAAGCTTCGAGCAAACAGAGATCGCTTCCTATCTGTCCCAACATGCTTCGTGGCAAAGAGTAAAAGGGTTCACTCTGTTTAGATACCGAAGTTGAGGATTACGTCGGGCCGCGAAAGGCTCAATCTGCCGCGGGCGGCGGATTGACTGCACATGCCTAAGGTAACCGTCTTGATGACGGTCTACAATGGAGAACGACATCTCCGAGAAGCGATCGAAGGTGTCTTACGACAGACCTTTCAGGACTTCGAATTCCTAATCATCAACGACGGATCTTCAGACAGTACTCGTGAGGTGACTCTGTCATACCGTGACCCGCGTATCCGTTTGGTAAATAACGAGCACAACCTCGGCCAAACGCGGAGCCTAAACCGCGGATTGGAACTGGCCAAAGGGCAATTCATCGCCCGTCAGGATGCGGACGACATCTCGGAGCCAGAACGATTGGCCAGGCAAGTCGCCTTTCTAGAGACACACGCGGAAGTAGCCTTGTTGGGCACGTGGTACAAGAAAATAGATGCTCAGGGAAATCCCCTTGGAGACAGGAAGCTTCCTTGTGACTGCATGGATATACGCTGGTCTCTCTTATTCTTTTGCCCGTTTGTGCATAGCTCCGTCATGCTACGCAAATCGGCCATCCTGGAGCAGATTGGATTCTATGACGAAACATTTGCTTATGCCCAGGATTACGAGTTGTGGTCCAGAATTGCCCGTCGCCTGGCCGTGGCAAATCTGGGTGAATTTCTAGTGAAATACCGGACAACTCCCTGGTCGATGACATCAACCTATGGAGTGAGAGTTAACGATGAGATACTCCGAATCTCCACGGCCAATATATGCCATTTACTCGGCGCCGATGAAGCTAAAAGGATAATGAACAGTGTGGCTCATTTCAACAATGTCTCCTTGCTGCTTTTTGGCTCACACGGCAGTCTTCGCTCAGCGGAAGCGATCAAAGCCGCTTGTGCCGTGCTCCGACTACACACCTCCTTCTGCCAGTACTATGGGAATTCCCGAAACGATTGTAGGACACATCGCGCAGCGCTCTGTTCCCACATGGGCAGACGTATTGTAGACATAGCCCTTTGCAAATTTAATCAAAACAATCTGGCCGCCAGCCAGGTCGTTCGGCAAGCTTTTCGCCTGCACTGGCCTATTGTGCTGGCAAACAGAATAGCCTGGTTGTACTTCAGTTGCTTACGCGCCACGTCTGTTAGGGAAAACTAGGTGGCTCATTACATACATTCAGCGCGAGGCATAGATCCGATTCCCGAACGTGCAGTTACATTCCATCCACACTCCTTCTGTGATGCTGCTGGCAGGCTTTTCCGATGGAACGGGCAGCTATATCGTGGAATACGGCCCGACTGGACCCCCTTCTTCACCGGGTTATTCCACAATGGGGTGATTCGACGACTGATCGACCAAGGGCTTCTCATAGAAACTGAGCTTACATCACTGGCAATTGATGGGTATGAGATGGTCGTTCATCACCGAGATGTACCTTTCCCTTCGTATCCTGAAGAGTGGTGCACAGCAATGCTCAAGGATGCTGCTCTCACTATACTGAAGCTTCTTACAGAACTTGCGCAATGCGGTCTTACCCTGAAGGATGCTCATCCGTGGAATGTTTTATTTGATGCTTCCAAACCCGTCTATGTAGGCGGACTGCAAATGGAGTGGCTATGAAGAGTTCTGCCGGTTTTGCCTTCACCCGCTCCTCCTGATGTCTCGCGGCCAAGGACGGATTGCCCGCCGTCTTCTCCCTGAGCATGAAGGCGTACAAAAGTCGGAACTCTTGATGTTGACCAAAGGTTCCGTCATGACGGCGCCGGTCCCATTTGTAATGAAGCGCGGCGCGGCTGTCTTGCAGCAATTGACCGAACCATTTCGTCCGCTGCTCAGCAGGGCCTTAAGGCCAATCGACTCGATCTATCACAAAGAGGTAGACCGGATAAAATCGCATGTCGATTTTTTGGAAAAGCTGCGACGTGAGATTGAAAGTATTCCCCGGTATTACATCAACGGGGAAACCGGAGCCGACCGTTACGATCCTGGTCCATCGCTTTCAGATCAAGACGACTGGACCGCAGAACGCCGGTGCCTGCACAAGGTTCTTAGCCAGCTACGGCCTGGTTCAGTGTTGAATATCGGAGGTAAGGTAGAATGGTACTCTAGACTGGCGGCCGTCCTGGGCAGTAGAGTAGTGGCCTTCGACACAGATGAGCAATCGATTACAAAGCTTTATGATGTCGCCAGCAAGAACTGCCTACCTATTCTTCCTTTGCTTATAGATTTTGCTGATCCTACGCCCTCTCGCGGTCTCCTCAGCCATTGGGCTATATCTGCCACAGAGCGGTTCCAATGTGATATGGTTTTGGCCCTGAATTTAGTAAATCGGGTGATACATGAGCACCATCTCGACTTCGATCAAATAGTGGATGGCCTGGCGTTGTTCTCGAAGAGATGGCTTGTGGTAAAATTTGTCATCTCCAAGGACCAACCTGCCTGTCCAGATAAAGTTTCATGGTATACACTTGACAATTTTATTAATGTGCTGAAGAAGCGCTTTCCCGAAGTGTCTATTCTCTCTGCTTATGCTGACCCGCACGTACTTTTACTATGCGAAAAGTAGAGAATTGATTTTGGAGTTGTTTCTCTCTCAAGCAATGTTGGTGAGTTGAGATGAGTGGCACTCCCTTGGTCTCAGTGGTTATGCCCTTTTGGAACGCAGAACGGTTCATCCAGGAGGCCATCGAGAGCGTGTTTATGCAAAGCTATGCGCACTGGGAACTCGTACTTATCGATGATGGTTCCACAGACCAGAGTACGGCCATCGCCCAGCGGTATGCCGTACGGCATCCGGGACGAGTGCGCTACCTCGAGCACGCTGGACATCAGAACCGGGGCCAGAGCGCTTCGCGGAATGTGGGCATTGGCTGCACCGGAGGTGAGTACGTCGCCTTCCTGGACGCCGATGATGTTTGGCTGCCGCTTAAACTACAGGAGCAGGTAGCAATTCTGAACGCTAACCCCGAGGCTGGGATGGTCTATGGTGCCAGTCAATATTGGCGCAGCTGGACAGGAGATCCCGAAGACTTCCACCGTGACTACGTACCCAAGCTTGGAGTTGAAGCTGATAGCTTGGTCAGGCCACATAGGCTCCTCACTCTCTACTTAGAGTCCAGGGCTCTGACGCCTTGCCCGTCTAATGTCCTATTGCGACGCGAGGTGATAGAAGATGTAGGTGGATTTGAGGAGCGCTTCCAGGGCACCCGTCTGATGTACGAGGACCAGGCTTTTTTGGCGAAGGTTTACCTCAGGACTCCGGTGTTTGTAGCGAATGCGTGTTGGGATAGGTATCGGCTACACCCCGACTCTTGCGTCTCTGTTGTGACGCGGGCCGGGCAAAAATATTCGGCAGGGCTGTTCTACTTGAGCTGGCTGGCGGATTACCTAAGCGAACAAGGAGTGAAGGATATCGAGGTCTGGAAGGCTCTTCGTCAGAAGCGGTGGCGATACCTCCATCCGACCTTGTACCATCTGTTAGGGAAGTTGCATTTTACGGCGCGGCGCATTAAGCAGTTTGTGAAGATAATTGTGCACCGCATTTTGCCTGTTTCGGCCAACCGCCCCCTGAACGAAACGGCCGATGGCACGAGCCAGACGACAGTTCTTCGGAAAAGTTGATGGCTGTTGTTCCGGATTGTGCGTGTGACCGCGCTCTCCTGGTGAGCCTCATCATGCCGGCCAGGGGGCCGAAGCGGCAGTGGTTGTGATGATGAACGGTCCTCTGACCTCTGTCATCATTATTTTTCTAAACGCCGAGAAGTTCATCCAGCAAGCCATCGAAAGTGTATTCGCCCAAACCTATACCGACTGGGAACTGTTGTTGGTGGACGACGGCTCAACCGACAAGAGCACGGAGATCGCGCTAAGCTATGCAGACCAACATCCGGCGAAGGTGCGATATCTAGAGCACATGGGCCACAAGAACCGAGGCATGAGTGCCAGTCGCAATTTAGGCATTCGCCATGCGCAGGGGAACTACATTGCCTTCCTGGACGCCGATGATGTTTGGTTACCCAACAAGCTCGACGAACAGGTGGCGATCCTGGTCTCGCAACCTGAAGCTGGAATGGTCCTTGGAGCGATTGAATGGTGGTACAGTTGGACAGGAGATCCTAAAGATCTCAATCGCGACCGTGTAGCGCTACCGAGTACACCGTTAAACACTTTGGCAAAGCCACCCACGCTGCTCCCCTCTTTACTACGGCATGAAACCGTTTCAGCGATCAGCAGTCTGGTGCGGCGTCGGGTCATTGAAGAGGTTGGCGGATTCGAAGAGTCCTTCGAGGGTATGTATGAGGATCAAGCCTTTTTGGCGAAAGTATACCTCAAGGCACCCGTGTTTGTCGCGAACGCTTGTTGGTACAGGTGGCGTAAACATCAGGGTTCTTGCTGTGCTATTGCAGTCAGCACAGGACAGCACGGTTCTAGACGGCTAACTTTCCTAAACTGGGTGGAAGAATATTTATCCCGCCGAGGCATCAAGGATAAAGAGCTATGGAGTGTCTTGGAGGAGCAGCGGCGGCGATATCGTCATCCGCGCTTATCCTTCCTGTCAGAACATGCCCAATATCTGGCCGGGCGAATGAAAGGATTATTGCGGCGGATTAGCCGGCGAATATTGCCGGTTCCTGCCCGTCGATGGCTCTGGGCTCGTTGGCACGGCGGCGCATATTGCCCGCCAGTAGGCTGGGTGCGTTTAGGAAGTCTGCGACGAGTCATGCCCATCAGCCGGAAGTGGGGCTTCGACCGTGGCCTTCCCATTGACCGCTACTACATCGAGCGATTTCTCTCTGCCCATGCCGCTGACATTCGAGGGCGTGTTTTGGAGATTCAAGATAATACGTATACGCGCAAGTTCGGCGGTGACCGCGTCACCAGAAGCGATGTGCTCCATGCAGTCGAAGGTAACCCGAAGGCGACCATTGTAGCGGACCTGACCTGCGCCGACCATTTACCATCACGGACATTCGACTGCGTCATCCTGACGCAGACGCTCCAGTTTATTTATGATGTGCACGCAGCCCTCAAGACGCTCTATCGGATCCTGAAACCGCGTGGGGTCTTGTTCGTGACCTGTCCGGGCATCAGTCAGATCAGCCGCAACGATTTCGATCGCTGGGGCGACTACTGGCGCTTTACAGCACTTTCGGCACAACGAATGCTTGAAACGGTTTTTCCGGCGGCAAATGTTAGGGTCGAGGCCTATGGGAACGTGCTCGCCGCAACGGCTTTTCTACAGGGGTTGGCGGCGCAGGAATTGCGTCCGACTGAATTGGACTACTCGGATCCTGATTACCAAGTCTTAATCACAGTCAGAGCTGTGAAACCGGACGTTCCGCCACCCTTATGAGGACACGCGTGAGGATACGCGGAATCGGAAGATTGCGCCAGTCCGCGAAGTGGGTGACCAAGAGGTTCACGCACGAGGCACTCATCTTGCTCTACCATCGTGTCGTCGAATTGTCGTCGGATCCATACTTACTGGGCGTGAAGCCGCAGCGCTTCGCGGAACACCTCGAGATATTGCGGAAGCACGGCCGCCCGATGCGGCTTCACCAACTTGCCCAGGCCCTGCGGGATGGGAACCTTCCACGCCGGGCCGTTGTCGTCACCTTCGACGATGGATATGCCGACAATCTCTACACGGCCAAACCATTGCTGGAGCGTTTTGACGTACCGGCAACGATCTTTGTGACCACTGGCTACATTGGTCGTGAGCGTGAGTTCTGGTGGGACGAATTGGAACGGCTGCTTTTGCAACCCGGAACATTACCGGAAACACTCCGTCTGAACATCAAAGGAGACTTTTGTGAGTGGAACTTAGGCGAAACTATTTGCTATAGCGAAGATGACTCAATACGCCATCACTTGTACAGCTCACTTTATCAGCGGTTGCTTCTTTTGCCTGAAGTGGAAAGGAGCAAAGTGCTGGACGAATTGCTAAGATGGGCTGGCAAAGAACCAATGGCCCGCCGGAGCCACCAGCTCGTTTCATCTGATGAAGTGGTACGCCTGTCCGAGGGTGGAGTGATTGAGATCGGTGCCCACACGGTGACTCACCCGGTTCTCTCGGGTCTTCCCGCAGCTGTACAGCGCGACGAAATCGTGGAGAGTAAGGCCCATCTGACCCGGATCTTAGGACGTCGCGTAACCAGTTTTGCATATCCATACGGCGACTATACGACAGAAACCGCGGCTATTGTTCAAGAAGCGGGATTTGACTCCGCTTGCTCCACTTTTACTGGGATTGTGAGGCGAGGTGCTAACCATTTTGAGTTGCCTCGCGTGCTCGCGCGCGATTGTGCTGGAGATGCGTTTGACAGGCAGCTCTGGGCATTCTTTCGCCAGTGAATAGACGAGAAACACTGGAGATTTCTTCAGGTGAGCACCGCCAAATACTTAAATCTTGGTTGTGGCGGTCGGTTTCGGGAAGATTGGACGAATATTGATTTCGTATCCTCTAGTCCCTTTGTCCAGGCATGCGATCTCCGCCATGGTATACCATTTCCCCACAACACATTCGACGTTGTATACCATTCTCATGTGTTAGAGCATTTTCCAGTGCATAAAGGTCTAAGGTTCTTACAAGATTGTTATCGTGTGCTTACTCTCGGAGGGATTATCCGAGTAGCCTTGCCTGATCTGGAGCGGATTGCACGAATGTACTTACAAGCCCTAGATAACGCCTTACAGGCGGAAAATGAATGGCGACATCACTATGATTGGATGATGTTGGAGCTCTACGATCAGACCGTGCGCGAGCAGCCTGGTGGGGCAATGCTTGAATATTTCAAGCGAGACTCAATACCAAATAAGGCGTTTGTCTGCGAACGTATTGGGCGTGAAGCGGAACACATGATTCAAGCACTCCGAACCAAACCGTCTTCTCACAATGGCCACCAGCCGCTACGCATACGCAACCTGATTCTCCGTGTCTGGGACTTCCCGCGTCTTGTTCAGACCAGGCTTGTCGAGAAGCTTTTGAGCCGCGATGACTATAAGGCCTTAGAGATTGGGCGCTTTCGAGTGCAGGGTGAAATACACCAATGGATGTACGACAGATACTCGCTGGCAAGGTTGCTAGAGCAGGCAGGCTTTCAAAACCCAGTCCAACGAACAGCATTCGAGAGTGCCATTGAGAATTGGGTTCAGTTTTGTCTAGACACAGAACCTGACGGCAGCGTTTATAAACCTGACTCGTTGTACATGGAAGCAGTTAAACCTGCTGCCTAAGTATCGGCAAGGCACACTGAGGATGACATCAGTGATACCAGTCAACCATCCCACCAATACCCAACGCATGAACTGTGACCTTCGTATCCTTCAGGTAAGCACTTCGGACAGTACCGGAGGGGCACACAAGGTCGCTTATAATCTGCACCATGCTTACCAGGCACATGGCTATCCTGCTTGGCTGGCCGTGAGGTCTAAGTACACGAATGACCCGCATATCCTTTCTATCCCAAATGATGCTTCGCGTAGCGCGTGGACCCAGCTGTGGCTAGCTATGGGCAACGTTCGGGGGGCCTGGCGATTGAGAAAGGTGCTGAATTGGATCGGACAACCAGGTCGAGAGTTAGAAATCCATAGAGGACACGAGGATTTTGATTTTCCAGAAACATGGCGAATTTTGGATCTACCCCCGGAGCGACCAGACATCATCCATTGCCACAATTTGCACAGCGGATATTTTGACCTGCGCGCGCTTCCGTGGTTAAGCCAACAGGTGCCAATAGTTCTGACGCTGCACGATACATGGTTGCTTACGGGCCATTGTGCCTACTCGCTTGACTGCGAACGCTGGAGGAAGGGCTGTGGGCACTGCCCAGACTTGGCTATCTACC
>QHZQ01000370.1 GCA_003224725.1 Acidobacteriota bacterium | reverse complement strand
CCAGAATAGCGGTGATTCGATTCTTTTCCTTCCTTAACTCATAGGTATCGCGTTGCATTTTGTCAGCCGTGGTGTTGAGCGACCGGGCTAAACTACCCAGTTCGTCCGTTCCAATCTCCTGCACACGTGCATCCAGATTGCCGCGCGCCACATTCTGAGAGAATTCCTGAATACGCGCAATGCGCCGTGTTAAGGATCGGGTAAAAAGGTAACCCAGCAGGAGCGCCAGCAAAAAAGAAAGAAGGGAAATCAGAAACACTGCTCTTTGTACAGAATGAAAGCCAGCAGATACCTCTTCCAAGGGGAGCGCCAGTCTTAAGACCAGATCTGATGGATGGGTCGGAGGTACTCGATAAGCCAGGTAGAGCTCGTTCTTACCCAGTGTCCGGCTGAATCGAATCGCACTTCCCTTGCCTTCTCTCCGGGCTTCCTGGATCTCCGGTCGATTGGCATGGTTGTCCATTTGAGCCGGATCATGTTGGTTGTCGGCCAACACCTGCCCATTGGTACCGATGAGTGTAATACGAAATCCGGTTCGGGTTCCCTGTTGCTGAACCCAGGGCTGCAAGGCCCTTTCTGTCGTATCCTGAGGCAAGAGTTCAGACAGAATCACCGCAGCGGTTTCCAGTCGACTTTTCTCGTGGTTGACATAATTGGTGTGAACCCTGTTGGACATAAAACTATCGACAATCACCAAGAGGGCCGACAGCAGCAGAACATACGACCCCATAATCCTCAGAAAAAGCCGGCTTTTTAGGGTGAACATACAAACCCTCGAAAGGAGAGAGTGCCTGTGATGCTGCTATTTCAGGGCCTTGGCAGCCTGTTTTAGCTCGCTTACAGAAAAAACTATGAGTTGCTTTTTTGAACCTTCCTCAGCTCCACAATAACCATGGTTGATGTTGATGCCTGCTTTTCCAAGTTTCCTGGCAGCGTTTGCCAGGGTGCCGGGCTTATTCTTTAATGTAACCGCGACGACCTCTTCCTCTGACACCTGAAGATTCAACCCCTGGATCGCCTTTTTGGCCTTGGCAGGATTGTCCGTGACAAGTCTTACCTTGCTTTGGCCCTTCACTTCATCAGCCACAAAAGCCAGGATGTTCACCTTAGCTTTGCCGATCGCTTCACTCAGGCTTGCCAGAGTCCCAGGTTTGTTCTCTATCTGAACCGTCAGTTCAACCGTTCTTCCCATTTCACGCCTCCTTTAAGTTAAAGATAAATCGTGCTGTTTTGCGCTCGTCACCTGATGAGCGCTTGAAACGAATAACCAAGCGAATGCACACTGCCCCTTTTGTTCTCATGGCTAATCTCTTAACTTAACAGATATCCGAGGGCACTTGGTACTGGCCGAAAGGATTTCGCTACTTATTTGTTGGCAGGCGAGGTGGTTTCAAAAGACGTTGCTGTAAAAGAAAAATCAATGAGTGTCACAGACTCGGCAAAAACCGCTTTAAATGCGCGTCTCCAGATCCAGTGCAAACTTTTGCCCCAACTTAATGGCAGCTTGTGACATTTCCATCGCCATAGGTTTTCGCCACATTTAGGTTTGCAGACTACGCCCCGCCCGCACCGGACTTTGCGCTGGCTTTCTCCTGCTCCGCGCTTTGTGTGGAAGTTAATAAGTCTGACCGCCTGCCCGGAGTTGAAGTCGCGCTTGGTCTCTCAACGTCCAAAGTCTCCTGACCACTTTTCTCGATTTTCATTGGACGCGGGTCAAGCACGGGCGATTTGGTTTCCAAAGGCAAGAGCTGGCAAAGCTCATCCACAAAGGCCTTGTGCGCAGGGTCGACTCGTGGGAGCAACGACGCTTTGAGCTCTCCCAGGTCGCCTACAATCTGCTGGCAGCCCCGGGTCAGATACGAGCGGCTCCTTTCCATCAAGTGCACGCGGTGAATGTTGAGGCGGCCTGTCAGCACGACCAGGTCATGGATCTTACCCAGGACTTCCTGGAGTTCCTTGGCCAATTCAATCCCCTTTTCAAATCGGCTGGCATGGAGAGGATTGAGGATTTCAAGACAATAACGGAATTTCTTCACCTGGATTCGCAGACGGTGCAAGGCCTCATCATCACTAGCTTGCGACGCAGAGGGGAAAGGGAAAGACTGGAAAGCAAGTATTGGAGCAGCCTTTTCCCTTAATATCTGAATTGTCTGAGGCAAGAAAGCCTCTAGCTCCGCGTGCTGATCAGTATCGGCTAGTAAATGGGAGTTGGGGGATTTAGTCAGAGCTGTTTTAGCAAACTGGATCAAATCGGATTCAAGTGTTCTTAAATCGAGCTTGTCAAAGTCCTTGCGCATTTTCTTGTGATGCCGGCGCTGCTCAAATTCAAAGATCTCGCGTAGGTATTCGTAGGTGGTTCGAAGCAGCAACGGACGTCTGGGTTTATAAGTTTTTAGCAGGCTAACATTAACATCCATCTCCCGTGGGATTCCCAGGATGCGAGTCACCTCCTTTACTCTGGAGACTATTTTTGCCAGTTTTTTGGTAGCATAGAAACTTTGAAAGATCTGAAAACACTCACGCAGCCGACGTGAGGCAACTCGCATATCGTGGAGAGCTTCGATGTTTTCCCCTTCTCTAGCCCCTTCGGCATTGTCAAACATAATCCGAATGAAGTTAAGCGTAGAATCCGAGGCAAAGCGTCGAATGTCATTGTTCTTCAACGTCAGCTTTGTTCCTATATTTTTCATGCCTGAGTCACACACAGCCAGGATCGCTTGATTATAACTCATCGTGTACGATTGTAACGGATTGGATGAAAAGAGGAAATGGGTGCGACAGAACTATGAGTCGAAGTTCCAAAGGCATCGTGGGATTTGACACTCGGAAGGGCAAATAGAGTCGCTTATTTCAGTGAGCTTTTTCGTGCCTGCTTTTGGCCTTGGGTCCGCGAATCGCCTATCCTCAGAATGGTACAGTCGGGAACCAAAATATTTTCTACTCCGCCACACTCACCCTGTTCGCTTCAATCTCAGAGTCTCGCACCACGAAGTTGACCTTCACCCCGAGCGCTTCTTCGAATAAGTCTTTCCTGGTCTCTGCAGTATATATCTCCAGAGAGGGAATGTCACTATTGGCCGTTTCCAGATGAATGGTAAGTGATTGTCCCGCCCATTCGCAGCGGAGCGATCGGATGAGATTGGCGTGGGTGCGATCCAGCGCGTCGGCTACCCGGAGGAGTCCGGAGAGTTTCTTGACAATCATCTGATCCTTGAGACTGAGGCGGGCAAACTCTTCGTGCTTCGGTTTTGGGGCGCTCTTCCGATGGTAACGAGCCACCTGAGCAATCATCTCGATTTCGTGATTAGTGAAGCCAGTCAGGTATTCGGAATTCCGAATAATATAGTAGGAATGACGGTGATGTTGAGCATGGGAGATGAAGAACCCAACGTTGTGGAGGATGGCAGCCGCCTCCAAGTATTCCCGGCTTATATCTTCCAATTTGTGCAGTCCTTGAAGCTGATCGTAGAGTTGAAGCGAAAGCCGGGTCACCTGGTCAGCATGTTCTCTTTCAATTTGGCAAATCTCAGCCAGATGCAAGACTCCCTTGTAGCGGATGTCGGTCAAGTGGTGCAGTGCACTCCCCTTCGATTTTTGCAAGGTATCAAAAATGACTCCTTCCCTGAGAGCAAAACCCGAGACGGTCATGGAATTTACATTCATCGCTTCGAAGGCCTGCTCGAGGATGATGGAGCCGGCGACAATAATGTCGGCGCGTCTGGGGTCGAGGCCCTCGATCTTCTGGCGCTTCTTCACGGTATCGGCTTTCGCCAGAACCTTGACCACTTCAGCCAGTTCGGCGCGAGAGAAGATAAAATTGCTTAAGAAGCGAATGGGTTCCTGATTTCGGAGCACCTGGATCATTTGGGCGATGTTGAGGATGGTGCCGGAACTACCCACCGCCATTTCAAACCCGTGTTTTCGAACCTCGCGTGCCATAGGATGGAGGTAGACCTTGACATATTGCCTGCATCGTTGGAGGTTTTTGGGGTCAATGGGATCCTCCTTAAAAAAACGATCTGTCAGGCGGATGGCCCCGAGCTTGAGGCTGTTGGCTTCGATCACTTCGCCGGCCTGGCCGATTAAGAATTCGGTGCTTCCACCTCCGATATCAACCAGGAGAATCTTCTTGTCGAAAACCG
>QHZQ01000369.1 GCA_003224725.1 Acidobacteriota bacterium | reverse complement strand
TGAATGGAAAGGTCTGGGGGCCCCGTCAGCGGGTCACGGTGGAGGAAGCCATTCGAGTTGGGACTCTTCACGGTGCCTACGCCTCTTTTGAAGAAAATCTCAAAGGATCGATTGAACCTGGCAAGCTCGCCGACCTGGTAGTTCTGCGGCGCGACCCCTTGAAAGAGCAGCCGCTTTCATTGGTCGACATCCCGGTGCATCGCACGATGGTGGGCGGACGGTGGGGCTTCGAGGCGTAAGGAGGGAATTGGTGCCGTGCAAAGTCGCATTTAGACTCCCAAGCCCCAGCGATCCCTGAAAGAGATCAATTCAACCGCCTGGAGATCCGACCTGCTCTCCTTATCTATCTGGCTTTGAGTCGAGCCTCTTCTGCGCGTTTCTGATAGATGGCCCGGGCACCTTGAAAAGCCTCAATGGAAGCTTGCTTGTCACTTGAGCTGGCAAATTTGGCCTCCGTCGTGAGCCACTGGAGCGAGCGGTCCACGTAGCGGATGTAGTAGTCGGCATCCTCCCAACTCCGAATTGGCTGTCCGTCTCGAATGACGTAGACGGGGGAAGTATGAGCAAAGACTGTTTCGGGTCGGCGAGTGCCGAAGTAGTCGCTCAGCAGCGTTCCCCTGTCGATATGCACAGTGGAAAAGTTGGTCCCCGCGGCCCGATAGGACTCAATGTTTTCATAAGCCCGGGCGGCAATCCAGCCACTCTGCCGCAGCGGGAATTCCAAATGGATCTGTGCATGGTGACGCGGACCGGTGGGAGTAGCCTCGGCAATCACCTGGCCGTTGCAAACGATCTCCAAGTGATGATAAGGCAATTGAGAATCGGCCGCCGCCTGAATTTGAAGAATCTTGTCCGTGGCGGAGTTCAGGTGCAATGTGGCCCCGGGTTTGTGGCCATTGACGTTCATGGTGATTAAAGGGCTATTGGTAATGAAGGTGCGACCGGCTTTCAGCGCCTCGATCCAACCTGCATAGTTGAACTCTCCCTCCACCCGCGCAAAGACGCGGTTGGCTCCCACGGTGACGAAGGTTGTCATCTTGTCGGTCCCTGCTGTGGCTGTGAGACGAAATCCACAGTTGAGATATCGATACCACAATCGTAGCCCGTGGTTCGCTTCCAGCTCCGGTACTACCTGTTTCATGAAAATAGGCAGGTCGCGTGGCTCCAGCACGCAGAGAATCTCCAGTCCGTCAAGCTTTTCCATGGCTACGTCGAGAGGACTCTCAACGCCCGGCCAGCTCGGAAAATGCGCCCAGGAGACATAGCCACCCTGGCTGTGGACCTCATCGCATACGCGAACATGCAAAGGATAGTGGTGAGGCTGAACTTCCTTGACGGGTTCAATAAGTTTCTTGAGGTTTAGAAGACAAAGATGTCCCAGCTCATGGTTTCGAAATTCTTGGTTGACGTAGATCAGATGCCGGCCACTGGAGTATGAGTTGACGGTTCCTTCGAATTGGTCCTGGTCCAGTGTGAAATCTGATGTCAGAATGTTAGCTACATTCAGGTCCTCGGCATCCATCTCTAACCGGCAGGTCTTGGGTGCAATGTGATGAATATGGATATCGCCGCTGTACCATCCCTGTCGAGAGAGAGAGGACCAATGCGAAAGAGGGATCGTGATGGTGCCATCGCGCACGCTGTCTGGGCCAAGCGTGCCCTCCGCTATCACATACTCATATCCTTTAAGGATTTGGTACTTCAAAGGAAGTCGGTTTGGATCGACCGAGAAGCGACCGTCCACATAAGCAAATCGCCTCGACTGAAAGCGCACGTCTCCTTCCTGAGCTCCCTCTGCCAGACTCTCCGGGTGTCCCAGTGGGACGACTTCTCTGTCTTGAGCGTCGAGCAAGCGCAGCCGCGCAGCCAAGGGCTGTCCGGACCGCGCGTCCGTCACTTGGCAGGTGATGGGCCCGGAATCCGCAGCGTTGGCTTTCGAGACGGAGTGAAAGGCATTCGACATACAGAGCCCTGCTCCTGTGGTTACAGCATCCCGCAAAAAACGGCGTCGACTTAGCGACATGCTTTCCTCCTCCCACGGGCGTTCAGACCAGTGCACTGTGCCTAAATCTGTTGCTTCCCTGGTCCCAGCCTGTTGAATGCTTCTTAAGCGCTCGCCCCTCCTGCATGATGGGAAGGAAGGACCAAATGCAAACAGCATACTCTCCGCTCGGTCCCACTAGGCGAGAGAGGCACGGTGATGGGAAGCCGTCAGAAAAAGTTGTTTTGGAGACACTACCTTGGCTCACAATTCTCGACGCGGATTTCGCGGTCTCCGACCTCCAATCGATCTAATCCACAATTCAAAACTAGTCTTGGCGATTTTTACACAACCTGCCTGATATCGCCAGTTCTCTTCCATGATTGACTTGGTTTTCAACTGCGGGTAGTATCCTTCCGACACTCAGACGATTTCGATAAATAACACCTTCAGAACTGAACCGGATGACTGGCAAGATAGGTTCCCACAGAATTAACCAGCGACGCGGGTAATCGCTTTATGAGCAAATCCCAAGAGTTCTCTAAAGGCCATGATTGTCTCCTTGGAATGGGCCAGCCGATCACCCGCAGAGATTTCCTAAACGCTACTCTGATTGGAGCTGGAGCGACATTGCTTCAAGCCTCGGCCCCAATCGAGTTAGTCGCTAAAGAGAATTCCTGGGATGGCTACAGTGCCGTCGGTGACTATGCCATTTCCAGCGGAAACACTCAAGAGGTGATGCGTGTGGCCCATGAAATTCGGGACGGCCGCTACGATCACCTGCCTTCGAATGCCTTGGACACTGGAGAATTCTTCGATCTGGTCGTGGTCGGCGGTGGCATGAGCGGTTTAGGTGCCGCTTACTATTTCAAGAAGGCCAAAAAGCCCTCTTGGAAATGTCTCATCCTGGAGAACCATCCGATCTTCGGTGGCGAATCAAAGCGCAATGAGTTTCTGGTCAATGGCCAGAGGTTGATTGGTCCTCAAGGCGCCAACGAATTCGACATTCCTGCCAAACCCGGTGAGGACGGGCATGAGCTTTACGCCGAACTTGGGATTCCTTGGAAATTCGAATATTCAACTCTGGATTCCAAATTCGGGAAACTCCA
>QHZQ01000026.1:30892-67970 GCA_003224725.1 Acidobacteriota bacterium | reverse complement strand
GCCAACAAAAACGTCGCATGAGAAATTCCCTTGGCTCCTAAAATCCCTCCTATCAAGGGGGGCGTAGGGGGTGTCCTTCCGGTTTCCAGCGCTACGCCCACCACAGGACATCCCCGTGCACCCCCTTCAGAAGGTGGAATAATTTTCATTTCTTGGTGGTGCCACCGCGCGACATGGGGGCTCCCTCAAAACATGAATTTTAACGCAAATTGGACTGGATGCTAGCGAAGTGGGAAGAGGCGATATGATTTTCCGGCAGGTAAGAATTAGCAGGGTTGGCAAAATTAAAACATTCAACATGAAACTGGACTTGTTTCGATGGCGCCAATGCGGAGCAGCCGGAAAACTTACCCCAACCTGGGCCACGTTTGTTGATTTTGTTTTGCTAAGTATGCCGATTCAAGAATTCAGTTTACGTATTTCGGTGTGCGTCGGCTCGCCCACCATTTTCCTTGTTCGGGCCCAGCGTTCCCATCGGTTGATGGGAACGCTGGGCCCGAACAAAGGGAAGAACACAACGACAAAACCCCCGTGCTGAAGCACGGGGCTAACGGCAACTAGCATGCCATCAGACGCCAGATCAAAAGACCAGCTTCAACACAAATTGAATGCTGCGGGGGCCGCCGCTATTAAAAAGCGGACCGAGAAATCCGCCGCTCGATTCATTGGCCATCTGTTTGGACAATCCAAAATCATTGCCGGTGGTCAGCAGGTGGTTTCCAGAAGAGGCCGGTGTCGAGAAGTTGGGATGGTTGAGGAGATTGAAAAACTCGGCACGATATTGGACCGAAAATTTTTCGTTGATCTTAGTGTTTTTCAGGAGGCCAAAATCAAGTTGCTGGAAACCGCGCGAGCGAAGAATGTTGCGGCCAGCGTTTCCATACGATCCGGGCGCCGGGACAGCAAATGACTTTGGGTTGGCGACGTGGAAGGGGGGGAAGTCGGAAGAAACGTACAGCGGTTGGTCCGGGACGACATTGGGCCGCTGGTTGTTGGCGGCAAACTGGTCACCGTTGCCGGCAATATCTTGTCCGAGGAAGGCCGTAAAAGGCGGGCCGGTTTGTGAACTGAAAATTCCTTGAATGGACCATCCTTCCAGAAATTTCATTACCGCCTGATGGGAGCTGACGGATGGCATCGGCAAGAGATATGAGAAAGCCACCACAAAATTCTGGCGAATATCAAAATCGCTATTGCCATACTCGGCTCGCAGGTTATTCGGATCAGAGGCGGTGTAGGTCGAATTCACCGAGGTCCCAGTCCCATTGGAAACGTCGTCCAGCGAATGTCCCAGCGTATAGGAAGTTATCAGGTCCAGGCCACGGTGCAGCCGTCTGACCGCATTGAACTGAAACGAATGGTAGTTGGAACGGGCGGTTGTCTCAATTAATTCAAGCGCACCGGCTGCAAAGTTGGGGTTAGGCGCAGTCGCCGTTGCCGGATCCAGAAGATTTAGCGGGCGAAATCGGATCAAGCGTTTTCCCGAAGCCCCCACATAGCTGGCTTGGACCACGGTGCGGCCATCGAGTTCCCTTTGCAGGTTCAGGTTATACTGAAAAGTATAGGGCGTGCGAAAATTTTCCGGGTCATAGACGTTGGCGCTACCGAAAGGTGGCTTGCCGGAAACAGCAGTTTGCAGCAGGTCCGGATTCACTGGGACCTTAACCTCACCGCCGAACTTTGTCCCCAACAAAAAATTGGTAATCTTGAATGGCGGCCCGAGGGCTGGCTGAAACGCGTTGAGTGATGGCATATCGTAATAAATGCCAAAACCGCCCCGTAGTACGGTCCGGGCGTCCCGGGTCAATTGATAGGCAAAGCCCAGACGGGGAGCAAAGTTATTGTGGTCGCTATTGTGGAGGGTACTCCCCGGCGTACCGAGGGTGGCCGCGGCAATATCTGGCAGGCCGACAATGGGGCTAAAGCGGTTGTGGGCCTCGCTCGGAACTGTATTGAGCTCGTAACGCAGCCCCAGGTTCAGCTTCAGCCGTGGCGAGACCTTCAGATCATCCTGGCTATAGAAGGCGAAATTGCTAAAGCGGACGCCAAAGCCAGTCAGCGCAACCTGGTTAAAGAAGAAGCTGGGATCGTTGTCAAGCAAGTCCTGGACGGTATCAAAGAAATAAACCCCACTGGATAATGGCTTGAGGTTGATGTTGCCTTGAACGCGCCTCACCCAGAGACCAAAGCGGAGATCATGCCTTCCTTGAGCGAGGGAAAGGTTGTCCGTAAAAGTGAACAGGTTGTTGTTCTGAACGAACAGCGGGTTGTGGGCCACAGCAAAAGGCAAGCTGAAAATAAGAATGCCCGGGGAGAGGGCATTTCCTTCTGAGTCCAATTGAACTGGCTTGGCCCCTCCGAAGGAATCCAGCGCGCCCAACTGATGATTGGTGCTGCGAACCAGACCAAATTTCGCCTCATTATTGATAAAGGCACTTAACCGCCGTACGTGCGACAGTGAGATGTTTTGGAGGCGAGAACGGTTGTTGGTGAGGAAGTTCAAGTAGAAGGAGCGAATCACACCAAGTGAATCGCTGAAAGAATAGCGGCCGAAGATATCGTCCTTTTCTGTGAGGCGATGGTCCAGGCGGAGGCTGAAATCAGTTTCGCCAACCAGGTTGCTGCTTGCGGCAAAATAAGGAGCCGTGCCATCAGAATTGTCGGCGCCGGTGGGCAAAGGATATAAGTCAATCAGCGGTTTGATTATGGAGCTGGCTTGGGCGCGAGCCGCGCTGGCTGGGACTCTTGAATTCGAGCTGACGCCCAGACGCTGCCTCAGTCCTTCGAATGATCCAAAATAGAAGGTTCGATCCTTCTGGACGGGACCACCGAAGGTCCCACCGAAGAAATTGTTGCGCGAGGGAGTCTTTTTCACTCCCTGGGTGTTAAAGAAAAAATTGTTGGCGTCCAGCGCGCTATTGCGAAGAAATTCAAAGGCACTGCCATGGGGTTGGTTAGTGCCGCTTCGCGAATTCACGTTCACCGTCGCGCCCGAGAAGCTGCCAAACTCAGCGGCAGGGAGCTGAGTTTGGACCTTGAACTCAGAGACCGCATCTACCGAGATCAGCGCAACGCTGCTACCCGACTGACCCACTGCAGTGTCATTTCCGGGCGAGAGACTAATGCGGCCACGAGAGCTGCCACCCGCATTGACATTGATGCCGTCAATCAGGATGTTGTTGGAGAGGTCCCGCTGGCCATTGGCGTTGAAAGGTCCCGAGGGTGAAGACGGATTGTCCAGGCTCGGCACGACTCCTGGAGCAAGCTTGGCGAGCTGCAGAAAGTCGAACACCCTGTTCCGAGGTCTCAGTTTCAACCAGCCGACTAGAGGCCCCGACTTCCACTTCCTGCGCCAGGATGGCTAGGGGCAGCTTGAAATCCACACGCTGTGTTGCATTCACCGTCAGCCGGATTCCTTTAAACTCGGCAGGGGAAAAGTTTGGCGCGGTCACGGCGACCTCATAAAGGCCTGGCGGGAGCGGTTCGAGAGAGTAATCTCCATAGCCGTTGCTTTTCGCCTCCCAATTAAGTCCAGTCCCAGAGTGGGTGGCACGGATTGAAGCTCCGGGTATCGCCGCTTCAGAAGGGTCTCGAATGGTTCCAATGATGCGGCCACGCTGCGCCAAAATGGGCTGAGAAATGAAAAAAAGGTTGGCCAGAACTACAGCTTTGGGTAAGAACTCAACGAAAGGGCCGAGTAGTTTCATGACAGGTTCCCAATACTTTTTCAATTGCCTGACGCTCCAAATCAGACTTAGACATTGATGTGTTCGAGCCAAGATCCCCCTCACCCGGCCTGCGGCCACCCTCTCCCCAGGGGCGAGGGAGAGTTCCAGGGATTAGAGCGCTGACTTCAAGGCTACAAACAGACGTTTCATGACACAGGGGCAACGGCGTGTCATGAAACGTCTGTTTGAGTCACACCCCCACTTATTGTTCTCCCTCTCCTTGTGGGAGAGGGTGGCGCGAAGCGACGGGTGAGGGTCAACCGCGTTTTTCGGCCCCGCAAATATCCAAATCACCAGCGTCCCCCCCTTTTTCAAGGGGGGACTACAGGGGGGGCGCAGGAGCGTTGATGCAAGCACCCCCCTAAGCCTAGTTCCCCCTTGGAAAAGGAGGGACGCGCTGAATGGACGCCGGATCCAGTTTTTCACAGCTTCCCTCTCCCCTGGTGGGGAAGATCGCCCTCTCTGCCACGAGCAAGAAATTGAATGGAAACTCGGTTCGGCTGACATCCTCAATCCACATCCCCCATGCCCATCCGTAGCCAAGCCCTGCAGTGGCTCATCCTAGCAGAATGATAGTGCGCGTAAGGAACCACGGGGTCGAACTGTAGATAAGAAGAGTTGAATGGTCTCTACGAGGTTCCAATTGAGGGCTGGGAGGGAAGCTCCAATAAAACGGTTGTGCCTCGCTGAAATTCGCTTTCCACTTTCCAGGCAAAATTCGATTGATAGTGGATGTTGAGACGATCAATCAGATTTTTAAGTCCATAGCCGCGCTCCAGGACATTTTCCAGCTCTCTTTTGGACATTCCCACTCCATCGTCTGAAACTTGAATCGTCAAGAGGCTATCCAGTTGACGCACGTCGATCCGAATGGTAGTCGTTCCGATTTTTGGTGCTGCCCCATGTTTGACGGCATTCTCAACCAGTGGTTGCAAAGTAAAGCAGGGAATTTCGGCCCATTGAACCGCGACATGCTGCTCCACCTGCAAGCGGTCGCCGAAGCGGGCCTTCTCTATTTCGAGATAATCCTGAATAAAATTCAGCTCCTCCTGGAGGCTAATAACTTCCCGCTGTGAAGCCTGGAGAGTCTGACGAAAGATATTCGAGAGCTTTAAAGTCAACCTCTGGGCTTCGGCGGGGTGTTCATCGATGAGACCGCTGACCGTATTCAAAGCGTTAAACAAGAAATGGGGATTAATCTGGGATATGAGAGCGTCCAGGCGAGACCGCGTCGCCAGAGTGCGCAGCTTTTCCTCATTAGACTCTTTCTGCCTCAACTCCTCGTGATATTTGGCAGTCTGCGAGCGCGATTCTTCCAAAGACCGCGTCAGGCTTTCAAACGAACGGGCCAAGACGTCGACCTCATAATTTGGAGTTGAGTGCCGGAATCTTTGCTTCAAATCGCCGGTCCGAGTAATTCCGTCCATAAAATTCACAAATCTCATCAAGGGTTGGGTAATGGACTGACTCAGGCCCAAACCCAGGATGGTCGCCAGGATGATGGAGAGCAGTCCAATCAGGATCATGGTCTTCTTGATTCCACCCATAATGCCCAACATGGCGCGGTCAATGGAATTCAAGATCACAAAATTCCCGCTGGAGACCTCTCCGGAATTGATCTTCAGGGCTAAAAAGGTCTCACCCTTTAGAGCCATTTCTGATTGTGAGGGAGAAAGATCGCGCTTTTTCAAAACCGAGTTGTCTCTCAAATAACTAAGGAGCGCCTCATTCTGCGAGGCATTCAAGGTTGATGCAATAATGCCGCCATCGGCCACAAAGACAATGTCGCTATCAGTATTCGCCTTGATGGCTTGCACCAGACCCGGACTGATTTCAAAACCGGTGCTAAGAGTTCCCACCACGATATCTTGCAACAAGATGGGGATGGAGACCAGGCGGTAGACCTTTTCTGAGAAGCGCCAAATGCTGGCAGCTTGCTCAAAGTCTATCGGCTTGGAACTGAGACTGTTCACGATGGACGGCTGATTAAGCAGATTGAAGTCGGCGGGAGGAGTGACTGGGACTCCCTGGATCGCTAACACCTGGCCAGTGTTGCTGGTGATAATCAAGAGATCTGCGGACAGGATGGAAAAAAGTTTATAGGCTTCGTTTTCGACAGTGCGCCTGAGTTGCTGCAGGATCGGGCTGCCGGTGGCACGTTCCGTCTGAAAAGTTTCTATGGCAGCCTTCAGAGTCGAGTTTTCGGAAGCAATTATCGAATAGGCGACCAGCTCGCGTAGCCGATCCTTTTGAATTTGCTCCAGAGTATGCTGAGACCGCTCCAGATCATGCACAAGACGGCTCCTGACCTGGTCTCTGACCACACGATCAATTAAAAAAAAGGAGCCCACCACGACCCCAATGACGAGCAGAGTCGTAAACAAGATGATTTTTGTTCGCAGTTTCAACAACCTCATAGGATCATCTCCACCTGAACATTGGTACCCGCAGCGATGACAATGCATTTCTTCTGAGGCTTCAGTCGCTCATGCCAGGCGACCAGGTTATAAGCGCCGGGAGGAATGTCAGTCAGCAGAAAACTTCCGGCACTATTGGGGGCGGAGAAATGAGGGTGTTCAAATACCAGGATGACGGCACTCATGTGAGAGTGGATGTGGCAGAAGACCTTTATAATCCCAGGCCGCTCGAACGTGACGGATCGAACTTGGTGTTTAGGATAGCGGCCCAAGTCAAAGCTCCGAGCGCTGGAAAGGGAAAAAACATTATGAAAGAAAGGGTCACCGTTTGGGAAATCCACGGTTGTTCCCACCCTGATCGGAAGTACATGAGGTATAAAGGTTTCGTTGACTTGTTGAATAGTCGGACTCTCTTTCGGTAAACCCGCGTTGCTTGCCGCGTCCAAGTTTTGAAATCGTCCTTCCAGGTAGAGCACCACATTCTGCAACTCGTTGACTGGCACCTGAGGGTTGTTGTTGAGGGGAGATTTTCCGCGGCGAGAATAAAGACTAAAAGCAAGGCTTCTCGGCTGAATCTTACTTTCGATTCTAACAGTTCCACGAATGGTTCCAGGAGCGGAAGCATTTGAAACGGAATCCCATTGGGAGAGAGGGTGGCTGAAGGCCAGGTGAAGAGGCGACGTCGGTTGCGATTTTAAGTCAGATCTGAAACGTAGTGCCAATGGAGATAGTCCCATGCCTAAAGTCACAAGTACGATTAGGTTAATTAGTGTGCCGCGACCGCCGGGGGGCGGCACGATTGAAGGATTCTTAGGTTTCATCGTATTCTTAGCAAATTGCGTACATCAAAGGTGTAGACCAACTGCGCGCCGAATGTATCTTCGCGCGGTTCCATTTCATCCAGGGTCCGATGGTACTGGTAGGAGAATTTTGCCAAGAGCTTTTCGGTGAAACGAAATCCTAGTCCAACTTCCAGGCTGTTAACGTTGTAGTCAAAGCGGGGATGAGACCCATCCGTGAAGCCACTTCGGAACCGGTCAAAATAAATTTGATTCCAGCGAACGGCGCTAAACAGTCGCGGAGTCCAGGTTTGCTTGAGTTCGAGAAAATATCCGGTGGCTCCCAACCGCTGCGGTACATAGGGCACTGCAAAATTATTAAAGAGGAGCTCGCCATAAACCTCGAGATGATCTATGGCGTACTCCAGGTCAAATCCGAGGGCCCTTTGCCTAAAATCGTTGATAGACGTTGCCGGAGGTAACCAGCGACTGACAGAGGCAGCCAAATAAGGTCCCTCGGCATAAGAAGTTCCAATATGTAAGCCTGGAAGGCAAGTGAGACCGGCTGCAGCAACCCATTGAGCCCGCTGGCCTGGAGTTCCAAGATTGATGGGATTGGCCAGCGAGCTGTTCACCAGGGCCACGCGGTAATCAAGTTTGCCTGGATTGCCAAAGGCCATGATGCCGGTGGGATAAGAAAAATTGGTCAAGGGAAGCCAGGCGTTGCCGTTTCCCCAGAGGTAAGAACCATTGCTCTGGCCTCTCCCTCGATAGCTCAGTAACTCAGCAGGATTTCTGGGAATTCCTTTTGCACTAATGGGAGTCCTGTGAGTATAAATGAGTGGGAACCCGATGAGCGGATTTTCGTTCGAATAGTTTCGGGTCAGAAAATGTCCAAAGGGGGTCCCGAATTTACCGATTTGGACATTCAGATCCCAGGCCAGCCCGGGCGAATAGCGCAGGTAGCCCTGCACGACAGAGTTGGTTTGAGTCTTCTGTAACCGTGGGAGAGAGCCGCTCAAGCCCTCGCTGTGATTGACCCTCCCCTCGTAAAAAACAAACAGATTTTCCTGAACACGAAGAGATCCCAGCAGGATGAATCCACCATTTAAATTGGTTTGGGAATTGGAGGGGCCATAGGGGATAGAAGAGCTTCTGTTGGTCAGCGTCCCATCACCGATGCCTAACAGCCCCAAGCGTTCTTCGCCCAGAACGACGCCAGAGACACAAAGCACAGAGAAAATCAGTTGAGGTAATTTTCGTAGAATCATTGCAGGACGTAGGGAATCCAAGAGCTGGTAAAATCTTGACACACTCGCTGGGAATAGGCAAGACAGGGGAATGCTGATACGCTCCCTTTGGGAAATTCACGCACGAAGGGAAGGTAAGAGGACACACCGAACACACCTCGGGGTTCTCCTTTTCCATGGCCGCGCGCAAAATGTCAATCAACCACGCAAAGGTCACTGGGCCGCGGTAGTTTCGGGAGATAACGCAGACTTCAGTCGGTCTCGATGAGACAGTAAAGTTTATGCGATACCCTTGCCTTAGTTACCAAACTTGCATAGGATAAATCCCTAAACTGAGGTTTTACGCGATACTTAGAAGAAGGAGAATTAACGATGCGACAGAAAGCGTATCTGCTTGTATTCACTGGCTTTGCCGATTGGGAACCCGCCTTGGCAATGTGCGAGATAAGAAAGCAAAACCAGTTCGATGTCACCACAGTGGGTTTTTCCAAGGAACCAGTGACCTCGATGGGAGGCCTCACGGTCACACCACACGTGTCCCTGGCCGAGGTAGAACCTGAAAGGGCAGGCATTTTCGTTATGCCTGGTGGCCCTATGTGGGAAGAGCAAACTCATAAGATGCTGCACAACCTGCTTGAGCAGATTCACGGAATAGGCGTTCCGGTAGCGGCTATCGGTGCGGCAACATTAGCGCTTGCGCGTAGCGGTCTATTCAAAGACGCCTGCCACACCAGCAACAGCAAAGAATACCTGCTGGCAAAGGTTCCGGAGTATCAGGATCCGTCGCTTTATGAGAGTGAGTTAGCCGTCAGTGATCAGAACATCATCACGGCGAGCGGGGTAGGGAGCGTTGAGTTTGCCCACGAAATTATCAAGGCGCTGGCGATTTATAACGAGGCTGACACACGGACATGGTTTCGCCTTTTCAAGCATGGTGTAACGCCTGAGGTGCTGCCTCCCCAGGCTGTCACACCCGAAATGAAAAAAACCCAGCCAATCTCACTGGAGCCGACAGGAAACCAACAGTCACAGGCGGCGTCGAATGCAGTCGTGTCGTTAAGTCAGGTCATCGATCAAATGGACGCTGCCAGCGACGAGTCTAAAGCCTACCTGAATCCGCGAACCGGTGAGCTGATCACCTTGACGGATGAAGAACGGACTGCAGCCGAAGACGAGGATCCTCTGGAGGATTATCCAGAGTGGCAGCAGACCGCGATCAAGAAAGCCCGAGAAATTATCGAGACCGATGATTATCTTCCCCTTCCCGACAAGTTCGATATTCATGAATACGCAATGATGGAAGACTTTTGCTACTCAATCAAAGATTCCAGGTTGAGTAACCAGCTCTCACAACAGATTAGAGGCAGCGGAGCCTTTCGCAGATTTAAGGACAAAATCCATGATCTCGGGATTGCAGAAGAGTGGTATCAATTCCGGGCCAAGGCTCTCGAGAAGATAGCGGTGGCCTGGTTGGAGGAGCACCAAATTCCTTTCAGTAACTGAGGCTGTACATCAGACCAACGAGCAATTCCTGGCAGCCACGACAAGGGCCTTTCTGTCCGTGGGTCTTTCAGTCTGGTAGGTGAAGATCCGTGCCAACGTGAGGAGCGAGTTCCTCATTGCTCTCGGCCACCTCTTGCCCCATTCTCCCCCGAGACCAAAGGAGCTGTGAAAAAATTGGGAGGGCGAGCCTCCTGGCGAGCCGTTCCCCAGTAAATCCTTGTCCCATGAGGCTCGGCGGGAGCCTCGCCCTCCCGATCTCGGCCGGTCTTGAATTTTTTCGCAGCTCCTAAACCTATTACCCGAGAATGGGTCACGGCCTAACCTGGATTTTCGGTCACGTTTCTAGCTTTGTGCTTCGTGTCCTGGAGCAATTTTTTCCCTTAGACCGCTTCGGACTGCGAAGTGAAGTGGAATTCCTTCACCTTAAGCGGAGGGAATAGGACGGGATTGCCGCCCTGGGCCTCAGAGCTACCCACACGTTCGGGAGCGCCGACCAGGTCAACGTTTCCCGAAGCAAGCAATTGCAGGAGACTCTGATTGAAACGAAAGTTGCGCACCGGATGAATCACGTTACCATTCTCGATGTACCACACCCCATCGCGCGTCAGCCCGGTGACAAGCGCAGTGCGCGGATCGACAGACCGGATGTACCAGAAGCGACCAACGAGCAGGCCTTTTTTAGTGTCTTGAATCATTTCCTCCAGGCTGACCGGGGTCACGGAGCTTTCCATAATGCTGTTAACGGGTCCCGGTGTAGCTTCCTTCTGTTTCTGTTTAGCCCAAAAACGTGAGTAGATCAGATTTTCCAGGATCCCGTTTCGCACCAGATAAAACTTCTGGGCGGGAAGGCCATCCTGCGCCGCTTGGGAGCCTGGCAACTCAGGATGCCAGGGGTCAGTATAGAGGCTGATTCGCTCATCGAATATTCTTTCACCGAGTTTGGTTTTTCCACCGGGCGACGAAAGAGGACTCCGCCCTTCGTCGGCGGCTCGCGCGTCAAAGGAAAAGGCAAAGGACCCCAGCAGGTCGGCAACCGCCTGTGGCTCCAGGACAACAGTGTACCTGCCGGGTTCAAATGGCCGCGGGTCGCGGGAACGGAGGGCTTTTTGGATGGACTCGCGGGCAATGCGCGCCGTATCGAGCTTAGCGACATCGAAATGGTTGCGCAGGAAGTAGCCAGAGCCAGCAGCTTCCGGAAGACGGGCTGTGACCGAGAGACTCACCAGGCTGGAACGGCTGAAGTAGAAATTTCCATTCTTGGTGGCGTGTGCCCCGGCCGTCCCGCGTGCCTGGTGGAAACCGGCACAGAGGACCTTTTCCTTCTCACCCAAAGCAATTACTCGGTCAATCGCTTTAGCTCGAGAAGCTAAAGAAATGTTGGCGGTGGCTTCGACGTAGCCTTGGACGGGCTTGTACTGCTGGCGGGCCAGTGTAGGCAAGTACTCTGGGTCTACTGGTGACAGGCGCGCGAACTGCTCGCTCTGCTCGACGAGAGAGCGAAGAGAAGCATCGTCAATCTGGTTAGACGAGGCTGAGCCCTTCTTCTTATTGATCCAAAGGGTCAGGCGGAGCCTGATGTCTTCTCGCTGGCCGCTGGTAGTAATGGCATTGGCTGCAAACCGGCATTGAGAGTAACTCTCGGATTCAAGGCTAACTTCTGCATCGTCAGCCTTCACCAAGCTGAGTACCTTAGCGGAAAGCGTTCTGGCTGCCTTTTCAGTAAGTAACATGAGTCCTAGAAACGGTACTAAAAGCCACCGCAGAGACGCGGAGACGCAGAGAGTTTTTCCTCTGAGGACTGCCAGCAGTCATGAATTCAAAGAAACTCGATTACTGCGTTTGAATATCGGCGACCACATTTCATTTACCCGTTGCGTCAAGATAACGTTAAGACTTCAGAGTTTCTCCATGATTCTCTCTGCGGCTCCGCGTCTCTGCGGTTATTGAACGGCGCTTTTAGGTTCGTGGCCGTGTCCTACGACCGCTGAGTGGCGGTATTGAGTACGCTAATTTGGCGAAAACGGGCAACTGGACAGCCGTGGCTGACCGCATTGGTTTGCATCGGCTCGCCCTTGCCATCGTTCAAGGCTCCATGAACTTCATAGGTTGCCTGCCCTCCAATTCCATCGCAGGCACTCCAGAAGTCGGGCGTACGCGACTGGTAGGCAACATCCCGCATCATCGAGCGCTTCTTACCGTTTTTGATCTCCCAAAATGTTTGTCCTCCAAACTGGAAATTGTAGCGTTGCTGATCAATTGAAAAGCTTCCGTTTCCGTAAATGAGGATGCCATTCTTCACATCGGAGATCAGGTCTTCCATGGAAATCGGGTCCTTTGCAGGCTCGAGTGAGACATTGGGCATCCTTGGAAAGGGAACGCTGCCCCAACTGTCGGCATGACAGCAGCCGAAAGAGGACTTGCGACCCATCAGCCCGGCTAGCTCGCGGGTGGTCTGCCAGTCCACAAATACACCTTCTCTGACCAGGAACCAGCGTTGAGCGGGCACCCCGTCGTCGTCATATCCAATGGTAGCCAGTCCTTGCGGTTGCGTGCGGTCGCCAAAAAAATTGACAATCTTCGATCCAAACTTGAAGTGGCCTGTTTGGTCAGGTGCCAGGAAACTAGTACCTGCAAAGTCCGCTTCCCAGCCGAGGGCACGGTCCAGTTCGGTCGAATGGCCCACACTTTCATGGATAGTGAGCATGAGGTGTGTCGGATGGAGCACCAGATCATATCTGCCAGGTTCTACCGGTTTAGCCTTTAGTTTTTCGACTGCCTCGTTAGCAGCCTGCTCGGCCTCGTTCATCCAGGGATAGGTTTCAACATACTCGTAACCCATCTGCTGGGGCCCGCCCAGGGAACGTCGCTGCTGGAAATCGGCTCTCGCCGAGTCAACCGCGGTCACATTGAAATCGGGGGCACTACGAATGAGATACTGCTCGATGCGGGAGCCATCGCTGGAAGCAAAAAACTTCTGCTCATTGACGAATAAGATCGAGGAGTCCACAAAGCTCACCCCTTTGACCTTCATGGCGGTTTCGTTGATTTTCAAGAGGAACTGGATCTTGTCGTCAAGCTTGACTTCGAATGGATCTTTTTGAAATGAACTCTTCCAGCTCGCGACCACTTTGGCTGCCGGCACGAGGGCGACGGGTTTCCTCTGGGAGATCGAGTTAGCACGGGCAATGTCGACAGCTTGCCGGGTGACTCGCCGGACTTCGTCGTCGGTTACGGTGTGGGTTGCAGCAAAGCCCCAGGTGCCTTTCCAGAGCACACGGACCCCAAAACCAAAGCTCTGAGTACGCGCCACTTGCTGCACCTGTTTCTCACGTGTAGCAACCGATTCGAACCGGTAACGATTAATACGGATGTCAGCGTATGTTGCTCCGATCTTGCGGGCAGAGGAGATCGCGATGTCAGCCCACCTGTCCTTGTTTACGGCTGTTGCTTCGGCTGCATCACTGTCAAGGACCCAGGATGGGAATGCAACTGTCCCCAAAGCGAGGCCTGTCGCGTTTAAGAACTGGCGCCGAGAGGAAAGCACTTTATCCCTCACTGAAGATAAGAGGCGATGGGATTCTATCCTTCGGACACCTGAGTGTCAATCATCGTCCCGCTGCATGTTTGCCGCATGATTGTGGCCGATGTTTTTTTCCTATTCGCATCGGGCTGGAACATTTAGAATGCAGACCATGCAATTGACTCATTTTTTCCTGACGGCGTCGCTCCTTATCGCACTCAACGCGGAAGCCGCGTCCCAAGGGCTCCCCCCGGTTCACGTGTTTGCTCAACTCGAGGGGACCTGGCAGGGGAGCTTCGTCGGATATGACGAGCATGGTAAGGAACTCTACCGCCTTCGGGTCAAACAAGTCTACCGTACCATTAACCCAGCGACTCAGAAAGTCGAGATTGAAGACTTCATGCCAGATGGCACGAAAATTACAGGTGTGGGAGAAAACACGGCCAGTCGTGGTCTTGACGGATCCTGGCGGTTGCGCTGTAGAGTGGTCAAGTCCAATGGTGACCAGGTGGAACATGAGGGCCAAATCGTAAAGGGACCCGATGGCGACGAGCAAATCCTTTGGTGCACGAACAAACCGGATCGAACCGAACTGTTTCGCGAGCGAGTTCACAAACAGGGAAGGGCGACCATTTATTTGATCGATGGGGTGGGACGATATGGAGGTAGGTTGATTCTGATGAGTGGGAGCTACCGCAGACAATAGTCATGGAATAGAAGCTTCCGTGGTATAAGATCCACCTTTCTGCAGCACGGGGCCAATCTTCTTGCCAAGGATTTTTGCTTTCTTATGAATTCAAGACGGTCCGCCTCCAGAGTCGGTGTCACGTCTGCAATAGTGTTAGCGATGGCGGTGATATTCACTCCGTTCCACTCTCCAATCCAGAGCCGTTCTGTTGCCGCTAAGGAGGAAGAAAATCTTTTGTTTCGCGCTTCCTTCGACCGGAACTTCCTGGCAGATCAGGCTGTTGGAGATGACAGTCCGCTGGGGATCCGAAATTTGAAAATTGTTCGAGAAGGGAAGAGAGACAGCGCTGTCTATTTAGACACCGGCTCGCTCCTGACCTACGACGCCCCGGGAAACCTTTATGCCGAGCACGGCACCATTGGATTTTGGTGGAAGCTGGATGAACCCATGGGAGATACTCCCTTCTCCATTGTTCACGTCAGCTATGCGGACCAATCCAATTGGGATTTCAGTTTTGCGGAGCTGCGTTGGACGGGAAAGGATCTGCGCCTCTCCGTTTGCGACCGTGACGCGGTGACTCACGAAATCATTGCTGACGCCAAATCAGAACTTGTCTCTGGTCGCTGGTTTTATCTGGCCCTTACTTGGGACGAGCTGGACGGTATTCACCTTTATGTCGACGGACACGAAGTAGGCCGCAAGTTAGGAGAGCTCCATTTGGCGGCCAGCCTCGACCAGGTTGGAATTCATGCCAACCAGGTAGCACCCCACCAGACCAGCGGATCGGAAAGAAAAGTTCTTATTGACGAATTGCGCTTTTATAGCATTGCTCTCACCCAAACGGCCATTCAAGATTTAACTCAATTAGGAGGGGGACGGGCCGGTGCTATGCCTTCCACCGCCGCCGCCAACCCGGATCTGTGGAACGCTCACTGGAAGGCACGTTTCGGATGGCAGGAGCTCAACAATATCCCCAAGATCGACTCTCCCACTTGGATTCGAAAAGTTTCTGTTGTGGAAGGGAAGGACCTTAGAAAATCTTCAATCAAAGCCTCGGATGGCAAAGGGGGATCGTGTTGGCCCGCGATGGGACCTGGGTATTTGGAGGAAGGTAAAGCCCTCGACCTTACGGTTGAAAATGAGCCGTTTAATTACGCACTCATACAAGGAAATTTCAGAGGTCAGGTCTTCCAATTCAGGGACAGCCAGAAAGCGCTGCTATTGGATCGTTCTAATCCCTCAGGGGAGACCACCTCTTTTCAGATACCTTCTTTCCTTACTGCTCTACGCCTGCGCGTGGAAAGACAAGGGGGAGTATTAAGTGAACTCAGCCTGTTTTCGGTTCGGCCCCTGTCCTCCAGTCCAGCAGAGAAAAATAAATCAGCCATGGCAGCGCCGGCGCTGGGCTTTCCGCCGCCACACAAATTGTCTTATGGTCTCCTGCCCTCTTCTGCGGCCCTGAACTTACAGGGGGTTTCCCGGGGTCAGATCGCCTCGCTTTACAATCTCAGCCCGAAGCTGCTGGGCCGGTTTTTGCCGCCAGATCTCGAGACCTGGGTGGGTGTGCCAGCGGAAATATATAAGCCATCGGAAAAACCCTCTAAGAGCGTCGAAAGATTGCGATACAGCCACATTGTGCTGCCACCTTTCTTGAGCAACACAGGACTGGATGCGATCAAATTGAAACTCAACCCGGAAGGAAAGAAATACTCCGAAGAGGCCATCGTTCACGTCTCAGCCAGAGATCCGGTCGATCCCCGGCGCGATCTGATCGACCTCAGCCTTCGACTTCCAGCGGCCGGTCCGGCGGAAATCCTTTTGGATGTCCGTGACCTTGTGGTTCCGGCCGGTACGCCTCTCTGGTTAGTGCTGGCCAGTGATCAAAACGATTTCGGCCTGCGTTATCTTAACGGGGCTGAAGTAGACGTGTGGATGACCGAGAGGACGGAGCGGGCTGAGCGCGCCCGCAAAGAATATTTTTCGGATCGGCTGCGTTGGATTCGGGATAGCTTCCAGGGGCTCAGCCACTCCCGTCCCTGGTTGTCAGGTGACGTTAGCAAGATTCGTCGCCAATTCAAACTGGTCGATGAGCTATATCGCTTAATTGAAGATGTACTTCGTGTAGATCCCAAGGAGCCCACTGCTACCGCCTATTTGGGTTGGATCAACCCTAACGAATCCCCGCCCGATTTCAAGCAACCGGAACCATCCGCTCCCGATATTCCGCGCTGGGCTTTTCAGCAGGAAGTTTTAGTTAAGCAGTTCGAGGAGGTTGCAGACTGGTGGATAAAGAATCGTCAAATTAAAACTGGGGAAATGGGTGGTGGGCTACGAAGTGATACCGGCCTGATCTCTAACTGGCCAGGCATCGCTTTGATGGAAGGCCCCACCGACCGTTGGCGCGATTCTGTTCGGGCAGTTCTGGAAGCCTGCTACCGTCGAGGATGGGTCACCCAGGGCCTGAACACTCGACCAGCCGATGCACTCCAGGCCTACGAAGAAGGAATCAATACGGTTCCCACGGCCCTCTTGCTTGACTACGGGAATCCCCTTTTGATCGAACGGCTCATGGAAACAGCTCGCCAATATGAGCGTCTCACAGGCATCAATACGGCGGGCCATCGACACTTCCGATCCTATTTTTTCGGTGCCACGGAGCTGGTAGAGGAGGGCCGGGACGCCAGGGAGGATATTTATAGCCAGTTGCTCTGGCACTCCGGACTTTATCTGAGCTGGTATAACGGCAACCCTCAAACGATCCGCTGGCTAAGTGAATATGCCGATGCGCTGCTGGCCCACTGGCAGAAGGATCGCTACCCCAGTTTGACTCGAGGCATTCGGTTTGGAAGCGACGACGTCATCAGCAAAGGCCTGCCAAATCCTGAGGTGATAAATCTTCTCTGGGGTGTTTACCGTTTGACTGGAAATGACAAGTACTTGTGGCTCACTGATAAATTGCTTCAGGGCGGAAACGTGGCGCAGGCAGAAATGACCAACGGTCGTTGGTTGGACTTCGTCGACCCTGAGTCTTATCGCGGCCCGATTCTGGATGAGGTTCGCAAACGCAATATTTGGGATCATAATCTGCAATCGGACGAGGCCGGTCTTCTAGCACGCCAGCATGATTACGAGCTCACAAAACACATGGCCCAGAACATGCTCCTCTACACCAGTGCAGAACAGTCTACAGACTCCATTTGGATCCCACAGCGGGCTACGCAACGTGCCCGCTTGGGCGGTGTGGCCCATTATCGCGATTGTATTTATCCTGGAAATGCCGTCAGTTGGGAAGGTACGGGTGGAAATGTCGCTGCGCTGGTCACAAAGGCCACCGCGGCCGCTTTAAAAATTGTCGTTTTCAATTCCGCCAAGACCTTGCAAGACGTCAACCTGCGAGTCTGGGAGCTGGAAAACGGAACTTATGAAGTGGTGGAGGGCACGGATGTGAATGGCGACGATCAAATTGACGTCGTTACCAGAAGCCGCACACTTCCCTTGAAGCGCCATACTGCCATATCCCTGGCATTGCGTCCGCGCAGAACGACCATCATCGACATTAAACAGCTTCGCAAAGGAACACCTCTCGGGGAGCTCCCAGATCTGGCGATTGGCCCGGAAGACCTGCAATACGACACCGCTCTGGACAAAGGAAAAATTATTATTCATAACATTGGGGGGAAGAAGTCGCAGCCTTTCACTCTTGTGGTTGAGAATGAGAATAGGACGGTTTTATTCAAGAAAGAGCTGGGAGGGTTGGCGGCGCCGACCGACCTCAAGCCCAAGACCCTGACGGTTGAATTGTCCGGCCTGCGTGCCCATGGAGCCAGGAGCTTGATCTTTAAGTTGGATCCAGTAAACAAAGTTGAAGAGATCACCGACGAGAATAACCAACTGCGAAAGAATCTGTGAGCATGAAAGAATTGGGACAGAGGCGCTGGTGGATTGGAACATTACTGCTGCTTTCCACGATCATCAACTACATGGACCGCCAGACGTTGAGCGTCCTGGCTCCCTACCTCAAAGCGGAATTCTCTTGGCGCAATTCCGATTTTGCCCTCCTCATTATCGCTTTTCGCGTTGCGTATGCTGTCATGCAGGCACTGTCTGGGCGCGTTATCGATCGGCTGGGAACGCGTAACGGCCTGACGATTTCGGTGCTTTGGTATTCCTGTGCGGCCGCCCTGACTTCTCTGGCGACCGGATTGAAAAGCTTTTGCCTGTTCCGATTCTTACTAGGCACTGGAGAAGCCGCTAACTGGCCAGGCGCAACCAAAGCGGTTTCCGAATGGTTCCCCCGTCAGGAGCGTGGCTGGGCGGTGGCTCTCTTTGATAGCGGGTCTTCCGTAGGAGGAGCCATTGCTCCATTTTTGGTCTTATCCATCTATCATGCCTTTGGAAACTGGCGTCCAGTCTTTATCTTGATTAGCTTACTGGGTTTTGTTTGGGTACTGCTCTGGCGCCTGAATTATCATCCGCCTCAGGCTCATCCCCGAATCAGTGAGAGCGAAAGGAGGATGATCCTCGAGGATCGGCACCAGTCTGATTCTTCCGATGGCCAGGCCGATTCAATTCGGCCCAGTGTTGCCCAGTTATTACGTGTTCCCCAAACCTGGGGAGTCATTCTGGGAAGGAGTTTAACGGATCCGGTTTGGTTTTTTGTCACCGATTGGTTCGCGATTTATTTGGTCAGCAAGGGATTCAAGCTGGAAGAAAGCCTGATGGGATTTTGGGTCCCGTTTCTGGCCGCCGATCTGGGGAACTTCTTTGGTGGAGGTCTTTCCAGTTGGTTGATTAAGCGCGGATGGAGCGTCGGAAGGGCTCGCAAATTTGTGGTCTTTGTTTGTGGTCTCGGGATGCTCAACATGGCCGCTGCGGCGTTCCTTTCTCGTTTTTTGCTCTTGGTGGCGATATTTGCCGTCTCGACGTTTTCTTATGCCGCCTGGTCTACCATGGCGATTGTTTTGCCTTCCGATTTATACCCGACTCATACGGTGGCCACCGTCAGTGGCATGAGTGGCGCCGGCGCCGGAATTGGGACGATTTTCTCGACTTATTTGATTGGAAAAATTGCCGATCGCTATTCTTTTGAACCCATTCTGATGGCTGCCAGTGTCATTCCTTTTATAGCAACCCTTTTGGTTTTGGGGCTAGTGAGAAACAATCGATATTCGGGCAACGGCTGGATCAGGAGAATTTGAAGAGAGAGACGATCTGCACAGGCGGTGCTAATACCACTTTCGCATTCGCACTTCAATGCCTTTTTCGGATTTCAAGGCGCCTGCAAAGACATTCAGGTCGGAATCGCGATAGTGATAGGGGTAGACGATTTTGGGCCTGAAAGCCTTGACACATTCGGCAGCCTCTTCTGGAGGCATGGTGTAGGGAAGATTCATGCAAACAAACGCGATGTCAATGTCTTTCAAACCTTTCATTCAGAAATGCATTCGGTGTCGCCGGAGATATAGATTCTTTTTCCGCCCAGGGTGAGAACGTACCCATTGCCGCGTCCCTTATCATGGAAAAGCTTTCCCTGGCTGGTTCCACGTGTCAGGTTGTACATGGGCACGGCTTCAATGGTGATTCCCTCGATCGTTTTGCTTTCTCCGTTGTTAAGAACAGTGGCCTCTGTCACTGTCTTGGCCACAGCCGCTGGAGCTACAATCACAGTTCCCGGTTTCTTGACTTCATTGATTTTGGCTGGATCCATGTGGTCGCCATGGATATCGGTGACAATGATTACATCTGCCTTCGGGAGACCTGAGTAATCGCCCTGACTCCAGGGGTCGATGTGGATGGCCTTGCCTTGAAACTCCAGCATCAAGCTGGCGTGTTTAATGGGTGTGATCTTGAGAGGACCGTGTGCTGTTTCAATGGTGTCAGCCTGGGCGGCGAAGAGCCAATCACAACTGACAATCAAAAGGATCACTGCTAGCCTGAGGTCATTTCTTTTCATACGGCAATTCTCCAATGGATCATGAATAGGGTTAACAGTATCGATTTACAGAATCTCTTTAAGCCGCTCGGCGGGTCGAGCAAGAATGGCCCGTGCTCCCTTTTCTACGATTGGGCGCTGGATTAGATCCGGATATTTTGTCATCAGACCGAGAATCTCATCTTCCGAGAGTTCCTTTTCCGATAGTTTTAATTCTTTGTATAGGGGCTCGCTTTTCCGCAGCAAGGCCGCAGCCGGAATTCCCATTTTCGAAAGAAGCTCCTTCATTTTTGTTTTTGAAATCGGTTCGAGATAATAATCGACCGCTGCAAAATCAATGCCTCTCTCTTGCAAAGCCCTGTAGACTTGGCGACAGGTGGTACAAGTTGGTTTTTGGTAGATTGTGACTTTTTGGCATGGTTCATTCCTGGTTATCTGAATCCATGGAAGCTTTAATGTATCATAATCTTCAGTAAGAGCATTCATGCTCTCGTGAAAATCCACTCTCGGGAGGGGAAAGAAGGCTTCAGCCTTCAGGGGTGGGCCCTTCCCGTCCGGAACAACCCACCCCTACACCCCTCCAGTGGACTCCAGTGGAGGGGAATCCCATTTTCATGCTCTGTGGCCGGCGTGGATGGCTCCTCTGAAAATCCCGGGGGTTGTCTCGGATGCCCTCTTGGTGATGCCGTCCAGTGCTGCCATTATCTGGGCACCGTTGAGGTCGGGGTTCAGTCTCCAGCAACGACCAACATCTTAACGTCTCGCGATGACTTCAACGGCTTATGAGCGGAATTGGAGTGTGTACACGGTCTGGTGGCTTAAGCTAGTTCCGGTTGGCGCAGGTCGCTGTGTGGGATCACGGTTTGAAACCGTACCATGGAAACTCGCCATAGGAGTTAAGGCGGGAACGTGTAGCAGTGACAATCGGCTACTCTTTTGACGCTGCAAGGAAAATTGGGCTCGACTCGCTTCTTTGTTGGTCTTTCACAAATCGATTTACGACACGCCCACTACTGGCGCTCTTTGAAGCGAGACACTGTGCGGTCATAAGACTTCTTCAGCTCTTTCATGGCCGAGTCAACGCGGGACTTAAAGTATTCCCAGGCTTCCGCACCGCTCGACTGCAGTTCGCTCAACTTCTTGCTAACAACTTCCTTTTGTTGCTCCAAGGCTGCGATTTCCTTGTTGAGTTCGGCTTTAGCTTTTGCCCCCGACTTCTCTGCCTTCATTTTCAATTCATTAATGCCCCTGGTAAATTCGTCGAGTTGGGATTCAACTTTTTTCTGGTACTCTGCTTTCTTTCGGGCGGCATAGTCTTTGGAAGCTTCGGCCGAGTCTTTAGTTTCCTTTGTCGCTTTTTCATCAGAGGTGCTGGCTCTTTGAGATTGACCGCTACACACGGCCAGAAGGCCAAGGATCAACAGCAGAGAAAGGGCCCTGGGTATTATCAATCTAATTTTTTTCATGATAACTCCTCCTTGGATGCTCCAGCGGGGTCCGCGGCGGTATTGGACGGTTAACCTCGCATTCCCTGTCTGCCACCGCAATGCCAGTCTGGTTACTCGAGCTTGATCTTTTTTATATCCAATTAATTAGAGGATTTATAGAAGCAGTTTCAGCGGGTGGGAAGAAACCTGGGTGTGAAATTTCTCCCTGTTTGGTTATTAACTCCGCAATGCACGCTGGCTGAAAAGTCATCGCCTAGCCATCGAGGCTAAAATTCACTCTGATATTGGTCAGAACCTCCACCGGTTCGTTATTGAGCAGGGTTGGCTTATATCTCCACTGCCTGACGGCATCCAGAGCCGACGGAATCAGCCAGGGATGCCCACTGATAACCTTCAGATTTATAATGATACCCTCCTTGCTTATGACCGCTTCCAAAACCACAGCCCCTTGAATCCGCGCTTGCTTGGCCAGGGGTGGGTATTGAGGTCTCACTTGCCTGATCAGGCTGGCCTGTTGAACACCTCCACCAATGCGCACAGGGTGAATGGCGTGGGGGGCGTGTGAGGGAAGGGGTGGAGCCGGGGGTGCAAGGGGATTAGGGAGAGCTCCCAATATTCCATTGAGGATCCCATTGCGAGCCCCTCCCGGAATCATTCCGGTCGGATAAGCTTCAGGAAGCTGCGGCGGCAGTTCATCTATTACGATTCTTATTTTACTGGGAATTTCTTGCGGCATACGAATGGTATTGTCTTGAACTACCTTCTGGGCAACTGGCTGGCGACTTGCGCTTGGCGCGGTCGCTGGAGCAGGAGGCGGAGGAGGGGGAGTTATCAAGAAAGTGAGCTGCCGCAGTTGAGCTGAGAGAGTTTCCGGAGCTAATAGGGGCAGAAGCAACAGTATAAAGAATAGAACCATGTGTAACACTATTGCCAGAGTCAAGCTGAGTGGCCTTCTTGTTCCCACCCGTTCAGTGGTCGACTCAATGAGTTGAGTAAACATGCGACAGCTCTCCTTTCTATTTCTCCATTTGTGAAAATAAAGGGTGAGGAGAATTCTCGAAGAGCGCGGCCTCATCCAAAGCGACAGCAACATTAGACACCGTCCAAGTCGGAAAGTTCCCGACGCTCACGCCCGAGCCAAATTACCAAAGTTTAAGTGGGGAGCACTTCCAAAATCAGCTTGAATGCCTCACCCCTGGCACTGTCCCAAAGGGCGAGCGGAGAAGTTACCTTTCTCAGAGAGAGGGTGAAGCCCTAACATAACAAGCCTACACAAGAGCGGGTGACGGCGGGCCTTGGGAGGTCGGTCGCCTCCTACAAACGGCCACGACTTCGGAATTGCAGTTGAAACTATTTTAGGCGAGATAGAATTAAGCTTCGTGAATTTTGAATCTTGAGAATTCCGTTAAGCTGGCTGGGCCAATTCTTGAGCGTAAGCAAAGAGGGCGGGTGTTCCACCTGTATGAAGAAAGAGGACCGTTTCCTCTCTCTTGATTTTCTTGGATTGAATGTGGTCAATCAAGGCTGCCATGGCTTTGGCAGTATAGACTGGATCCAGTAAGATTCCTTCAGACTGAGCAACCAGACGCAAGGCTGCATTGCCTTCGGGTGTGGGGATGCCGTAAGCTTCACCAATGTAATCTTCCGAATTAAGAATTTGGTTTGGCGAAAGCTGAATGTTGAGTCCTAGGATTTCAGCGGTGCAGTTAGCGATGTGAGCTATGTCGACCGGACGGGGTTCCTGCCACTTGATCGGGGAAATTCCCACGATTTTTAGTCTCAACCCCAATGCCCTAGCAGCTAGTGCAAGTCCGGCTTCTGTCATATTGGCAGCACTGAGGTAGAGATAATCCAGGGAGATTTTCCTTTCTGCCAGTTGGCCCACCAGTTCCAGCAGGGCATTCACGTAGCCTAGGCTTAACAAAGGAGCCGACCGTCCACGAGGTTCCACAATATAAGGTTTGTAGCCTTTTTGTCTTAAGCTTTCAGCTTTTCTTTCAAAATGTGGAACAAGATTCAGACTGTCGGCCTCGTCAACTATCTCGATCTCAGCGCCCAGTAGATGATCGAGCAATAAATTGCCTTGAAGTTCCGAGCCTTTGACGCCTCGCATCAGGATCAAGCAAATCTTTAACCCGAGTTTTGCAGCCGCTGCCGTCAGTTGTCGGCAAAAGTTAGATTGGCTGCCAGCACCCGTGACAATGGCGTTCGCTCCCTGGGTTATCACATCGCCCAGAAGAAACTCAATCTGTCGGGTCTTATTTCCGCCGAAAGCCAGACCCGTTTGATCGTCACGTTTCATCCAGATTCTCGGTCCCAGCAATATTTGAGACAAACGCTTACACTCCTCCAGCGGTGTTGGCAAATTTGCCAAAGAAACGCGAGGGACCTTTTCGAGCAACATTCGAATCTGTTCTAGGGAATAGACTGCTTGAATTCCTTCGCCAGCCATAATAGGGACTCCAATCCTCCTAACTATATCTTGCTCTGCAGGATTTCAAAGAAAAAAGTTGTGGGAAAGGCTGTGATCATATATATTGGTGGCTACTTGATCAGGCTTTTGTAATTTATTGCAAGGTAATAAGGCTACAAAATCCATGGTTTTGCAGCCTTTTTTGTTTTTGAAATGGTTACGAAGACTGGACAGGATCTTTGAAGAAAGGATAGAAAGTTATGAAGGAGAAGGGGACTGTAAAATGGTTCAATGATGCGAAGGGCTATGGCTTCATCCAACGCGAGTCTGGCCAGGATGTCTTCGTACACCATTCATCTATTCAACAGGCCGGGTTCAAATCCTTGAGCGAAGGCCAGGCAGTGGAATTCACAGTAGCCAAGGGCCCCAAAGGACTGCAGGCCCAAGACGTAGTCAAAATCTAATCGACTCGGGCCTCTATGGGTGACGCAATCAGAACGGATTCCCGGGGGCCCTTTCCCTACACTTGCGAGATGTTAAGATGCGAAGTTGAGTTTCTTGGATCTCAACCGAAAAGACTAAGGCGGAGCTTATGTCAAAACTTTATGTCGGAAATTTACCTAGGACCGTTACAGAAAGCAGTCTGGAAGAGTTTTTTCAAGCAGCCCAATATCAAGTAGAGAGTATTAAACTGATTCGGGATATGGACACCGGAGTCCCTCGTGGCTTCGCTTTTGTCGAATTGGCTGCAGGGGTTGATCTTGAGAAGGCAATTCAAGACCTGAACGGACAAACTATCGAAGGAAGACAACTGGTGATTAATGAAGCCCGGCCGCAACGGCCAAAGAGCGGAGATGGTGGCGGAGGAAGACGATTTGACAATCGACCCCGACACGGCGGAGGCGGAGGCGGCGGTGGCAGAGGGCGAGGCGGCGGTGGTGGTGGTAGAAGAAGGTTCTGAATGGGAATAACCTCTTGAAGCCCTCCTCGCGAAGCGGCGTCGCAGTAAGGCCATCAAGCGTGTGTTCTTTTTGATTAGGGTAAACTCCGGGCGGTACTTTCCGAAGGAGAGATCACTTTTTCCCCTCGTCACCTGAAGGCTGCCAGGTGGGTGACACTGCCAAAAGCAAGGCGCTGCCAAGCTTCTCTCCTTTTTCTGATTCATTGCGTTTTTCATATAGATGGGCAACCTAGTCCCCGTACATGAGAGTGGGTCGTCTTTCCCCCGTATCAATCAAGGCCGTTGATTTAGGCTTTACAAAAACCATCAGTGCCTTCACGGGAAAGCCTCGACACACCGGTGCCGGTAGAGTCTTTGTTCCAGAGGCATCTTTCGAACCAGGTCGTCAATATCGAAAGTCTTTGGGTATTCAACCTCACCTGCGACTTCTACTTGCCAAGGTCTGGTTTCAAACCGCTCAATATATCTCCAGACGTCTTTCTTTAAACTGAATTCGTAAAAATTATTGTATTGGGCGGGAATGGCTTCCTTGGTTATAGAACGGTCCCGGGTAAACGCAGGGCTATGTTTAGCCGGGTAAAGCCTGGCTTGCTTGGCAAAGGCTTCCTCAGAGGTCATTCCTGGGCGGCACAGCCCCGCAGAAGACCCAGAGCACCAAATCCAGTGAGGCCTAGCCCCTTGAGGAAAGCTCGACGGTCCTGAGAGACAAATTCTCGCGTAGCCAATTCCAATTTAATCCATGATTCGCATGGATTTTGGATTCTTCAAATTAGTGCCATTCCAAAGGAATTTGAGATATGATAAGTGTTTTGAATGTATTGCCGCCCCAGAAAAAAGTTATAGACCCTCCGAAACAGACAGGTCGAAGTTCGAATTGATAGCTGTGAATGAATACCTTTGCTGAGAATCAAGCAACTCTTATTGCTCTCTTGGTCAAGCTAGGGATTATTGCATCCCTTGCTGCCCTTTTGGCGCGCTCCCAAAAATTTAAGAAGACCCTGTTTGCAGAGCCTCGCGAGTTTCGGGAAAAACTCCATTTAATCCTGTTCTGGGGGGTTCCACTTGCCATCGGCGTTGCCATCCGATTTTCAATGAAGTACGAGGCCTTTGATCTGACCTTGGAAGGTACCTTTATTGCCGGTCTGCTCGGTGGGAATGTGGTGGGCCTCATCGTCGGGTGTTTAGTGGGCGCAACTGCGGCCCTGAACGGAGAATGGCTGACTCTGCCTCTGGCTGCCGTCTTCGGTTTGACCAGTGGGATTCTCCGCAATCTTTGTTCGAACAAAGAAGAAATTTGGAATTTTTCTCCGTTTGTTCTTATCAATATTTTTCTGTCCCTTCGCTCCAAGCTCCTTTTTAATAAGGTGGTGTGGCAGCTTATTTTCTTTTTCACCTGTGTTGCTTTCGATAGCCTACGCTATCTGATTGGTCAAAGTTTTACTCTCGCGGATCCCCCAGGCAGGCAGGCTATTCATTCAAACGGCCCAGTTTGGCTCTTTTATTTACATTCTGAGAGCCCGCCTGTTCTCTTGTTCATCTTTATTGCAACCTTAGGCTGCATCGGGACTACACTCAAGATTTGGAATAATACCCGGCTCGAGTTAAAACTGGCGGAGCAAGAAGTCTTAGTTGTCAAAGCTCGACTGGACGCGCTGGCCAATCAAATTAACCCACACTTCCTATTCAATACTCTGAATTCCATTTCCTCTTTGATTCGGACCAATCCGACAAAGGCTCGAGCCATCGTCATCAAGCTCTCCCATATTTTGCGGAAATTGCTTCAAGGACATGAAAACTTCATTTCTTTGAGAGAGGAATTAGAGTTCATTGACAACTACCTGGATATTGAAGTGATTCGTTTTGGCAAAGACAAGTTGAAGGTTGAGAAGGAAATTGACGCCGATACGCTTAGCTATATGATACCCAGCATGATCTTGCAACCCATCGTTGAAAATTCTATTAAACACGGGATTGCCCCCAAGATTGAAGGGGGTAGTATTAAGATCCGCTCTGCCAGACACAAAGACAAGATCTGTATTGAGGTGGAGGACGATGGTGTGGGCATCTCCGATGAAAAGATACCCAGGATTTATAATTCCGGTATTGGCATTAGTAATATTATTGAACGACTCAAAGTCGCTTATCAATCGGACTATATTTTTACCGTCAGTAGCTTTCCTGGACAGGGCACTTTTACTCACATCGAGGTCCCTCTTTTGGAGGTTAGAACAAAAGAAAAGGTCGGATAACAAGTGACCGGCCTGAAGGGGAATAATTGACCATGCCGATATCCTGCATTATTGTGGATGATGAACAACCCGCTTTGGAGGAACTCAATTTCTTGCTTAGCTCGATCCCCGAAGTAAAGGTGATTGGCCAGGGGCGCAACGGAATTGAAGCTATCCAACTGGTAGAAGAGTTTGAACCCGACTTGCTATTTTTAGATATAGACATGCCTGGATTAAATGGATTTAAAGTGGTAGAGAACTTAGCAAAAAAGGACGAATTGCCTCAGTTGGTGTTTGTTACTGCCTATGACCACTATGCAGTGCAGGCCTTCGAGGTCAACGCGGTGGATTACATCTTGAAGCCGGTAGAAAAATCCCGCCTTGAAAAGGCGGTTCAGCGTGCCAAGAAGCAGCTTGAATCCGAAACGGTGGTCAATGATCGGCTTAAAAACCTTCTGAGTATGATAGCGCCATCCACTCAAAAGAAATCCAAGCTCCTGGTAAAGGATAAAAACCGCAATTTCCTTGTAGACTCCGAAGAGATTATTTTTGCCAATGTTTCGGACGGCACCATCTCGGTGACAGCCAAAGACCTGGCGGGGGAGGCCAATTACCGAACCCTGGAAGATTTGCAGGCAGACTTGGATCCAAGCATTTTTTGGAGAGTGCATCGTTCTTATTTGGTCAACATCAATAAGATTAAGGAAGTCGTGCCTTGGTTTAACAGGACGTTACAATTAAAGATGAGTGATAAGAAGGAAACAGAAATACCGGTAAGTCGGTCTCATTCTAAGCGTCTTAAAGAGTACCTTAAGTTATGAATGGGTCTGTTGGCAGAATGATGTGCTCCCGAGGCTCACGTTCACACGATTTCTGGGGCAGTGGCCACTCACTGCGCCACTACTGAAGGGCGATGCTGGAGAGCGCATTAGTACTCTGACCGCGATGGAGTGTCTTCTAATAAGAACTGGCTGGAATTCTCGTGTCGTGTGTCGCTGGAATTTTCCTTGAATTGACTATTGGCTTGTGTTACGGTCGAAGCATCGATGGCTAAGAAGAAGCCAGAAAATCCTAACAAAAAGGAGGTTGGGTGATGGAATTAGGGACCTTAGATATTAAGGAACATCTCTTGCAGTCTAGCGAAGAATTCAGAAGGCTGGCCCAAAAACACTCCAACTATGACGAGCAGTTGGAGAAGCTACTTCATAAGAGTTATCTGTCAGAGGAAGAAAAGGTTGAAGAAGTTAATCTCAAGAAAATGAAGCTTCACGTGAAAGACCAAATGGAAATCATGATCCAGAAATATCGCCAGCAAGCCGCTAAGCAAGCAGGTCCTTCGAAATAAATTGGCCATTAGACTGGCTTGAATTCCTTATCCCGTCGATAAAGAGATTTAAAAGTCTGTCACAGGGGGAATCGAATACGATTCCCCCTTTTTGCTGCTGACCGGGACCGTGTTGGAAGTTTGTTGGCGCTTGGCTGCCGGCACAGCTCCAAACGATTCGGGCCGGACGAACACAACGAGAACAAAATTCACGTTCTCCTTCCTATTGGCACTTACAATTGCGCTCATCAGCTTCTTTGATCCCTTTCATCGCCGAATCATCTTGGGCTATAATAAGCCGCAGTTCTTTAGGATAGAGCTTGAGCGTACCGGATGCTGGAAAAAATACTCACGTCGGACGATCAGGATGACCGTAGTGAAGTAGTCGAGGCCCTTTATGGTCAAAGAAGGTTATCCATTCTTGATTCCTCTGGCCATGAGCGCAGTTTTGTTTTTTTGGCTCGGGCCTAAATGGGGTGGGTTTTTGTTTCTTGCTTTGACACTGTTTGTCGGATTTTTTTTTCGTGACCCTGAAAGGTCTGTACCTGTGGAGGAAGCAGCGGTAGTTTCTCCGGCCGATGGAAAGGTCGTGAAGATTTCCAGCGAATCCGACGGAACGACGCGTATCTCAATTTTCTTGTCTGTCTTCAACGTACATATCAACCGTTCTCCCATTGCTGGAAAGGTTGAAAGCATTCGCTATGTGCCGGGCAAGTTTAAGGTAGCCTTCGACGAAAGAGCTTCGCTAGAGAACGAACAGAATATTTGGGTAATCGACAACGACTGCCAAAAGGTGAGATTCAGTCAAATTGCTGGCATTCTGGCAAGGCGGATTGTCTGCTGGAAGAAACCAGGTGACAGGGTTGGGAAAGGGGAACGCATCGGTCTAATTAAATTTGGATCCCGAGTGGATATTTTCTTGCCAAAGAATGTAACACTTGAGGTAGCTTTAGGCGATAAAGTGAAGGGTGGAAATAGCGTCATCGGGAGGTTTCACCATGTCTGAGGACCGCAAGAAAAGTCGAAAGTTTCGTCGCGGGATTTATATTTTGCCTACCCTGTTTACTATCGGAACGATTTTCTGTGGTTTTTACGCCCTGATTAACACTATGAAAGGGGAGTTTGATTTGGCCGCTATTGCCATAGGCCTGGCAGTTGTTTTTGATGGGATGGACGGACGGATCGCTCGCCTGACCAATTCCTGCAGTGAATTTGGAGTCCAGATGGATTCCCTGGCGGATGTGGTCACCTTCGGCTTAGCACCCAGCGTCTTAGCCTATATTTGGGGGCTGAAGTCCATTGCTCCGACGCTCCCTTCCTACGCCAAGCACGTTCAGCAGATCGGCTGGATTGTTTGCTTCGCTTTCCTCATTTGCGGAACTATGCGGCTGGCCCGATTTAACATACAAACTACTAAACAGCAGTCTTCATCCGCTCAGATCCTTTTGAAGAGGTCTTTTATTGGTATGCCCATCCCCGCGGGCGCAGGAATGATTGCGGCCATTATCCACTTCGTTCCGGAACCAATTAATCATTGGTCTGTCGGTGCTCTCTGGAATATCCTGATTGGTTTCTTGGCTTTCTTGATGATCAGTACCATCCGCTATCCCAGTTTCAAGGATATTGACCTGCGAAATCGAAAGTCTTACATTAATGTTTATCTTCTGGCGATGCTGATGGCTCTGATTTACCTTTATTCTCAGGTAGTCCTTCTAGTCTTAGCCACAGTTTATGCATGTTCCGGGCTCCTGGCCAAGGTTTATAACTTGCTCAAACACAGAAATGAAGCAATCTTGTCTTCTGAAACCCTTGTCCCTCGCACGGACGATAACAAGTAGGCCTTCTCTCCTCGCTGAAGTTGTTCCTGCCTTCATCATTTTTCCCCTGAAAGACTTGCTTCCTGGTTCCCATTCATGACGCAGCCAAATGCTACGAAATTAAAGGTTGCAATCGTCGGAGCTTCAACGCTTAAAGGCAGAGAGGTTAAGACAGTTTTGAATGAAAGGAAATTCCCCGTTTCCAAAATGGTTTTGATGGATAGCGACGAGGATCTGGGACGTGTCAGCGAGTTTGACGGAGAGCCGGTGTTTTCGTTCACGATCAACGAAAGCAGCTTCGAATTTCTCGATTTGGTTTTCTTCGCAGGCGATCCCAACACGACCCAAACATACGCCCCTTTGGCTCGCCAAAGCCGTTTTGTTTCAATTGATTTGACTCATGCTTTTTCCAAAGATCGACAGATTCACATGTATCTCGAAGATCAAATGGGAACGGGTTTACCGATCCAACCCCATCAGGGAATGATCTGCTCGCCTCACCCGGCCGTGATTTCGATAGCAATCATTCTCAAGCGATTAAGCCTTCAGCGTGAGGTCAGGAACTGCGTGATTAGTATCTTCGAACCAGCCTCGGAGCGCGGTAACACGGGTGTGGAAGAACTGGAGCAACAAACGCTTAACATTTTCTCCTTTCATAAGGGCCCCCAGATGGTTTTCGATCGCCAGCTTGCTTTCAATCTGTTGTCCCGACTGGGAGATGAAGCCAGGGAAAAACTTATCGATGTGGAGGAAATTATTTCCTCTCAGCTAAGAGCTCTGCTGGAGGGTACTTGTGTGTTGCCAGCTCTTACCCTGATTCAGGCTCCTATTTTTCATTCCCATTCTTTTTCGATTTTTGTGGAGATGGATCATGCGGCTGAGGTGGCAGAGGTAGAGAGCCTGCTCGGTTCAGATCACCTGACCGTAATTCAATCAGCCGACGAACCTCCTTCACCCGTCCAGGTAGCAGGAACAGACACGATCCAGATTGGCGGGATGAAACGTGACTTTCTCAACCCCAAAGGATTTTGGTTTTGGGCGGTTTCGGATAACCTGCGGCTTTCAGCCCTCAATGCAGTAGCCGCTGCCGAGAGTATCTTCCTTCGATGACGACCTTCCATGCCTTCCGAAAAGGCATTCAACTCTGCCACGCTCATTTCTCCCTTTTATGGCTTGAAACAGGATGGCGAACCGCCCAGTTTTTTCTCTCACTGGGATTTGCTCTTCTTGCCGGTTATACGCTTGTGGAGGCTGTCGGACTTTCAGATTTTGAATTCAAAAGCTTGGAAAACAGCTCGTTGGCGATCCTTAAAGCCCTCGTAAGAATCCTACAAAAAAACGATACTCTTATTCTTAAGACAATTTTACTGACCTTAGGCTTTATTGTGGTGATGTGGCTATTGTTGGCTTCTTTCTTCCAAGCGGGGATACTTGGTTTGTTGACAAGAGAAGAAGATAACAGAGAGATCGAAGAACGTGATGTGCTCGGCTCGGGAATGGAGGTGGCGCTACAAGGGTTTTGTCGCAAAGCTGTTCAATTGTTCCCTTCCTTCTTCTTGATAAACCTTTGCATCCTTCTTTTCAGCTTTGCAGGTTCTGTTTCTTTCGTTGTGATTCTCAGATACTCTCTGAGGCTGGGGAATTACCTGGGGGAAGCTCCAAGTAAACTCTGGCTCATTTTGACTGATGGTTTGGGAATAGCTGTTTTGTTGGTCATTCTCGGGGTGGGGGTCCAATTTCTCGAGATTTCAAAACTCTGTGTGGCCCAACATGAATGTTCACTGTGGAGCGCCTGGAATCGATCGGCCGAGTTTTTTTTTGTGAATTTGAGACCCATGGGAGCGATTTTGAGTCTGACTCATACGCTTAATTTTATGATCATTTGCAGTGCCATGGGATTCTTGGGGCTAATAGGTTCTGTTCTGGGTGCTGAATTCTTCGGAGCTTTTTTCTTTTTATCGTTGCTGGTTTACCTTGGATACGGACTGCTGAAGAACTATCTATTTCTCATCAAATCGAGTTCGCTGCTGGCTTTGATCGGGCGATGAGCTATACGCAGCGCCGTAGTTTTGTCACTCCCTGCGGCAACCTTCTCCCAAGGGGAGCCCCAGGGCAGAGCCCCTGGCTGGATAGTACCTATGAGGGGCTGGGGGTGAGGGGGCAGGCGCAGAGGGCCGCACCCATGCGAAATTAATTATGTCGCCATGTATACCTGCAAATTTACTGTCATGAACTATCAAAGATTTTTTTCCGGTGATGCTCAGGTGATGCAGTACTCCGCAATTCGACGGATGGCCAGAATTTCATCTCAGCCAGGGATTATCAGTTTTTCTGCTGGGGCGCCGAATGCGGACACTTTTCCTGCCGAGGAAATCAAGGAGACTGTCTCTTCAATTCTAGACAGTGAAGGCAAAACGGCATTGCAGTATGGGTTAACCTTGGGTTTTGGAGGTCTGGTTGACGCGATAGTAGATTTCTGCCGTAAGAAAAAAATCTCTTCTGTGACTTCCGAGCAGATTGCTATTACCAGTGGTTCCCAGCAAGCTCTGGACTTGGTCGGGCGACTGCTGATTGATCCAGGTGATGTCGTCTTCTTTGAGTTACCCAGTTACATTGGAGCCATCTCGGCCTTTCGTAATCTTCAGGCAACCTTACTCGGAGTCCGACAGGGCACAGACGGTATTGAAATTGATGAATTGATATCCAAAATAGAGCAATCAAAACGCTCCGGGAGGCACGCCAAGCTGATCTATGTTATCCCGAATTTTCAAAATCCTTCAGGTATCACTCTTTCCGTGAAGAAGCGTCAGCAACTGCTGGAGGTTGCGGATAAATATGACTTGTTGATTATTGAAGACGATCCCTATGGCGAAGTTTATTTCGACCCAAGCCTGGAGAATGAACTGCTCCCGATTAAATCTTTTGATCGAGAGGGTCGCGTCCTTTATATCTCCACCTTCTCCAAGATACTGGCTCCTGGTTTGCGTACGGGATGGATCGTAGCCCCCATGCAGATCATCGAGAAGCTGGATATGGCCAAGCAGGCCACGGACTTGTGTGGCAGTATGTTGGATCAGCGCATAGTCGCCGGGTGTTTGAGACGTGGCATCATTCAGAAACATTTGCCAAGAATTCGCGAGTTCTATCGGTCGAAGTGCCAGGTGATGTTGGACTCTTTGAAGAGTTTCATGCCGAGTGAAATACATTGGACACGGCCTACGGGAGGGTTATTTTTGTGGGTGACGCTGCCTGAGACTTTGAATAGTGAAGAGATTCTTTATTCTTGCCTGGAGCAAGAAAAGGTGGCTTATGTTATAGGATGTCCTTTTCATGTTAACGGAGAGGGAGCCAATACCTTGCGTCTGGCGTTTTGTAAGGAAAATGAAGATAATATTCGCGTCGGTATCGAGAAACTCGCCAAGGTTTTTAGAAGTTATTGCAAATGAATGCCAACACCAGCCCCTCAATCAGCGTCGTCATACCTTCTTGGAACGGAAGAATGCTACTCGAAGAGATGTTCCCCGCCCTTTTGGCCGCTACTAACGAATTTCACCTCAAAACAGGTGGTCCGTGGGAAGTCATTGTCGTGGATGACGGAAGTGTGGATGACACCATTTCCTGGATAGAGGCCATCCCTGAGAAAAATATAAAGCTGATTACGCGACGACGCAACAGCGGTTTCGCTTTAGCATGTAACCTGGGTTTTTCGGCCTGCCGGTACGATACAGTGATTCTACTAAACAACGATGTAATTGTTCACAAGGATTTCATCCTGCCTCTCATCCCTCATTTCGCAGATGAAAAAGTTTTTGGGGTGACTTTTAAAGCTTTGGCTCTTGATCAACTGACCTTTTGCAATGGCGGCAAGATAGGTGAATTCCGAATGGGCTTTTGGAAAGCCTTCCGAAATTACGATGTGACAAACGGTGATTGGCGTCTAGCGCAAGGGGGCGACATCCTTTATTCTTTTTGCGTTTGCGGAGGTTTTTGTGCCTTTGATCGCCGCAAGCTTTTAGAGATAGGCGGCTTTGAACCCATGATGTCACCGTTTTACTGGGAGGATGTTGAACTTTCATACCGAGCCTGGAAGCGAGGTTGGGTGATCCATTACGAGCCCAACAGCATTGTCTACCATGATGCCAGCACGACCATACGGGGCACGTTCAACCGGATACGAATCGAGAGAATCAATACTCGAAACCGATTTATTTTTATGTGGAAAAACCTTCATGATCCCCTCATGTTGATAATGCACTTGGGATCGTTGTTTCTCTTGGTTTTTCAGTCCCTGATTACTTTTCGAGTCGCATTCTTCTTGGGACTATGGGATTCGATACGATGTTTTCCTGACATTGTTTCCAAGCGACGAAGTGAAAAGCGCGCCGCCAAAGTCAAAGATGGGAGCATAAGGAAGATGTTTTCGGAATTTAAAGGGAAGAGTTTTGTCTCATTAAAATAGGATCAAACAATGAGAGGAAGAAGCGATGGCGGAGGTTGTTACGTTTGGCGAAGCGATGGTTAGACTTTCTCCTCCCAACTTCCAGCGGCTTGAACAAACTTCGTCACTGGATGTTCAAGTCGGAGGGGGGGAATTGAACGTGGCCGTGGCCGTCAGCCGCTTGGGATTGTCTTCGGCCTGGGTCTCAAAGCTTCCCGAAAACGCACTGGGGAGGCTCATCCGAAACAAGGCGCGGGAGCAGGGAGTCGATACCTCCCTAATTGTCTGGAGCAAACAGGGACGAGCAGGACTTTACTTCATGGAATTTGGTGCTTCACCTCGCGCCAGTTCTGTGCTTTACGACCGGTCTTTCTCGGCCATCACTCAGATCACACCAGGCGAAGTGAACTGGCAAAAAGTGTTCGCGGGAGCGAAATGGTTTCATGTCAGTGGTATCACACCGGCTTTAGGCCAGTCAGTCGCGGCAGTTACTGCTGAAGCTTTGAAATTGGCCAAAGCAGCCGGTTTACTTACCAGTTATGACCTCAATTACCGCAGTAAACTCTGGACTGACAAAGAAGCACAAGCCTGCCAGGAACCCATGATGGAAAACGTGGACGTGCTCATTACTAGCGAGGAAGATACCAAGGTGGTCTTCAAGATTACAGACAACAATGAAGACCAGGACGAGAAGTTCACTAAAGTTTCGGCTGATTCTTTCAAAATTGTGGCCCAGAAGCTTCAGGAAAAATTCAAATTTAAGATCGTGGCTATCACTTTACGAGAAAACCCCTCTGTTTGGAAAAACAACTGGACCGCTATCGCCTATAGTAACGGGAAATTCTATAGTGACAAATCATATGAAGTAGAAATTGTGGATCGGGTTGGAGCAGGTGACTCCTTTAGTGGTGGTTTCATCTACGGATATATCGCTTCCCAAAATGTGGAGACGGCACTCAAGATGGGCAATGCTTATTCTGCCATCAAGCATTCCATTCCCGGCGATTTAAATTGGGCTACCAGGGCAGAGATGGAATCTGTCATGAAGGGTAGTGGCTTAAGAGTGGCACGATAATGCTTGACTTGGCTGTCTCCTGTGAAAATCGTCGTCGTCCTCGTTATCGTACTCGAATGCGTCAGCCGAGGACGACCCAGAAGACGAGAACGAGTACGATACTTTCATGCTCTGTGGCGGCTAAGCCGGCATGGATGGCTGTGCAAAGTCCGTTGGCGCTGGTCCCAATCTTGGGACCAGTGAAAACTGACAACTACGGGTCAACAGCAAATCAGAGGTGCCTATGCCAAATCTGAAAATCATCCAACGTATTATGGAAGTGGGGCTTGTCCCCGTAGTTCGAGCTTCATCAACTGACGAGGCCGGTGCCATCGTAGAAGCCATCAAGACCGGGGGAATTTCTGTTCTGGAGATTACCATGACCGTTCCTGGTGCTATCAGGCTGATTGAAAAGATTTCCGAGCGCTACGGTAACGATGTCTTGCTGGGAGCTGGCACTGTGCTTGACGCGGAAACAGCGCGGGCTGTTATTCTGGCTGGAGCCGAATTTATCGTGACACCCTCGCTAAGACTATCCACCATTGAAGTCTGTAAACGCTACAGCAAGGTGGTTATTGCAGGTGCCCTGACTCCTACTGAAGTGATAACGGCTTGGGAGGCCGGGGCCGACTTTGTAAAAGTCTTTCCTTGTGACAATGTGGGAGGTCCAAAGTATATAAAGGCGCTAAAAGGGCCCTTTCCTCAAATCGACTTTATTCCTACCGGTGGAGTGAATTTGAATACGGCGGCCGAGTTCATCGCGGCGGGTTCTGCGGCACTAGCAGTAGGTTCAGAATGGGTCGATAAGAAAGCAGTCGCTGCTAAGGAATTCGCCAAAATTACAGAGAATGCCAGAAAATTTTCCGAAGTGGTGAGAACAGCCAGGTCAAAATAATCTTCTTTCACTTTCAGGCTTCTTGGTGAATTTTCACGTGCTCAGCCACCGGACGCCCGAAGTTCTTCCAGCCTCAGCGAAACGCGCATTTTTGTCATCCGCGCCTTTTTTCAGATATAATCCTGATTCTTTTGGCAGGTCCATCCTTTCTGTTGCAGGGACGCAATGGAATCTAGCAAGGTACAGAGTACGACCCTATTTCAAACAGGCCCATGGTACAAGGGGCTGAGCAGTTATCACTGGTGGGTCCTCATCGTCGCGTCGCTGGGCTGGCTGTTCGATACCATGGACCAGCAGTTATTCAATCTGGCGCGGCGGCCGGCGATCGTCGAATTGCTTGGCGTGCGCCCGGGCGATCCCGCGGCGGCCGGCGCGGTGGCCGAGTATGCGGGCTACGCCACGATGATCTTCATGATAGGTTGGGCCTCGGGGGGCGTTTTCTTCGGCATACTTGGCGACCGCATTGGACGCGTCAAGACGATGATCTTGACGATCCTGTCTTATTCCTTGTTCACCGGGTTGAGCGCCCTCGCCCACAACGTCTGGGATTTTTCGTTTTACCGGCTGCTCACGGGGCTTGGCGTCGGCGGGCAGTTTGCGGTGGGTGTCGCCCTGGTGGCCGAGACGATGCCCGATCGGTCGAGGCCTTTCGCGTTGGGCTGGCTGCAGGCGCTCTCGGCGGG
>QHZQ01000026.1:22356-30885 GCA_003224725.1 Acidobacteriota bacterium | reverse complement strand
GGCTGGGCCAGCTTGAGCAGTCGGGCGTGATCCACGGCGCATGGCGCGTGATGTTTCTGGTGGGCACAGTACCGGCGCTGCTGGCAATCATCATTTTTAAGCGGCTGAAGGAGCCTGAGCAATGGCAGAGAGCAAAACGCGAACAGAAGAGGCTCGGGTCGGTCGGTGATCTCTTCGGCAACCCGCGCTGGCGACGGAATGCCGTCGTGGGAATGCTGCTGGCGTTTTCGGGCGTCGTCGGGCTGTGGGGAATTGGCTTCTTCAGCTTCGACCTGCTGGGGTCGGTGCTGGATAAGACCTTCCGGGAGCAGGGCTTGTCTGAGCAGATGATCGCCGGCAAGAAAACATTCTGGACGGGCATGACGTCTCTGCTGCAAAACGCGGGTGCGTTCTTCGGAATTTACACGTTCACCCGCGTAACCCATTACACGGGCCGGCGTAAGGCGTTTGCCATTTCGTTCCTCGCGGCCATGATGGCCACGGCATATGCATTCTGGAATCTGAAGACCTTCACCGACATTTTCTGGATGATCCCGCTGATGGGCTTCGCCCAGTTAGCGTTGTTCGGCGGCTACGCGATCTACCTTCCCGAGCTGTTCCCGACACGTCTGCGCAGCACGGGGACATCGTTCTGCTACAACGTGGGGCGGTTCGTAGCCGCGCTGGGTCCGTTGAGTCTGGGCCTGCTGACCAGCCGCGTCTATGCCGGCTATTCCGAGCCGATGCGCTACGCAGGCGTTACGATGTGCCTGGTCTTCCTGATCGGGCTGGCGACGCTGCCGTTCGCTCCCGAGACGCGCGGCAAGCCCCTTCCGGAAGAATAAATGAAAATCCGTGACCTTCTCAAACACGACAGGCCCTGTTTTTCCTTTGAATTTTTTCCTCCCAGGGATGAGGCCGGATTTCAAAATCTTTTCGAAACGGTCAGCTTACTAAAACAGCTCAATCCCACATTTGTCTCGGTAACCTACGGCGCAGGTGGAAGCACTCGACGCAAGACCATCGACCTGGTCACGCGTATCAAGCATAGCCTGGGCCTGGAGAGTATGGCACACCTGACCTGTGCGGCCGCTTCCAGGCAAGAAGTGCAGCAGGTATTAGAGGAGCTGGTTGCCAATAGAATGGAAAATGTCTTGGCTTTGCGAGGAGACCCTCCTAAGGGGCAGTCGGAATTTGTTCCTGATCCCAATGGGTTTCGCTATGCCAACGAGCTGGTTCAGTTCATTCGTTCGCATTACGACCTTTGCATTGGCGCAGCCTCATACCCCGAGAAGCATCCTGAATGCACCAGTCTGGAACAGGACTTGATCAATCTCAAGCGCAAAGTTGATGCTGGGGCAGATTTCCTGATAACCCAACTGTTTTTTGATAATTGCCACTTTTTTAATTTTGTCGAGTGTGCTCGAAAGATAGGTATCAATCTTCCCATCATCCCAGGCATTATGCCGATATTGAGCGTTCCACAAATTAAGCGTTTTACAGAGATGTGTGGGGCTAAGATCCCTGACGAATTGCTCAGACGTATTGAATCCGTTCAGAGTGATCCAGCGGCGGTTGAAAGGTGCGGAGTTGAACACGCGACTGCCCAGTGCCATGAGCTATTGGAGCAAAAGGCTCCGGGAATACACTTTTACACCCTCAACCGTTCCAAGGCGACCTGGGAGATTTTCAAGAATCTGACGAGTCGATGGCCTCAATCTCATTTGAGATAGTGCAGAACCTAGAGATGGTCCCCGACCGGCGCCGACTATCCTTGGCCACCTGCTGGAAGCGGACTCGCACGCTACACGCCCTCATGTTTACTTCCGCAGTCCGAAGGTTACTTTTCGCCAACATGATCTTTTTGTTTTTGGTTTCGGTTCTTGTAAATCCTGCTCCAAAGACTTTAGCCCAAGACCCGTTGACCATTGCTTTGGATACCGTGATTTCCGGCCTTTCCAATCCAGTCTATGTCACCCATGCAGGCGATGCTTCAGGTCGTCTGTTCATCGTCGAGCAAGCGGGCAGGATTTTGATCTCCCAGAATGGAAATCTGATTGGCACACCTTTCCTGGATATCCACACTAGCGTGACGTCAGGCGGGGAGATGGGACTCCTAAGCGTCGCTTTCCATCCCGATTACAAAAACAATCGGCGCTTTTTCGTCAACTATACAGCCAGTCGTCCTAATCTAAAAACCATCATAGCCGAATACCGGGCATCAGCCAGTAACCCCAACTTGGCCGATACGACCGAGAAGGTCATACTTGAGATTGATCAGCCTTTCGAAAATCACAATGGGGGACAGCTCCAGTTTGGTCCGGATGGATACCTTTATATCGGTATGGGCGACGGTGGTTCAGGTGGCGACCCCCTAGGAAATGGGCAAAATAAGAGCTCCCTCTTGGGAAAGTTGCTTCGGATTGACATTGATAGCAGCAGTTCTGGATATAGGGTCCCGCCGGATAATCCGTTTGTTAATGTAGCCGGCGCTGATGAAGTTTGGGCTTACGGCTTGCGAAATCCCTGGCGGTTCTCTTTTGATCGCGCCAACGGCAGGCTCTTTCTAGCAGACGTCGGCCAGAACTCGTTCGAGGAGTTAGATCTCGTTGAGAGGGGAGGGAATTATGGGTGGAAAATCATGGAAGGGGCTCATTGCTTTTCTCCTTCGACCGGATGCATTACCACAGGGCTATTACTTCCCATTAATGAATATGATCATTCACTTGGGGAAGCAGTAACAGGCGGTTACGTATATCGGGGGAGACAATTTCCCGATTTGAGCGGAACCTATCTGTTTGCCGATTTTGGTTCTTCACGAATTTGGGGACTCACCGAAACCAACCGTGGTGCGTGGATCCGATCCGAACTCCTCCGTCCTGGTTTCAATATCAGCTCCTTTGGAGAGGACGAGGAGGGAGAAATCTATGTGGTCAATTACGGAGGCGGCATTCATCGAGTGACTGGTCCTCCATCTAATGATAATCAAAGGACACTCATTCTCTCCTCGGCAAAGTCGGATCGATTTACCTCGCTGCTTTTTGTTGTCAATCGAGACTCGAGCACCAATGAAGTCGCGATTACGAGCCGGCGTGGGGACGGTTCCATTAGTGGAATCCTGAACATATCCCTGACGCCTGGAGGATTCTTTCGCAACGTCGATATTTTAGGGGGACTCAATCTGCCAATGGGTTCATTCGGCCCACTGACCGTCGAGTCGTCAAACAACAAAATGCTCTCTACGGTTTCAGAAGTGAGGAGCATTGCCGGGACCGCCGGTTTTTTTGCAGGGCAAACACAGAAGACGGCTTCGACAGAACGCGTCATCGCAGAAGTAGTGGATACTGGTGAGCGGGGGACTTCGGGCTCCTTCCGGACTAATTTGGGAGTCAACAATGTCAGCTCATCACAGGCCAACGTGCAAGTGAGCTTAATAGATAGTAACGGTTTAGTCTTGGGAACTCGCTCGATTCAAGTCCCTTCACAAGGGATGCTTCAGGTCAATGATATTGTAAGGGATATCCTGAGAAGTAGCTCTGCTACTGGACTCCATGGTTATTTGAAATTGACAAGTGATCAACCCATCCTTGCCTGGGCCAGTAAGATCGATAACGGCACGGATGACCCCAGTGTGGAGGAAGCCGTGGGACAGGAGATTTTGGAGACCGGCATTAAACTTTTGATTCCTTCAGCGTCCGGCACCAATCGTTTTAAGACGTTATTAGTGGTGATCAATCGTGAGGATGTGCCAAATCAAATTATTCTGACGGCTCGCAACCTCAACGGTGACGTCATTGGGACTCTAGGCCGGGATCTCCCGGCTAGAGGGTTCTTTCGCAGTACGGATTTTTTGGGGGAAATAGGAGCGCCGCCGGGCTCCTTTGGCCCACTGACTGTGGAATCTGCTAGCGGAAGGCTTTTGACATGCATTTCAGAGATAAGAAGTGCTGACGGAACAGCCGGCTTTTTTCCGGCCGTCAGCGCGGCGGGCGCTACCCTGCAGCGGGTCGTTGCTGAAGTAGTGGACAGCGGTGATCGAGGCACTCCGGACACCTTTAGAACTAATCTGGGTATCAACAACCTTGGGCCAGTCACAGCTCACGTCTCGCTTCAACTTATAGGCGGCTCCGGAAACCTGCTGGGAACCCAGACCGCCACAGTTCCTCCCAATGGGTTAACGCAAATCAACGATATCGTGCAGAGCATTCTGGGTGCCCACGCACCCACGGGGATTAACGCGTATCTGAAGTTGATATCCGATCAACCCATCCACGCTTGGGCCAGTAAGATTAATAATGCCACCGATGACCCGAGTATCATCATGGGCATTCCTTAGTTCTTTCGACGGCATCGCCCAATTCTTCGTTCAGTCGATTGGATTATTGCAACGATCGGACTTCTTTCGAAGTTCTCAGTGATGGAGGGATAATGAAGCCTATCAAAGCAATAGGGATGTTGACCGAGGGCCTTAATGCTTACCCATTTACCTTCCTGCGCCAGCGTTCGTGAGTTATGTTATGAATCTTAACTTTATAATTAAGAACACGGCGACTCACTCCGAGGAGTTCCGCGGCATCCTTCTGGACCCAATTACTCATCTTGAGCGCTTCGAGGATTGTGTCTCGCTCCAGATCATCAAGCTTGATCCCACTGGGAGGTATCTTTATCTTCAAGGCATCAGCGGATGAGGACTCAGCAGAACTTGAATTGAGTGACAGATCTTCGGTCTCAATGAGATTGGACTCGGCCATCAAGATGGCTCTTTCAATAGCGTTCTGTAACTCGCGTATATTGCCGGGCCAATTATGTCGGGTCAAGTATTTAGCAGCCTGAGGAGAAAATCCAACAATGTTTTTCTTGAGCTCATCCCCATATTTTTTCACGAAAAAGTTGGCCAATGGAAGGACATCTTCTTTTCTCTCACGCAGAGCTGGCATTTCTATCGAGACGGTGTTTAAGCGATAATAAAGATCTTCGCGGAAGCGGTTATTGGCAATAGCATCCTTCAAATTTTTATTGGTGGCAGCAATGATACGTACATCAACCCTAATAGTCTTCATTCCCCCCAGTCTCTCAAATTCCTGTTCTTGTAAAACTCGGAGCACTTTGGCTTGTGTGCTGGGGCTCATGTCTCCTATTTCGTCCAGGAAGAGGGTGCCGCCGCTGGCCTGTTCAAATCGACCGATTCGTTGTCGGTCTGCGCTGGTAAAGGCGCCTTTCTCATGGCCAAAGAGTTCACTTTCCAGAAGATTCTCCTGCAAGGCGGCACAGTTGACCTTTACGAAACTCTGTTTGCTTCTAAGGCTATTGTAATGAGCCAGAGAAGCAATCAGTTCTTTCCCCGTCCCCGTCTCCCCCGTAATCAAAATCGAAGCATTGCTCTTGGCGATTTTTTTTATAATCTCCAGGACCTTCTTGATTTGGGGGCTATGGCCTACAATGTTATTATGTTCAAGAAGCAAGTTGCCCTGGCTACGCAGTATCTGTAATACGCCAGAATCCCTGCGATGCTCGAGAGCCCGATTAAGTTTTACTTCTAATTCTTCCAGCTCGAAAGGCTTTTGAATGTAATCATAGGCGCCGTTTTTCATGGCTTCGACCGCGCTTTCAATGGTACCAAAGGCGGTCATCATGATAACAACAGTCAGTTCGTTGATGTGCTTAGCAAACCGCAAAACTTCGAGCCCACTTTTCCTGGGCATCCGCATATCGGTTAGAACCACGTCATAGCTCTCTTCTTGGAGTCTTTCAGTGGCTTCTTCGCCGTCCCCTACTTCTGAGACACTATGGCCATTTTCCACTAGGGCCTGAACGACGCTCATTCTTAGCACATCGTTATCTTCTACTACCAGGACTTTCCCCATATTCTTCCAAGCATCTTTCAAATGAATTCAATTTATGTGTTTATGTGTCATTCGATTGTTACAGGGGGAGTTTGATAATAAACGTGGTTCCTTTTCCCACTTCACTCTCTACATCAATGCTTCCGCGATGACTGTCAATAATCTTTTGGGCAATTGCCAAACCTATCCCCGATCCCTTCTCCTTGGTCGTAAAAAAGGGATAGAAAATCCTGCTCAGGAAATCCTCCGAGATTCCATGGCCATTATCGCCAATTTTGACCCAGGCGTAGGGAGCCAGATTTACCTGTAGACTAAGATTCGTTTCGCCATGTTTTGCGTTGGAATAAGAGCCATTCTTCTGGACCAGGGAAGAGGGGCCGCAGGCGACTTCGATAATTCCATTTTGCCCAATCGCCTGTAAGGCATTAATCAAGATGTTTACGAAGACTTGTTTCATCTGATTGTGGTCGAGGAAAACAGGTGGCATTGAATAATAAGTCTTTCGAACCTGAATTCCTTCCTTTTTTACCGTAGAAAGCGAATTAGTCAAACACTCTTCTAGCAGGGCCTGCAAATCAACCTTTTCGGTGCTGACTTTTACTGGTCTCACAAACTCCAGACAGTCTGAAACGATTTTGTTCATTTTTCTAACTTCGGAATGGATCGAGTCCAACTGCGACACATGGGCGGGATGCTCGCTCAATTTGCGCTTAATCAAGCTAGTAGTTAGCTCAATGGCGGCCAGCGGATTTCTGATTTCATGAGCCAAACCGGCTGCCATTTGACCCAAGGCAGCGAGACGATCCTTCAATTTCTCCTGCTCATTCATTTCCTCGACAAGAGTTAAGTCCTTCAAGAAAACAGAAATGCCTTCAATGTCAACGTCGTCTTTTTTAATAACAGAGATGGTATAGCCTACGGTCCGGCTACTTCCATCTTTAATGTTCAAATCCAATTCGGCTCGGCTGGGTAAATTTTTCATTTGATATGCATCGTTCAGTATTTGCAGAAGTTGCGGCTGATCCCCAAATACTTCTTCAACTTGCTTGCCAACATGATTGATATTGTCCAACTCAAAAATCCGTATAGCGATTTCGTTTATTGCCGTGATTTTTCTCCGTAAGTTCACTGAAAGAATGCCACAGCGCAAACTGTTGAGAATTTTGAGACCGAAGTCTGGTTCGGAGATAACGTAAAACATGTTTCAATCCGATTACAAATTTGTTCTACTTATAGCATTCGGATACGTATTTCGCAACGGGTAACTGAGGAGACTGGGTCACAGCATAAAATATCGTCATCCTCAGCTATTTCTATAACTTTAATTTTTGTTGGAGGAGAGTTTCGCGGAGACAGCGAACCAGTACTTAGCAAGCCAAAGACATCAGAGTTACTGTTTTGGGACAAAGGGCAAGACATTCACACATTCAGGTCTCTTTGTGGCTACCTAGCGGGAGGGAACCTATTCCTTGAAAAAATCTCTTAACTTTTGGAAGGTGATTTCCAGACTTTCAGGTAAGACTCTGCTTTCCCCGACAATGCTCATAAAATTGGCATCTCCAATCCATCGAGGTACGACGTGAAGGTGTATATGGTGCTCAACTCCTGCTCCGGCACATCTGCCGAGATTCATACCCATGTTGAATCCATCGGGTCGGTAGGTTCGCTCAAGGGCGAGCTTGCATTGCTTGGCAAGATCCATCATCTCCGCCGTTTGTTCAGGAGAACAATCAGAGAAGTCGGACACATGTTGATAGGGGCTAATTAGCACATGGCCGGTCGTGTATGGGAAAATGTTTAAGATGACAAAATTGTATTTTCCCCGATAAAGGATGAATTTCTTTTCGTCGCTTTCGGCCGAACTATCAATACAGAACACACAGTGCTTGGTGTTTTTGATGTTAGCGATGTATTGATATCTCCATGGACTCCATAGATAATCCATGCTAAGTGTTGATGAGATCCTTCAATTCCTTACTGGGCTTGAAATAGGGAACCTTTTTTTCTGGAACACTTACTTTTTCGCCTGTCTTCGGATTTCTGCCTTGTCTTGCTTTACGTTCACGGATTCTAAAACTACCAAATCCTCGGACTTCCAACTTATCACCGGCTTTGAGAGCTTTGATGATGCTGTCGAACAGCGTTTCGACAATCACCTCTGAGTCTTTCCTGCTCAGTTCAGTCACCTTTGAAACTTCGTCCACGAGGTCTGCTTTGGTCATAGTCACTCCTTTTTGCTGATGTAAAGTGTTCTCAAAGTCTTGCGATCTTTGAAGTGATATCCCAGGTCTGCCGACTGATTACTGGCGGTGGAGAATCGTATAAGGCTTGGCGAATCTTTACTTCCATAAATATGAAAACTGTATTCTGGTATCCTTTGTATGAGAATTCAAAGGGATAATTTCTGATAGGTCTCCCATTAGAAGATCCAAGAGGGTTCGTCTCTCTTTGGGAGGAGTCACTAACTTCGGCTCCCCCGAGATTTTTGCGAGTTTGGAAGCAATCTCTATGGCATCTTGTAAGCCACCAACTTCATCAATCAGCTTCTTATTCTTAGCATCTTTTCCGGTGTAGACACGACCGTCGGAAAACTTTCTGACGGTTTCAAGATCCAGCTTTCTGCCTTCAGCCACAGCAGTTAGGAACTGACTGTACATATCATCGATAAGGTTTTGCAAATATTTTTTTTCTTCTTCGGTCAAGTCCC
>QHZQ01000026.1:0-22291 GCA_003224725.1 Acidobacteriota bacterium | reverse complement strand
ATTCTGCGATGACACCGATACTTCCCGTAATGGTTCCCGGGTTGGCGACAATCCTATCCGTTGCACAGGCTATGTAATAGGCCCCCGAAGCTCCAACTGATGCCATAGACGAGACAAAGACTTTATTCTTCTTCTTTTTGATCCGGAGCACTTGGTTGTGGATTTCCTGGGAAGCGGCCACGCCACCCCCCGGACTATCAATTCGGAGAATTATGGCTTTGATCGATGGATTATCAGCGAACTTTTGCAGTTGGTCAATGACGGACTTGGACTCAAGAATTACCCCGTTTAGATCTACCATGCCAATCTTGTTATTACTGAAGCTAAAATCCGTGCTCTCATCTTCTCGCAAAGAAAATAAGACTAGGGCGAAAAGAATCACGATAAACAAAACAAACGTTCCTCCGCCCACGATAACCCATACCAACAATTTAGACTGATCTTTATTCATTGCCGCTGAAATATATAGGTTTTTCGTGACAAGCGAAACTATTCTTTTTTTACGTCGTCTGCGTGTGGTTGTTTAAGGCTCGTCATTTCTTCAACGCTCGAGACGCCTTGCGCGCTGGCTTTAGCCGCGTAAGAATTCATTTCCTGCCTCGCCATCAGCTCGGTGACTGCTTTCAAGCTAAGTCCTATCTTTTTTTCCAAGGGCTGTAATTTAATAATTTTGAAATCGTAGGTTCCCCCCACAGCAGGAGGTTCTTTAAGTGTGGAATCGCCCTTCTCTTCCAATTGAGAGATGTGGCAGAGTCCTTCGATTCCATTTTCCAGCTCCACAAATACCCCAAAAGAGGTAAAGCGCACAACCGTCCCCCTGATTAAATCACCGATCTGATATCTTGCAAAAAATTCTTCCCAAGCGTCTGGTTGGAGCTGTTTAATGCCCAAAGAAAGCCTGTGATTTTCGGAATCAATGTGAAGGACGACTGCGTTAACCTGGTCACCCTTTCGAAGTATTTCAGAAGGATGCTTTATCTTTCGAGTCCAGGAAAGGTCGGAAATGTGCACAAGTCCATCTATCCCATCTTCCACCTCGATAAATGCGCCGAAATCTGTAAGGTTACGCACCCTGCCGTTAACTAGCGTACCTACCGAGTAACGATCAGAAAGAGTCGTCCATGGGTCGGGAGCGATTTGTTTCAGTCCCAGAGACATTCTCCTTTCCTCAGCATTAACGTCCAAGACGACCGCTTCTACCGTATCTCCCAGAGACAGCAACTTCGCCGGGGATTTGATCCGTTTGTTCCAAGACATTTCAGAGACATGAACTAATCCTTCTATACCTTCTTCGATTTCCAAGAAGGCTCCATAATCGGTCAAACTGACAACTTTTCCCTGGACTCGAGTTCCCACTTCATATCTTTCTGCAGCCGACGCCCAAGGATCAGGCAGCAGTTGTTTGTAACCTAATGAGACACGTTGTTTTTCTCGATCGAACTTCAAAACCTTAACTTTAACTTGTGATCCCAAAGAAAATATTCTCCCCGGGTGAGTAACCCTTCCCCAAGAAATGTCGGTGATGTGAAGCAATCCATCAACACCTCCCAGATCAACGAAGACTCCGTAATCGGTGATGTTTTTGACGGTTCCATTGACAATCGATCCTTCCTGGAGCACGTCCAAAATGTGACGTTTTCGTTCGGACTGCTGCTCCTCTAAGACGATCTTACGGGAAAGAACGATATTGCCCCTTCGCTTATTGATTTTTATCACCTTACATTCGACCGTTTGACCTCGAAAACTATCCAGGTTTTTGACGGGCTTCACATCTATTTGCGAGCCCGGCAGGAACGCCTTGACTCCGATGTCGACGGATAATCCACCTTTAATGCGATCGATGACCACTCCTGTTAAAATTGATTGCTGCGTGAAAGCTATCTCAATATCGCCCCAAGCCTTGATGCGTTCTGCTTTTTCCCTCGAAAGAACAACATGACCCTCCCGATCTTCGGCAAATTCTAGCAGAACGTCAATTTCATCACCTGCTTTTACGTTGACAGAGCCATCGGAACCGATAAATTCTTGGATGGAAATCATCCCTTCAGACTTGTACCCGACGTCCACCATGACCTCACTGGAGGTCACCTTAAGGACCCTCCCTTTAACAACCTCTCCTTCAATCAGGTCGCCCATACCTCCATATTGATCCAGCAATCGTTCGTAATCGGTCGATCCATTTTCTTGGATATTATCTCCGAGACTGGCTCCTTTTGAGGATGCGCCGTTCGGAGACCGAACGGCGGCATTAACGGCCCCTCTGCGATCTAATGGAGACATATGTGACCTCCAGGCTGGCGATTAAGGTGGTAAGCTATGAATGGCCAAAACGTGAAATTTAGTGCACCAGCCTGTTGCACTAACAAAGAGAGTTCTTGATTCAGAAGATCTTCATCGACCCCCATGAAATTCTATCCTCATCTCCCCTGCATAACTTCTACAATTTAAGGTCTTTTCTGCTCACTATGGGGACGAGGCTGGCTTGCGAGGAACCTTAAAATTACGTAGAATTATTCGGGTAGATTTTTTGGCGGGAGCACACTCAGTGCCACCCTCTACATCCTAAATTCAGGTGGTGTTCAAAACCACCTTAATATAACGGAACATAAAAATTGCTGTCAACTACATTTTGCCCTATAATTTGGCCTGAGTGTGAAACGCTACGATCGTAAAATGAAAGGTTTTCGACACTCTAGACTGAAATTGTGAGCCGGAGAAATCCTTAATGAGACCAAACATTCATCCGAAGTATATGGAAGTAACCGTGTCATGCGCTTGTGGGGAGACATTTAAGACCAGATCGACCAAGGGAGATCTTCGCCTGGAAATTTGCTCTAAATGTCATCCTTTCTTTACGGGCAAGCAGAAACTGATCGATACTGCAGGCCGCGTTGAACGCTTTCAAAAAAAATACGGTGGCAAGGGCAAAGATCATTTGGCCAATTAGGTTTGGACCTGGATGCCGTCTTATTGGGATTCTGGGGATCACTAACAGAAATTGAGAATTTTTGGAAATTGAGGGGTTAGAAAAATCAAAATTTGAAATGATGATAAACAATTTTGTTCCGAAGCTTAGGTTTTCCATTGCGAACCTGACCGTTTTTCTTTTGAAGGCAGGCGAAGAAGTTTTGGTGGGAGGTCAGGCGGTATTTGAAGGGGTTATGATGCGGTCCCCAGGATCTTATTCGATCGCTGTGAGAAAACCAGACCGGTCGATCGTTATCAAGAAGGATTATCTAACGAGGCCTTCGGAACGCAGCAAGATCTGGCGATGTCCCGTCATTCGTGGTGTCATGACCTTAGGTCAAGCCTTCGTTCTCGGGATTCGGGCATTAAAGTTTTCTACCGATCAGGTTTTGATTGGTCGAGCAACGCAGACCGGGGAAGCAGGGCGGAGCCCGACAGAGCGAAAGACAGAAATCAGCTCGTGGATGATGGCTCTGAATGTGGGATTCGCTATTCTCTTTTTTTCATCGTGCTTTTCAAATTGTTTCCTTTGTTAATGGCGAGCCAGCTCAAAGAATACTTTCCCATATTGGATAACCGGTTTCTATTTAGTGTCGTCGATGGCAGTATTCGGCTCTTCATTTTCCTTGGCTATATTTTTTCCATTTCGAAGATCAAGGATATTAGACGGATTTTTGAATACCATGGCGCTGAACATAAAGTTGTATTCACCTATGAGGCTCGGGAGAAGTTATCAGTCCAGAATGCTCGAAAATATTCCACCCTGCATCCTCGATGCGGCACCAGTTTTCTGATGGTGGTGATGCTGACGAGCGCGTTTATTTATGCGTTTATTCCCTTCGATTCCTTTTCCCTCAAGCTTCTCTCCCGCGTCGTTTTGATTCCTCTAATTGCCGGTCTGTCCTATGAGATTATTCGGTTGGCAGCGACTCGCGAAAGTTCCGTTTTAAACTGGATAACTTTGCCAGGGCTTTGGCTGCAAAAAGTAACTACCAAAGAGCCTAGCGATGACCAATTGGAGATCGCCATTAGAGCTTTGGATGAGACCATAATCCTTGAGAATGCCGAGGGGCAATTAGCCGTCATCTGAATGTTCGAAAAGCTCGAGCAGTTAGAAGCTAAATATGAACAAATTACTCGTCTGCTCAGTGATCCCGAAATCCTGGCAGACGCGGCTCGGTACCAAAAGCACGCCAAGACACATAGTGACCTTTCGGCTGTGGTCGAAAAGTTTCGTGAGTATAAAAGCATCCGGATGGCCATAGCCGATACTAAAAAGATGATCCAGGACGGTGGCTTGGAGGAGGAGCTTAAGGACCTTGCCTTGGATGAACTTGTCCAGTTGGAGGGTAAGCTGCTCAAATGCGAAGAAGAACTCAAGGTTCTTCTGCTCCCAAAAGACCCAAACGATGAGAAGAATGTCCTCCTTGAAATTAGGGCAGGGACAGGCGGAGACGAGGCCACACTTTTCGCTCAAGAAATATTTCGCATGTATTTCCGCTTTGCTGAGTCCCGAGGTTGGAAAGTCGAGGTAATTTCCTCCAGTCCGTCTGAAGTGGGTGGTCTTAAGGAGGTCATTGCCATCGTTGAGGGGAAGGGCGTTTACAGCAAGCTTAAGTATGAAAGTGGAGTTCACAGAGTTCAGAGAGTTCCCGCAACGGAAGCCAGCGGGAGAGTTCATACTTCTGCCGTAACTGTAGCGGTGCTACCGGAGGCCGATGACGTCGAAGTCGATCTGCTTGAGAAAGATCTAAGAATCGATACCTTCTGTTCCTCAGGACCCGGAGGACAATCCGTTAATACGACCTATTCGGCTGTCAGGATTACTCACCTACCTAGCGGGTTGGTGGTTTCTTGCCAGGACGAAAAGTCGCAAATAAAAAATAAAGCGAAAGCCTTGCGTGTTCTTCGGTCCCGTCTTTACAATATTGCCTTGGAAGAGCAACGCAAAAGCATTGCTCAGGATCGTAAGTCTCAGGTTGGCACAGGTGACCGCAGCGAAAAGATCCGCACTTATAACTTTCCTCAAAATCGGATGACTGACCATCGCATTGGACTTACCCTCCATCAGCTTGACTCCATCATGGACGGGAATATCGGTGGAGTCATCGAGGCTCTGGTTACACACTATCAGGCAGAAAAACTAAAAAACGAGTTGGCGGTGGAGACAAGTCGCGGATTCGTCTCTAAGAATTGATCCTTGTCTTTACTCTCCAGCTCATGAACGTTTTGGAAGCACTTTCGCAAGCTACCGATCTGCTGCGAGACGAGACTCCCGACCCTAAACAGGAAGCGGAACTGTTGCTGTCATTCGTTCTGGGCACCAATCGTAGCTATCTGCTTGCCCATGTTTACGATGGTTTAGATGACTCGCTTGTCGCTGTTTTTCTGGATTCGATACGGGAGCGTCGCCGAGGGAAACCCATACAATTCATTACCGGACGTCAGGACTTTAGGGGATTGGAGTTTGAAGTCACCCCTGATGTTCTAATTCCCAGGTCGGAAACTGAGCTTGTAGTAGAGGAAGCATTAAAGTGCATCCACGAACGGGAGCCAACAGTGGTTGACTTGGGGACCGGGTCGGGATGTATCGCGATTGCTCTGGCGGTGGCCCTTCCTCAGGCCAGGATTTTTGCCATCGATCTGTCCGAGCCTGCTTTGGAGATTGCCAGAAAAAACGCCGCCTGGCACGGCGTCTTTAGCCACATTCAATTTCTAAGCGGCGATCTCCTGGGCCCAATAGCGTGCTTGCACTTCGAGGAAAAAATTGACTGTATCGTTTCAAACCCGCCGTATGTTTCTGAAAGAGACTTCCCAAGTCTGCAGAGAGAAGTCAGGGATTGGGAACCCAAACTGGCGCTGGTGGCCGGAAATAATGGATTAGCCATCTATAGCCGCTTGATCCCAGAAGCCAGGAAATTTCTCAAGACCCAAGGGTCTTTGGTGATGGAAATTGGTTTCAATATGAAGGATGAAGTCTGTGGACTGTTCGGTTCTGAATGGCGGATTCATAAAGTTCGAGAGGATCTCAACGGGATTCCTCGGGTCGTTGTCGCACAAAAGTATTGAGGCCTCGGTTAAGGTAGAAGGGAATTTGTCATGCCGAACTGTATTTTTTGCGACATCATTCAAAGAAAAATGTCCGCCAAGATCGTATTCGAAGACTCCTATTCTTTGGCTTTTGAAGACATCAATCCCAAAGCGCCTACGCATATTTTAATCATTCCAAAGAGGCACATTGAATCCGTTAACGCCATGACTGAAGAAGATGAGCTGGCCTTGGGGCGGCTTTTTTTAGTAGCAAGAGATTTGGCGCAGGAGAGAAAAATTAATCGCTCCGGTTTCAGGACCGTCATCAATACGGGGCACAATGCCGGGCAATCCGTGTTTCACGTCCACCTTCATCTGCTGGGAGGCCGGCCCATGGCCTGGCCTCCCGGATAGCTTTAACAGTTGCTAGTCTAGTTTAGATTTCCCCGGATAGTACTTTCCTCTTGGGATTTATTGGATATATTGGATTATATTGGATATATTGATATTGACGAAGATGGCTCATCAATGGATTCGTCATCAGCGCACCGCCGTGCCGGTAATAGAAACGTGCTAAGCCTGTATCTCAGTTTGAGCCTGGTTCTGGTTAACTGCAACCGCTGGTGCCGCCACAGTTCAGGCACTTGTAGCAGGCGCCGTTGCGTACCATGATGGAACCACAATCAGGGCAGGGAGGCGCATCGGCCTGGGTCTGAAATACCTGTCGTTCTCGTGCCTCAATGGTTGCGTGGCCCCCATTGGTTCGAGTGTCGGCCTCAGGTTGAGGTTGATCTTGGGCTGGCAGGAATTTTTGACCCAGCCAGCGGAAAATATAATCCACAATCGATTTCGCAATAGGGATTTGAGGATTGTTGGTGAATCCCGAAGGCTCAAACCGAGTATGGCTGAATTTATCCACCAGGACTTTCAGGGGAACTCCGTATTGAAGGGCCAGCGAAATCGAAGTGGCGACAGTATCCATCAAACCCGAGACGACTGAACCCTGCTTGGCCATTACCACGAAAATCTCGCCTGGAGAGCCGTCGTCGTACATGCCAACGGTAAGGTAGCCATCGTGTCCTGCCACACTGAATTTGTGGGTGATCGATTTGCGCTCGTCAGGTAAACGCCTGCGCACTGGACGAGAAGCCTGGTGGACCTGCTGCTCTTCTTTAAGACTGGTATTGAGAGGTTGAGAACGTTTGGAACCGTCGCGATAGATAGCCAGAGCCTTCAGCTCCAGCTTCCACGCTTCAATATAAGCCTGCTCGATTTCCTCAACCGTGGATTCTTCCGGCATGTTTACTGTTTTGGAGATGGCGCCCGAAAGGAATGGTTGAACGGCACCGATCATCTTCAAATGTCCCATGTAGTGAATGGAGCGCATACCACTTAAGGGCTTGAAGGCGCAATCGAAAACGGGCAAGTGTTCCTCCCTAAGGTAAGGAGCACCCTCAATAGTCTCGTTTTCGTCAATGTATTTGATAATGTCGTTGATCTCGGCTTCGCTATATTTCAAACGTCTCAGCGCGTCCGGAACCGTTTGATTGACAATTTTGAGTAACCCGCCTCCAACCAGCTTCTTATATTTGACGAGGGCAATGTCAGGCTCCACGCCAGTTGTGTCACAATCCATCATAAACCCGATCGTCCCCGTCGGGGCCAGGACTGTGACTTGTGAATTCCTGTATCCAAATCGCTCACCTTGAATGAGGGCGTCGTTCCAGGATTTTTGAGGGGCATTATAGAGATCTGAAGGAAGATAGGTTGGGTTAATTTTTCCTGCAGCTGCCCGGTGCTTACGAATGACACGCAACATGGGGTCGCGATTGACGGGGAATTCTGCGAAAGTCCCCATGTCCGCAGCAATCAAGGCCGAAGTGTGGTAAGCTTCGCCGCACATGAGTGCGGTAATAGCGCCAGCATAGGCCCTTCCTGCCTCGCTATCGTAAGGAATCCCCAGGGACATTAACAGAGCTCCCAGATTAGCGTATCCAAGTCCTAAGGGCCTAAAGAGAACGCTATTTTGGGCAATCGCCGGCGTTGGGTAACTGGCGTTATCCACTATGATCTCCTGGGCTGTAATCATCACCTGAACGCCGTGTTTGAAGGTTTCCACATCCAGTTCGCCGTTGGGTTTTCTGAACTTCATTAAGTTCAAGGAGGAGAGATTGCATGCCGTATCGTCCAGAAACATGTATTCGCTGCACGGGTTGGAGGCGTTGATACGGGCTGTGTTCGCACAGGTATGCCAGTCATTTACAGTAGTGTCATACTGCATTCCAGGATCACCGCAAACGTGAGCGGACTTGGCAACCATCCTCAGGAGGTCGCGAGCTCGATAAGTATCCATCACCTCCCCGCTGGTTACAGCACGGGTGTTCCATTCTTTGTCCTCAATGACCGCCTTCATAAAATCGTCGGTGACTCGAACGCTATTATTGGAGTTCTGAAAGAAAATAGAACTGTAGGCCGGACCATTGAAAGAACTGTCATAACCCGCTGCAATCAGCGCCCAGGCTTTTTTCTCTTCCTCTTCCTTGCAAGTGATGAAGTCCACTATATCCGGATGATCGATATTCAGAATCACCATCTTGGCGGCTCGCCGAGTTTTCCCACCAGATTTGATGACCCCTGCAAAGGCGTCATAGCCCTTCATAAAGGAAACCGGACCGGAGGCCTGTCCGCCACTGGAGAGTAATTCCCTCGAGGAGCGAATGACGGAAAGATTGGTACCCGTCCCACTGCCCCACTTAAAAAGCATCCCTTCTGTTTTGGCCAGTTCCAGTATGGATTCCATGCGATCCTGAACTGAGTTGATAAAGCAAGCAGAACATTGCGGCTTGGCTTCAATGCCGCAGTTGAACCAAACAGGACTGTTAAAGGAAGCCTTTTGTTCTACCAGGAGATGACAGAGTTCTGCTTCAAAAGCATCTGCTTCCTCGGGAGAAACAAAGTAGCCGCCCTGCTGGCCCCATCGAGAAATGGTGTCAACCACCCTGCCGACCAGCTGCTTCACGCTGGTTTCGCGGCCTTTGCCATCCCTGGAACGACGAAAGTATTTGGATACAACTACATTCGTAGCCAACATCGACCAGGCAGAAGGAACCTCTACGTCGGGTTGTTCAAATATGACGTCTCCCTTTTCATTAGTAATGACAGCCTTTCTCTTTTCCCATTTGATCTGTTCGAATGGATGCACTCCTGGTTTGGTGAAAATTCGTTTGAAGTGGAGTTGTCTCTCCTCGCGGATTTTGCTCGGGGTCAAAGCCGTTGCCTCGCCTGGCTCAGATGTCTCCTTCACTAACATTGTAACGCCTCCTTATATAGAACGAAGTGAAACTGTGGTTTACTAGATTTGAAAACTGCCGGTTATCTTCTCAATTGGTTCTCTTCGGAGACAGCAATGCCTCTAGATCAAGAAAACAACCCGTTTATACGGCCAGCCCGTATTGACCAAAGTTATGGGTCCGAATTTTAGCTATATAAAGTGATTTGTCAAGCGAATATTTGAAGGAACCCACAAAATAGTGGGTATTTTCCCAGTCCGCATACAAAATATTGTATTTCAGGCCTTCGAACTCGGGGACGCTTCTGTCATGCGACTTAAAGGGTTCGGCGCTCATCATTAGTCCGCACCCTATCCCAAAGAAAGTGAAAGACGCGGGACCTTCAGTTTGAACGGACAGAATCATGTTCGTGGAGAATGTACCAATTGGCTCGCATTTTTTGCATAACCAAAGTGGTACGACCTTCTTTTGCAGTCGACTTCCCGGCTTCCGTACTCTCTCTCCGATAGTTACCGGTTGCCCAGGCAAATCGTCCAAAGACATGGATATCTAGATCACTCAAGATTAATTTAAAACTGTCAACTTTCTGGAAGACCTTTTGCAATTCACTTTGAACCGCCTCCCATCCCCTCAACTCTTTAGACTCCCAGTAAACCATAAGTGACGGGTCTTGTAGATAATAAGCGCCGATCTGTTCGAGGTTCCTGCTGGAGAACTTCTTGACATAGTCATTCAGAAAATTACGCACCTCCAGGTCTTGACTAGAGGCTCCGGGGCTCTGAGCCGATTCTTTACTCTTTTGCTGCCCCTGCCGTCCCAGTGGGTTGGGAATATTAACTTTGGGTTGGCCTACTTTGTCACCGATCGAGGGTGGAATGTTTTGCCCCCATAAATCGGCCTGGAAGGGTTTCCTAAAGTTCATTTGTGAAAGCTCATCAGCGTTCTGCTTAACATGCGATGCCAGGTTCTCTAAGGTGTCAACCTCAGCGTAAAGTTCAGTCTGCAGCTTGGCATTGAGGGTATGTCTTCCGCGCCTGGCGTAGCATCTATGGATTTTGTGAACCAAATTGCCAATCTCCTCTATTTCCCCGCGTAATCCTTCAGGGCTGGGCGACTCGAGGGACAATGCCTTAGTGCTTTTTTGTTCCGGGGTTTGGTTACCTAACGTTAGGGCGGATTTTATTCGGCCGGCCAGTTTTCGAATTTTGTTGGCTCTTTGAGAAACCTGTCTATAATTTCCGATACCAGGAGAGGGCTGAGATTCCCTGGTCATCTCTTGTCCAAGCTGAAAAAGAGAAGAAAGATCCTCCTTGAGGCGCTGTTCCATGTAATAGTTGTAATTATCTCCACTGAATGCATGCGCAGTCCACGAGGTTTTGAAGTCTACGACAGCAAGTTGCGATTCGGATCCCCATCTGATCCAGAACGAAGAATTGAAGTTAAGGAGACAAATTGTTGTTAGAATGAATTTGGATTTTGTCATTCGCAAGGGATTTCGCATTCTTATTGAGGACGATATTTTACCACACTGGCAAGGGGGGATTCACCATGTTCCATGCTGCCACCGAAGAGGATGTCATTCGTGGCGACGTTACCGATGTTTATTTCACTCGGACAGTTGAAATTCTTAGGAAAAACAATATTGACAAAAAGGTACGAGCGGAGTTGGTGGTCAAGAGCCTTCCTGAGAATTATCATTGGGGCATTTTGGCCGGGACCGAAGAGCTTCTGGCACTAATTGAAAAACTCAATCTGTCCCTGAATGTTCGCGCAGTTCGCGAGGGCACCCTCTTCCGAATTCATCAACCTCTTATCGAAATAGAGGGGCGTTACCTTGATTTTTGCGTTTATGAAACGGCCGTCTTGGGATTGGTCTGTCAGGCATCTGGAATCGCGACCCGAGCTGCGCGATGCGTGGCTGCTGCTCGCGGGAAGCCGGTCGTTTGTTTTGGAGCCCGTCGAATTCATCCTATTATTGCGCCCATGGTAGAACGCTATGCCTACCTTGGGGGATGTGAAGGCGTGGCTGGTGTCAAAAGCGCATCCCTGCTCGGAATTGAGCCTTCCGGAACCATGCCGCATGCCCTGATCTTGCTTTATGGCGACACCGTTGCGGCAACGAGGGCCTTCTACGATGCTTTCGGCCAAAGAGTGAACATTATTTCTCTGGTAGATACTTTCAACGACGAAAAATTTGAGGCGATTCGGGTTGCCGAAGCTCTGGGGAACAAAGTTTTTGCTTTACGTCTAGACACACCCGCGTCTCGCAAGGGAAGCGTCGTGGATATCTTGCGTGAGATCCGGTGGGAACTGGATCTTCGCGGACACAAAAACATAAGGCTCTTCTTGAGTGGCGGGTTAACCGAAGAGAAAATTCGCGAGCTGAATGAACTGGCTGATGGCTACGGGGTCGGAACCTACATCAGTAACGCCCCGGTTCTGGACTTCTCCCTAGACATCGTAGAAATCGAGGGCGCCCCTCTTGCGAAAAAGGGAAAACTTTCCGGTTCCAAGTCCTTCCTTCGGTGCAATGCCTGCCGGCGCGAGGTCGTCTGGCCTTATCAAGCCTCTCCGCCCCGCTGCGAGTGCGATGGGGAATTTGTGGAATTGCTGCAAACCGCAATCCAAAATGGGAAGGTTACGCGTGCAGGGCGACTGAGTGTAGAAGACTTTGAAGGTAATCGCGACTACATCAAGGCCCAAGTGAAGGCGAGTATTTAGAAGGCCCTACTCCAACCTTCTTCTCCGCAATTCGTCCGCAGCCACCGCCAGAACGATGATGCCACCGATAAGAATTTGCTGAATGAAAGGGGAAATTCCTAGCAGGTTGCAGCCGTTGTTCAACAGGCTCATGATGAAAGCCCCCACGGTTGTTCCCAATACCGTTCCCGCTCCTCCGTTCAGGCTGCCTCCCCCGATGACCACGGCCGCAATCACTCTCAGTTCATAACCGTCTCCAGCAGTAGGCTGACCTGTCACCAGGCGGGAAGCTTCGATCATTCCTGCCAAGCCTGTAAGGGCCCCCAGGATTGAGTAAATTATCAGCGTACAGCTCGTCAAATTTATCCCTGAAAGGTGAGCGGCCTGGGGATTCCCGCCGATCGCGTAAGCGTACCTGCCTAAACGGGTGCAGCGCAAAACATAAGACATGATCACTCCAATGCCGAGCAAAATGACCACTGGGACGGGAATTATGCCAAAAAAGTTTCCGTCTCCGAGCCGCCCAAAACTCTTGGGGATGGCTGTGACCGGGATCCCATCGGTAATGAGCAACGTCAGACCGCGAGCCATTCCCATACAACCCAAAGTCGCGATGAAAGGTGGGACTTTAAATTGAGTCACAATCAAGCCATTACTGAGCCCCCAGGCTAAGCCGGAGAGAATCCCAAGGAGTGTCGAGGCCCCAACCCCCACTCCCCGTTCCATTGACAAGGTTCCGCAAACTCCAGAAAACGCCAGGACGGACCCGACGGAAAGATCAATGCCTCCTGAGATGATTACCAGCGTCATCCCAACTGCTATGATATTAATCACTGCAGTCTGTCGAGCCACACTCGAGAGATTGTCAACTGTGAGGAAATAAGGGGAAAGAATTGAGAGAGAGACAAACAAGCCGGCAAAGCTAAAAAAAGGAAGAAGCTGTCTGAAGAGATCTCTCATGGGTAAGACTAGAAGAACGGAGGGCTGGAATGGTGACTATTAGAGCAATGCTAGTGCAATGCACCGTCCGATATTCCGTCATTCCAGATTAAGGCGTGGCTACTGCTCACCCAAGTACTTCTCGAGGCTGGGATGTATCAACTGCTGAACCTGTGGCTCAAATAAGTTCCCCTTTGTAATCAGCATCACGCCAGTATTAACCCGTCGCTGCGGGGTTTTCCCCTCGAATTTTTCGCAAAGCGTTCTTACACCTTCAAAACCCATAGCAAAAGGACTTTGTACTATTAAAGAATCGATAATACCTTCTTGCACGTCGCTTATCAGGCTGGGTGAGGAATCGAACCCGACAATTTTGACCTTGCCACTGAGCCCACGACCTTTTACAGCCTGAGCAACACCAATCGAACTAGATTCGTTAGGTCCAAAAATTCCCTTTAGATCCGGGTTGCTCGTAAGGATGTCTTCGGTCACAGCCAGGGACTTGGCACGATCCGACATCCCATATTGAAAGGCGACGATTTTGATCTGTGGATATTCTTTAGCAATCGTCTCTTTAAAGCCATTTTCTCGCTGGGTAGTAGAAGAACTACCTGGCATGACGCCCACAATGGCCACGTCGCCCTTCCTACCCAGTATCTCAGCCATGCGGTGAGCAGCTTTCACGCCACCGAAATAATTGTCGGTTGCCACAAAGGAAACATAGGATTCGGTTTGGGCCCCGGAATCGAATATCGTTACCGGAATGCCATACCGTACAGCCCTTTCGATGACGGGGACCAGGGCTTTTCCGTCGGAGGGCGCCAGAACAATGCCATCCACTCTACGGTTGATAAAATCTTCCACAATGTTAATTTGTTTGCTGATTTCAATCTCTGAAGCGGGTCCGTTCCAGAGGATTTTGACCCCAAATTTGGCGCCAGCCGCCCTCGCTCCTGCCTGAACCGTTTGCCAAAAAATATGGGCCTGCCCCTTGGGGACAACCGCAATTACCTTTTGCTTACTTCGTTGGCAGAAGGAGAATGCCAAAAGTGAAACCAGAAAAACTGCCCACGAAATCTGAGCCCTGGTGTTTCGACCGAATTTGAGCTGGCTGTGCTGGCTTGACATCATGGTTTTTGTTGAACTATGGTAAGAGCCCTTCGAGTTCGGTTTGGCTTTCGATGGCCGCGGAAAATCTTCTACAATTGGCACAGGCGACCACCTTTAAAGGAAAATCATCATAACTAGAGTGCATGGAGACCAATGCGGGAGAGCAAGTTCCAGATTTTACTCTAAAGCGTCGAAATCAGAAAGCAGAACGTTGTAGACGAGAAGGGTAGCAGCCGTCCTGTGAGAATCTGCGATGGATCTAACAGCACGCGAGTTACGAATTTAGCGGGGACTCCCTATCGACTTACTGTAGATCACAAGAAGTGCTGAGAATTCTCGTCAAGTTTTCCCCCGAATCTGGGCTCAGCCGCCTTCCTAATAAGCGAGCCCTTCTTGTCTCGTTCCGATGGATAAGAATTTGAGCCAGTCTTCATCTCAGGATAGCATAACCGAGTCGGTTTCCAAGCAAGACCTAGTGCAAATTGCCAGGGCCTTCTTCTACGTGGGTGTCATTGGTTTTGGAGGAGGCCTAGCCATCTTGGCCCAGTTACAGCGACATGTGGTAGAAAAATTACAATGGCTTACCAACGACGAATTTGCCGAGGCAACGACTGTGATTCAGTCCTTACCCGGGGTCATTGCCGTCAATATAAGTTGCTACATCGGTTTTAAACTGCGAGGTTGGATTGGCGGTTTGGTTGCCGTCGTGGCTATGCTCTTGCCTGCTTTCGCATCCATGTTGCTGCTTTCTGAGTTTTATCTAACCTTTAAGGAGGTTCCGGACTTTGAGCGGCTGTTTCGCGGGATGACGCCGGCAATTGCCGCTTTCATCTTGGTGGCTGCGTACAAGCTTGGACAGTCTGTCATCTGCAGTCTCTGGGATTGGCCAGTTGCCATCCTCGCTTTTTTGGCACTCTCGTTCTTTGATTTTGGAGTGATTCAGACAGTTTTGATTGCTGGGGGGGTGGGACTTCTAGCTTTCGCCTGGAAAGGCGCGCCTGCAGGAGACTTTCGCAGTTTCACCTGCTGGCCTATATGCTTAGGAATTGGGCTTTTGACAGGCTCTTTCTTAAGCAACGAGATCTGGCGATTACTCTATGTCTTCTTAAAGATTGGCGCCTTCACATTTGGGGGAGGGTATGTCATGGTTCCCTTTCTCGAAGGGGAAGTGGTCCGAAAGTTCGGATGGCTTAACCACCGTGAGTTCGTCGATAGTGTTGCTCTGGGACAGATAACTCCAGGCCCAGTCGTCATCACAGCTACATTTGTGGGTTACAAAGTTCTCGGAATGTTTGGAGCATGTCTGGCGACCATCGCTGTTTTTCTACCTTCGTACTGCCTTACGTTGGCGGTCAGTTTTTATTACCAACGCTTCAAAAGCAACAAGGTGCTCCAAGCCTTTCTCCGCGGGATCTCTCCTTCTGTCGTGGGTATGCTGGCCTCGGCAACTTTCAGTATTGGTAGGATAAGCGTCCACAGTTGGGTTGGTTTCTTCATTGCTCTTGCGACTCTGGTGGTGGCGCTGCGCTTCAAGGTTAGTTCCCTGTGGATTATTCTCGCTGCAGGTGGGCTAAGTTGGTTCTTGGGGTAACAGTGTTCCCTTTTTGCCCGTTATGTGGATCTGAGGATTTTGTTCTCGTTGATTTCGAGGACGAGTAGGACGACGACGAGCACGATGAACCAGGATATCAAAGCCATTTGACAATGCATTTGCAGATAAGCTATTTTGGGGTTCATGTTTCCTAATATCCTCATGAGGTTATTATGAGAATTCTGGCTTGTTTAAAGCAGGTTCCAGAGAAAGACTCCCGCTACAAAATAGACGATACAGCAACGGGGATTCGCGAAGAAGATCTCGTTTTTGAAACCAACGAAAGTGATGTATACGCTCTGGAGGAAGCGTTGCGACTTAAAGAGAAACTGGGAGGGGAAGTGGTTGTTTTGTCGCTGGGGGAAGAACGAGTTTTAAAAACTATCAAGAGTGGGTTGGCCATGGGCGCCGATAGTGCGCTTCATCTCACGGACCCCGCCTTTCGTGGTTCTGATGCTTTTGTCATCGCTACATCCATTGCAAGGGCAATTAGCGATCAGAACTTCGATGTCATTTTCACAGGTGTGCAATCAGAGGATATGGCCTTCGCTCAAACAGGCACTATTCTCGCCCAGCTCTTGGGTTGGTCTCATGCCACCATTGTGATGGAAGTGAACGTGAGTGAGGATGGCAAAAACGCGCGGGTGAAGCGCGAGCTGGAGAGCAACCTTTTTGAGGTCGTTGAAATCCCTTTGCCCGCGGTCCTAACCATTCAATCGGGAATCAATCAACCCAGATATGCTACGCTCAAAGGGATTATGCAAGCCAAGAAGAAGGGGATACGAACACTCTCTGCACAGGATCTGGGTCTGAAAAACAGCCAACTCGGAAGTATGGGCTCTGTGGTTGACCATCAAAAAATGTTCTTTCCGGAGAAGAAGAAAAAGACTGTCATTCTCGAAGGTACACCTGAAGAGGCTGCGAGAACTTTAATGGAAAGATTACACAAGGAAAGGTGCTTTAGCCGCTGGCCGAGTGCGGAAAGGAATAGTTTATGCCTGGCAAGATTCTGGTTCTAGCTGAGCATCGAGCCGGAAAGCTGAAAAGCATCTCGTGGGAGGTCATCGGTTTTGGCCAGAAGCTGGCCGAACAGCTTCAACAAGAACTAAAGGTTGTACTCATCGGCAAGGCTATTGAATGCTTGGCAGATGAGGTATCTCGGAAGTGTGGACAAAAAGTACTAACCATCATCAGCGATCGATGTGAGGCTTACACTCCCGAAGCCCATTGCCAGATCCTTTCGCAAGTGGCTCAGCAGGAGTCTCCTTTCCTTTTTTTAATGGGACACACCTATCAGGCGGTCGATTTTGCTCCCAAGCTGGCTACGATGCTTGGCCGCGGGTTCATCCCCAACTGCGTTGATTATCAAATAGAGGCGGGCCGTCTCCAGTTTGTCCGACAAGTTTTCAACGGAAAAATCAATCTGCAGGTGGGTTTAAAAGGTGAACCCCCTTACTTCGTCTCCCTGCAGCAGGGTGCCTTTAATGCTTACGAAGTCCAGTCACGGCAATCGCCCCGAGTTGTCAATCTGACTGTCCCGCTACCAGAGGAGATGCTCAAGCGAAAAGTTTTGGAGATTGTTCAGGCTGCCCAGGGGAAGGTAGATTTAAGCCAGGCTGAGATTATCGTCGCCGGGGGTCGAGGCTTGGCGAGCAAGGAAAAATTTCAAATCATACTCGATCTGGCTCATACCCTTGGGGCGGCTGTCGGAGCTTCGCGCCCTGTCACCGATGGCGGCTGGCTTCCCAAAGAACACCAAATTGGAAGCTCTGGGCAAACAGTAACTCCCAAACTCTATATCGCTTGTGGCATTTCGGGCGCGATTCAGCATCTCGTGGGAATGATGAATTCTTCCTGTATTGTTGCCATCAACAAAGACCCCAATGCTCCCATTTTCAGTGTGGCCGACTATGGAATCGTTGGAGATGTCTTTAAAGTAGTACCCGTCCTTATCGAACTCGCGAAAGAAATTCGAAAATGATTTGGGGCGGAAAGCGACAAAACTTTCGCCGCGAAAGTCAATACTCTCCAGAGATACCGATAGCGAATATTTCACCCCATTAGCTTTTGATAAAAGTGTCTGGGTTTACCCGATCGAAAGGTTCATCCGAGGACAAATTCCTCCGCAGCATCGCTCATTGGAGCGGCCCCCGTCAGTTTTCTCTTTGGCAAAGAGCACAAATTTTCCTCATTTCTAACATGAGCGCTTGGCTCATCCATCTCATCGGAAGAAGCTTGCGATGGGAGAGCCGAGGAGACGAGAACCTGGAGTCTATCTACCGGACGGGTAAACGAGCTATTTTTACTTTTTGGCATGGGCTGATCTTCCCTGCTGCCTGGTATTGGAGGAAGCGTGGGATCGTGGTCATGACCAGTCAAAACTTTGATGGAGAATATATTGCCCGTTGTATTCAAAAGCATGGCTACGGCGTAGCCCGCGGGTCGAGTTCACGAGGCGGGCTCAGAGCTTTGGCTGAAATGGCCAGAAATCTTAGGCATGGAGTGGATGCTGCTTTTACCGTGGATGGGCCGAGAGGGCCGCGTTATGTTGCTAAGATAGGGCCCGTATTGCTAGCAAAGAGGACCGGCGATGCCATTTTCTGCTTTCACATTTCACTTCAGCATAAGCTGCAACTGAACAATTGGGACCAGTCTCAAATCCCCATGCCGTTCTCGCGTGCTTTGGTTTTAAAGGCGCCACCAATCTTTGTTTCAAGGGATGCAAACGAAGAGCAAGTCAAGGAAAGGTTAAAGGAAATGCAGGCTGTGCTCGACCAGATGCGCGAAGAGGGCGATGCCTATTGGAAGTTGAGAAGCGAAAGATAAGAGTCTGCAAACAACTGCTTTTATCTTACTTTTGATGTGAACCCCAATCTCACTTTTTCCGATAAATGGTGATTGGAAAGGTGAGCTGAGTGTACACTTTCAACCCTGAAAAAAAGCAGGATGCTTATGGATGAATTAGCTACCAAACAGAAAGAAACGGTGCTTAATCTGTGGCTGGATCAGGTCAGTCGCAAGCAGAAGATTGACTGTGTCTTTGAATTGGAAATGTGGATCAAATGTTTTGACCGATTTTTTCGAACTAAGAACCAACCTTCTCACGATAATGAGTTCAAACACTTTCTGCTGAAAGATTTCAGGGAAGAATTGACAGTCGTTCGGGATGTCATCCTGAGAATGAGTTCCTTAGCCAACGAAATCATGACCCAGGAGCGGTCTAATCTGCTTCAATTCGACCGTTATCTTTCCAATTACCTTAAGCGCGACTATGTAATGGATGATTTCTGTAGTCGGTTGCTGACCCAACCGACTCCTGACGATTCCTTAGCACTCCTGCTCGATTCCCTAGCGGATCTACGCTACATGATCGACGAACTGGTTAAGTTACCCGAAGTGACCTTTCAAACATTTACCACCATAGGAAAGTTGATCAATCGGGAAATCAAGCAATGTCGCTATATTGAGATGCTGGTGGCTTTCAAGTTCAAAGTGCATTTCGATCGAGTTGAAAATCCCTCCATTGCGGCTCTGATCAAGCATATAAAAAACGAAGGCCTACGGCAGGATGTTGCCAAAGTTTTTCTGGAGCTTTTTCGCTTGTTGCGATATTTAGAGTTTGTCGAGAAAGACCTGACATTCGATCGCCCCTTAAAGAACTCGCTGTTAATTTTTTCTCTCATCAATTCTGAGCTCCGGATGTTGTTTGATTTCCTGGAGACTCGGATTTGTAAGCACCCCGATGTTAGCGCTCCGATGGTTGAAAGTCTGGATGCCACCATCTTTGCGCTCAGTCAAGAAATTAAGAAGGTTTTCAGCCACGAGTTGGTAGGCTTGGTCTATCTTCGCCAAGCCCCTCCCATCTATGCTCGGGTCGAAAATAGCCACGGTTTGCTAAAGAACTCTTTGCAGCAGTCCATTGTCCAGGTTTCTCAAGTCTTTGATTCAAACTTTGATGGCAAGAAAATCTTTTCCGCCCTGGTAACTCGATTGGAGCAATCCAAGAAACTACTCAGCGAGATTGGCGCTTTGTCGACCTTCATTGGTAGTTTCGAAAAGATGCAGGATCAGCAGGCACTCCCCGTGCTCCTGAAAACCTTTGACGCTTTTCGAGAGAGCAGCTTGAGATACCTGATGTACAAGGATTGGGAGGAGTATGAGAATTTCGTGGAAGAAGTCAGAACCTCCAAAACACCCGAGTCTCTTCGCTTTACTCTCCATCGATTTCGAATTTTCCTGGATGCTTTATCGTGTTACGACCTGCGGTTGGGAGCTGAGTGCCTGGTCATGAGCTCGTGAGTAGCCCGAGCGGCGATACCAAAGGCATCGCTTCATAAACCATCTGAAGGTTCTCAAATCCTGTCTAGAGAATGACTGGCCCGTGGAAGGTGCAACCACGAGCTAGCCTCTTCGTCTTCCTCATCCAGGGCGGAGAGCCCGTTTTCCATGTTAGCAGTCGCTTTCAACGGGATGGTGGGTTTGCCTTCTACTCTTTTTTTCACATCTTCAGAGGATGAGAGTGAGGTTCGACTATGGCCTCATTCAATTTCTATCGGACTGTCAGTCGACTCAGCGTCTCAAAGAATTCGGGAAAAGAGACCGCCGCACATTCACCGCCTTCGATAACCGTTTCTCCCTGAGCCAGAAGGCCCGCGATAGCAAAGGCCATGGCAATCCGATGATCACCATAGCTATTAATCAGCGATCCACGCAAAGATTGTCTCCCGGCAACAAACATTCCATCTTCGAACTCTTCCACAGTAGCTCCCATGGCCCTCAGGTTCTCCACGAGGCTCTTGATTCGATCGCTTTCCTTAACTCGTAGTTCTTCGGCATCACGAATCTCCAGTCCCTCGTGTGTTTGAGTGGCCAAGACGGCAAGAATTGGAATTTCATCGATCACCTGAGGGATTTGCTCTCCAGAAATCTTGCCCCCTTTTAGGGTGGCAGATCTTATCCGGAGATCGCCCGCCGGCTCACCGCCTCGTTGCAATTGGTCTAAGGTTTCTATAGAAGCTCCCATTTTTTGGAGTAAATCAACGATAGCCCGTCTCCCTGGATTCAGTCCCACGCCTTGAAGAATGATTTCAGAATCAGGCAACAATGTAGCAGCAGCAATAAAAAAGGCCGCTGAAGAGATGTCTCCGGGAACCTCCGTATGAATCGCATGAATTCTTTGCCGTCCTCTTAGGGCGATCCGATTTTCGCGAATGTTTACCTCAACCCCGAATTCTTTTAGTGCGACTTCTGTATGATTGCGGGTTGGCGAGGGTTCTATAACCTCAGTCTCTCCCTCGGCAAAAAGACCCGCTAGAAGTATAGCGGACTTGAGTTGAGCGCTAGCGACCGGAAGACTATATTGAATTGCCTGCAAAGCGCCTCCTTCGATAGAGAGAGGAGGGAAGTTTCCTTTACGGGCATGGATTTTGGCGCCCATTTGAGTCAACGGCGTGATGATTCTTTTCATGGGTCGCTGGCACAAAGAGTCATCGCCGCTAATTCGGGTGACAAAACTTTGACCGGATAGAATTCCCGAGAGCATTCGAATTGTTGAACCTGAATTTCCGGCATCCAAAACTTCTTTTGAGGCTGTCAGTCCTTCCAACCCCTTACCCCTGATTGAAATCTGGGTTCCATGCATGATTTCAATGGGAGTGCCCAAGAGCCGAAGACAGGATAAGGTGCTGTGGCAGTCCTGGCTGGTAGCAAAATTATCAATAATTGTTTTGCCTTCTGCGATGCCTCCCAACATCCCCAGCCGGTGGGAGATCGACTTGTCCCCGGGCAACTGAACTGCGCCCCGGATTTTCTTAGCGCGAGTAATTGTAGTTCTCATTGAAATACCAGACCCCGAAGATGACCAGCAGAATATATAGACGTAAACAAGATAAGAAATGAAAAAGCAATTCCTTCCATGGGATAAGAGTAGCACAGCTCTTATTCTCCATTCTGTCGGTTGCTTTGAATAAATGGCATGAAGCCCAGGTCACGTCATCTATCTTCAATCGCAGCTTGCCTCAATTAAGAAACCCTTGTATTTGTAGGATCCCCTTACATTGCTCTGGGCAACTATTATTGCCGCGTGCTTTATTTCCCGAAAAAAGACCAATGATCTCGGGCGCTTCAATCTGAAGAAGTTAATTCTGGACTCTACTAAGATTGAATTGTCCAGGCTACCGAGTTAGCCAAAATAGGATATTATTCCAGATGCGCATGAAATGGAGACCCTGGTAACGGTGTATGCGTGTTTTCTGTGTTCCATAGTCCCTGCCCACGTGCTGGCCAGCAGGTTTCTGCAAAACGGTCTAGGCTTCACACTCCCGACCCCCAGGGACTGAGTTATTTTCGGGTGTCTGTTTGAATGCTTAATTTTTCTCACGCCCTGTCCTCCTTGGCGCGATGGAGGAGTGAGTATTGGCAGTGCAGAGACCCCACTTGATACTTAACTAATTATGCCAGAAATCAATAACGGCTAAACAAACTGGAGAACCATGATGTCGCTACAGATATTGTTTGGTGCTGCTTTGGTATTCGCTATGGCAGTCCCAACGGTTCAAGGCAAGGATGTAATGCACGTCGGGATTCGTGATGGGTACCTGAAGAGCCTGGAGTACAAAGATGTCTGGGCGGCGGCCAAAGCGATTGGTGTGAATCGCGTGGAAGT
>QHZQ01000368.1:3359-8262 GCA_003224725.1 Acidobacteriota bacterium | reverse complement strand
ATATCCGGTTTGAGCAATTCTGCATTGCCTAAAATGGCTTTCCCTACAAGATCCTGGAGAAGCTCCGTCAGAGGGGGCCAGACTTTTCCAGGGCGTTAGACTTCGTATCCTCTCCCGTCGCTTCACCTCGCCTTTCCTTGTCCAGTGCTTCCAGACGGGCAAACTCAGCCCGGGCCCGAGCAGCCTCTGCAGGCTTCTTAGCGCGTGTATAGGCACTCGCCAAAACAAAGTAGACGCCGGGGACATCCGGGGCGACCTTCGAAGCTCTCACCAGCATGGTGATTGCGCTGGGCACATCGTTCAGTCCCAGGTAAATCCGGCCCAGGGCGTAGTAAGCAGCGAAATTCTCAGGATCAACCGTGGACGCCTTTTTGGCATAAGGTAGAGCTTCTTCGAATTTTCCAGAACTCATGGTCTGAAGGGCAATCTGCAGCATGGAAGCGACATGATTCGGATTTCTCTTCAGTTCCTCTTTGAAATATGTCATAGCGCGCTCCGGCTCTTTCTCGGCGAGTAGCGACACACCGTAGGCGTAAGCCACATTCGGCCGGTTGCGATAGTGCTCTTCCAATTCATCATACAGTTTGCGCGATTCGGACGCTTTCCTTTCCCCCGCCAGAAAAGCCGCCTTGCCAAATTGTCTGATCATTTCCTTCTGCACAGAATTCAATTCCTCAAGAGGATCAGAAATTCGCAGCACCGCCATTCCTAACGCATCCAGCACGCTGTCGCTCTCTCGATGCTCGACGGCAAACCCGTTCAGCAGCTCCTGAGCCGCCTCAAATTGTCTGCCAAGGGTCAGGAGAACTGCTTGGTGATACCGAACCACCCGCGCCAGTTCCTCGTTGCCCGCCAGACCCAGTTCGCGTCCCTTCCCAAGATGCTCGAGCGACGTTACATAGTCCTTGGTCTGGTACTTACAAAGACCCAGCATGGCCCAGCCCTGGCCGTTCTTCGGCTCCAAAGTCACAAAGCGCTGAAAGGCTCTGGCTCCGTCGGTATATTGATCTTTCTCATAGTAGAGGGTTCCCAGGTACCACCATCCTTCTGTCCAATTGGGTCTGATACCAACAAGCTCGGTGTAAAGTCTGATCGCCTCGGGGACTTCATCAGCCTCGCGTGCAGCATTGGCCATGGCTTTGAGCGTCTCAAAAGTTGGCATGTCAGTTTTCCTCGAGGTATTGGAGAGGGAAGGACTATCTTTTTGTGAGGCTCGAGGTGACACTTGCCCCTCAGCTAAAGCCGAGAGACTCCCAGGCAATGCAACTTGGAAGACCAACAATAGACAAGGGAAATTTCTCATGGCTGAAACTCGTCGCGTGGGTTGACGCCGGTAAATAAAGAGCGGAGAGCATAGAGGTTCTCAGCCTTCACCCTTCTCTCTTCACTGAGGTTGTTCCTCCTTGCCTGTTTTGCTGTTCTCCACGTCCTCTGCTCGCTTTTGTGACCCTGGCTGGCGTTTCTGCTGCTCGACTCTGAGTCTTTCGATGGTCTCCTGTTCGCGGTCTCCTTCGGCCTTCATTTTCTTTCTATAGTAGATGCGAGCCAAGTTTACATGTGCATCCATGAAGTCCGGAGTGCCTTGAACAATCTCTTCCAACATCTGCTGGGCTTTGTCCAAGTTGCCTTTCTGAAAATAGATGAGGCTGACCTCATAAACGGCGGAGACATCGTGGGGGCGGAGTTCGAGAGCTCGCAGAAAGAAGGGAAGTGCTTCGTCCTGCTGGTTGTTCCGGCGGAGTAACAGCCCTAGGTGCAGGTTGGCGGTGAAGTCATTGGGATTGATTTTGAGCTCGGCTTCAAATTGGGGCACGGCTTTTTCAGCATCGCCCGAGCGCAGGAACGCCTGGCCCAGGCTGGAATGAGCCAGGGGAAGATTGGGATTAATGGTAATGGACTGTTCAAACTCGGCCACCGCTTTTTTATTCTCGTAAGCTTCAAGAGATGCAATTCCCATCATCAGGTGGGCTTCGGCGGAATCTCCATGGCGCAAAATGCGGTCCAACAGCCGCTGTCCCTTTTCAATCTGCTTGTCTCTCAAATAAGCGGTGCCGAGCAGATAAGCAATCGACCTGTCCTCAGGATGTTTTTCCGCTGCTTCGTCCAACTGGGAAATGACCTTCTTGTACTCGCCCATCTGGGAATAGCAGTCGGCCAGAAGGGTGCGTGCTTGCAAGTTTTCAGGGTCAGCTTTTTGGACTTCTTCGAAAAGTGCTGCGGCTTTCTGGATGTTTCCCATTTTGAAGTGAGCCAGACCGAGGTTCAGGGTGATCAGAGGCTGTCCCGGAGCCAGCTGCAGAGCTTGCTCGTATCTCGAAACGGCCTCCTGATAACGTCCCAGCCCGGCATAAGCCGCTCCCAGGTTGGCCAGCACTGGAAAACTTTGATGCGCTTTCAGTGAAAGCTCATATTCCTTGATGGCCAGTTCCATCTTTCCGGAGTTCTGGAGCTCTAGCCCACGCAAGAAATGTGGATCTTCTGAAGGCGCTTGAAACCCGGCATGAGCAGCGGCGATGACAAACAACCAAAAAAAGGGGGAAACTATCATTTCGGGATGAACTGCTCTACCGATTCCAACGAACTCCGCACTTGTGGGGCCATGGGGACGTCGGGCCAAAGCCCCAGGAATTCGCGCATCTGAGAGTTATGCAGCTTCAGGGTCACGCAACCTATTATAGCAATTGGCCAAGAGGAGATAAAGGCGGGACAGAGGGTCAAGATGGTCATGGGGAAAGCGGAGGGCTATTAACGCTTCGTCTCTCGCGAGCTGACCGCATCGTAGGCAAGTACAGGTATGACTATGCGGCTTACAAAGATCCTTGGTATTATGGGGTGGCTCATCTTCGTTCGGAAGCCGGGGATATTTTGGTCCAAGCGATCGTCAAACTGGCTAGGGACGTCATAGGGAAAAGCTAAGGCATGTTACCAGGCTGTTCAGTGTGCTCGATAAGTACACGCCCGCGGGATTTCTTAGGGCGTTCGCGTCCAATGCTTTCTACGCCGCCATTGCATTCTGGATTTCGGTCCGGACCTTTAAGAGGCAGAGCATTCTTTTCCGGAGCTAAGGTCCGCCTGGCGGGAAAAAGCTCACATCTTTCTGATCGATTCCTTCTCGGGAGGGCGCATTGAAGCATTCCAGACGTATGGGCATCGTGGTGCTGATGGTTTTTCTAAGCGTGATGACGTATATCGATCGCATCATCATCAGCATCGCTGGCCCAGGCATTATCAAGGATTTTTCCCTTTCCGAAACCCAGATGGGCACGATTTATTCGGCCTACCTGTTCAGCTACACCATCATGATGATTCCGGGCGGGTACCTCGCCGACAGGTTCGGCCCCCGCCTGACGTTGACGTTCATGGCGCTCGGGTCGGCGCTGTTCACCGGTCTGACGGCGCTCGGCGGCTCGCCCGGCTTGGGGACCTATATCGGGATCGTGCCATCCTTCCTGATGATCCGGATGTGCATGGGGATCTGCGCCGCCCCGATGTATCCGTCCAGCGGAAAAATGAACGCGAACTGGAATCCGCCCCAGGCGCGCGCACGCGTGTGGGGATGGATCGCTTGCGGCGCTGGAATCGGTGGGGCCATCACGCCGGCGCTGTTCTCGTGGATGAAAGCACGGTCCGGTTGGCGCAGCGCGTTCCTGTTAGCTGCTCTGGGAAGCGCTATCCTGGGCGCGATCTGGTGCTGGTATGCGCAGGACTATGCTTCCGAGAGGCCGCGCTCAATCGGCCCTCCGCCTGCTCGCACTCGAACGCTGTGGAAGGAACTTCTCACCAATCGCGACCTGATGTTGCTCACCGCAGGTTATTTCACGGTCGATTATTTCGAGTACATCTTTTTCTTTTGGCTTTATTACTATTTCGGCCAGATCCGGCACATGGGAATGGACCAGAGCGCGATTTATACAACTCTGATGTGGGTGGCCTGGATGGTGATGACGCCCATAGGGGGCTGGGTCTCCGACCGGCTGATCGTGCATTTCGGCCTGCGCAACGGCCGCCGGATCGTTCCCATTGTGGGTTTGACCTTGAGCGCCGTTTTGGTTTATGTGGGGTCGAACGTCACCGGCACCTTGCCGACTGTAATACTCCTGTGCCTCTCGCTGGGATTCGCGGCGGCTACCGACGGTCCCTATTGGGCTGCCGCCATTGACGCGAGCGGAAAGCATGCCGGGACCGGCGGCGCCATCTTCAACACCGGAGGCAATCTCGGAGGAATGATCGCCCCGGTGCTGACGCCGCTGATCGCAAAGTATTTCGGCTGGTCGTGGGGGCTCTACGCTGGCGGCATCATCATGCTCGCGGGTGTGCTGGTGTGGTTCTTTGTGGGCAAACAGACTGCGATAGACTAGACAGCTCCATTGTGGTGGGCAGTCTATCCACAAGTCGAGGGCTAGGAAGATTTGACCCGAACGGCAATTTGCGGTCCAACGTCAAACGGGCCGAGCGGACTCATCAATCTGTCTGCACCCATTCAGCTACGAGAAAACCCGCCGCCCGCGCCGAGGTGGTCTTCTATCTTTTCGGATAGTGGCGACACCAATGCCTTATTCCGGGTAGTAAAGATATAACTTTGATTTTCGCTCGCTTTGGCCAAGATACACCGTGCCATCGATACCAACGGTTACGGCGTCGATGACATATGCCTGCCACGAATAGTATGGACGGCGTATTTGGGTGTGTGCCGACCGAGGACGGCCTTGCGGTGCAGAGCTTCGATACTTTACTAAAGATATTGGGGACTCGCTGCCGCAATTCTGTAAGGTCAAAGCGCTTCTTTCGGTCTCATCGTTTTTTCAACTCACCGGGCCAACTCCGCTTCAATCTCGCGCTTTTCAGTTGCTAGACTTGTAGCCAGAAAAAGAAATTCGTTTTACCTTTATCTCTCAGCTATTCC